>CALVHF010000016.1 GCA_944327295.1 uncultured Desulfovibrio sp. | reverse complement strand
CAGAGATGGAAAGACTACTTGGAGAGAAGCCCCATGAGGGGATTGGGGCCCTTACCCACAAATACCCCCGAAGAGCCAAAAAAAATTCAGAGCGAAGCTGATGCGGTCTCTTCTGTCTGCGAGCCGTGCCCTGTTTCGGTCACAGAGTGCGCGCACAGGCATGTCCAGGCTCAGGCACACTCTCGCAGTGCCCCTCCCTGAAAGCACGTGGGAAGCACGTGCGAAGCCTGTCTTGATGACACCTCTGCTCTGAGTACTGCCCAGGCAGACGCTCGGAAACGACGTGACTGCGTCCCCCTCAAGAGCGGACACAAAAATTGCATCAGCTCATCAGCCATGGGAACAGAAACAGGCGGAACGGCGCCTGCTTGCCCCACTCTTGCGAATGGGGCATGCGCAGGCGAGTGAGGCTCGGTCAAATGCCTGGATCAGGGCTCCCTTCAGGCACAGGCGCCTTCTGCCTTCACGTCCCGAGACAGAAGGCGGCAGGAGGTGCGCTGCATGGCCCCGTTTCCTCTCTTGCACAGGGAAAAATGAAGACTGCTCCCTCCTTCCCGGACCAAAAGGCACAGAAAAGGCGGAGCAGAAAAAAGGCTTTTGCCAAAAAGAGTGCCTTCCCCTTGCAGGGGGACAGGCCCTTTTTCAGAGCAGAGCGGAAGGCCGCAAGCGCACCAGCTGCCGGCGCACCCGGGCACTGTGTTCCATGGCTTCCCTGCTGCCCTCTGTGGCATAGGCCTGTTGGGCCGTCTGCAAAATGTCCAGGGCCAGATCCTTCGACCAGGCCTCAAGGCAGAGCCTTCTGACCTCCTCGAGCAGCTCTTCGGCCAGGACCGTGGCTGCCAGGGCTTCTTGGGCGCGCAGCAGCAGGCGGCACTGCTCAAGGCGCAGACGCAGGCGGGCTTCCGTGTCCGTGCAACGGGCAAGAGTCTCGTCCAGCAGATCCAGTGCCTGAACTTTCTGCTCCGAGGCAAAGAGCGTGCGGGCCTGGGCTATGGTCTCTGCAGCCGGGTCGTTCTTTTCTTCCCGGCCCTGCCCCTGCGCGCTGGTCAGGGACGCCAGCCACTGCCTTGTTTCCTTGCCGGCAAAGGGCAGGCCGTCGTCAAAGGAGAGCTCCTCCAGGCCAGGCAGCCTGTGCACAAGCTGGGCACACTCGGCGCAGACCACAATGCGCACCTGCTCATAGGCACTGCCAAGATTTTTGAGACAGGTGGCAATGAGGTACTGGGCATCCAGCCAGTAGCAGTGTCCGGGCCACAGACTCTCTGCCGCCAGGGCCGCCTGCTCGTAGCGGCCGGAGTCCATGAGACGGGCGAGAGCTGTGCGCTGCTCTTCCATGGGCGCCGCAATGGAGGTCCTCTTGTTCTGGCTGGGTGGCAGGGTGCGCAGACGGCCCCAGCGGCTCATGCGCGTGATCTGCCAGGAGAGGGGATCCGTCGGGTCTTCCCGGCGCTCCATCTCGGCCAGGGACAGGGCATAGTCAAAGAAGGCCTGCCGGTTTTCCTTCGCATTGTCCGAAAGCTGGGCCGGAGCGGCCAGGCGTTCGGAGGGGGCTGTTGCTGCGGTCGGGGCCACAGGCTGGGCAGGGGCCTGGGGCTGCTGAACAGGGGCTGCCTGTATCTGGGCCTGCGGCTGCACTGTCTCCGGTTCCTGAACCGGCCGGGGCTCTGGTGCTGCGGCCACGGCCTGCAGGGGCAGGCGCTCTATCCGGTCCAGCAGATTGCGCAGGGAGGGAAGGTCCGGCAGCTTTTCGGCAAGACTTGTGTCCAGGGCCCGGACGGCCGTGGCCAGGCGCTGGACAAGGTCCGGATCATGAAGCCTGCCTGTGTCGGCAAGCTCCGCATCCAGGGCGGCCTCGGTTCGCTCCTGCCACCACTGCAGGGCATTGATGCGGCCGCGGATGCGGCGCAGCACAGGAAAACCGCTCTCCCAGTATTCGGCCACAAGCCCCTGCAGGAGGGCTGCCCCGTCGGCCATGCCCTCCAGCCCGTGCTCATGGGTCAGGGCATAGGCCAGGTAGCATCCGGCCTGGAAGTCCTTGGCCCTTGCGGACAGGACGGCCTGGCCCATCTCCTCGATGACGTGCCAGTTGCACTCCTGAGAGCGGGTAATGGAATTGAGTTTTTCCACCTCTTCCAGAAGGGCCGCGTATTCCGGTTCGTAGCGGGCATCGGCTCCGGCAGGACTGTCGGCAGAAATGGGAGCAAGAAGAAGTGAGACGTCCATGATGCATCCTGAAGAAAGGGGCCTGCGCAAGGGCCCCTGCGAAAGCGTGGGGAAGGGGAACGGCTGCTGTCCGGGCAGGGCTGGGTGCTTTAGTACAGGACGGAATCAAGATCCCTTGTGTCGTCCACAAAGGCATCAACAGTGGCCAGCACCTCCAGCGGAGGATCCCAGCCGATGCGGGCGGCCGTTTTCAGGTTGACGAGCATGCTGCCTGAAGAGACAAAGGTAGTGTCCAGTTCCCGGACCGGTGTGCCGTGGATCATCCTGTCGAGAAGATCGGCTGCAAAGAGGCCAAGTTCCCGCTGATCGGTCTTGCCCGAGCTGAGCAGGGCGCCTGAAGCGACTTCCCGGCCTCCCTGCTCGGAAAAGGTGGGCAGGCCGGCCTCAAGAAGGGGTTCAAGGACGTCGTGCATGTCCTGCTCCTGCTCCTGCAGGGGGCCCAGACTGTAGGTGAGGAAAACCGCTTCCGCGCCTTTGCGCACGAGCTCTTTGTGACAGAGCGCACGCCTGTGCCGGGCAACAGTGGCATCCTCGCCGACCAGGCTTTTTGTACAGCGTACCAGGGAGAAATTGAAGTCCCTGGCGGCCCGTTCCAGTTCCTCCAGGCCGACGAGGCTGCGTCCCGAGGGGGTGTCTTCGTAGACCACACCGAGTTTGGAGAAGCCGAAGATGTTCCAGAAGACCTGGACCTGTCTGTAGACATGATCCCTTTCGTGCACGATGGCGATGCTGTGGTCCGTTCTGCCCGCCAGGGCGGTCCCAAGGCCCGATTCGTCCAGGGTGGTGACGGAACAGACAACGACCGGAATGTTCAGGTTGAGCTTGAGGGCATCCTGGGCAGACCAGGTGTCAAAGGCAATGACAAGATCCACATCCCGGACCTCGGAGACGCGCCGGGCAATGGCTGTGCGGATGGTGGCCCTGCGCTCCTTGTGCCACTGCGAGGAATAGTAGCCGTCGGCAAGAAACTGTATCTTGCCCGAGGCATGCGCGCTCAGCCACTGCCACATGGGCTGCGTGTTGTGGTCCGCTGCCAGGGGCACGGCTGCCGAAGCCGTCAGCCCGCGCCTGAAGAGCCCCAAGGCCAGGCCCTGCAGGATGTACTTGTGATCATAGAAGGGACCGCCTTCCCAGTAGATGGCCCGCAGGGGCCGGTCTGCAGGGAGAGGTGCCGTGTCTGCGCCCTGGCAGGGCAGGGGGAAGCTCAGTGGGAAGATCAGAAGGAGCAGGCAGAGGACTGTGGCCACAGGGCCTGTCTGCTGCCTGCGGGAAGACAGTGTGTCGGGAAGGGTCATGACTTGTCGGTCCCCCTTTCGCGTGCGCGTTCTGTGACGGCTGCGGCCGTGCCGCAGGTTGTGTCGTGAAGCTTCTGGTCACTGCCCGGCGCGGCTGATTCGGGCCTGCGCAGGACGAGTAGGGTAATGTCGTCGTGCTGCGGGGCTGTGCCCGCAAAGGCCTGCACGGCCTGCACAATATCCTGCAGGGCGCGGGCAGGTTCCGTGTCCTGCAGGTGTGCGAGCGTCTGCTTGAGGCCCTGGAGGCCGAAGAAGGCGCCTTTCTCGTCGCGTGCCTCGGTGACGCCGTCCGTGTAGAGCACGAGCAGCTCTCCTGGTTCAAGCCTGCCCTCGAAGCGCTGGTATCTGAGATTGGGCATGGCGCCGACCACAGGTCCGCTCAGGCCTTCCAGGCTGCGGACCGATCCGTCCAGGCTGCGCACGCAGGGCACGCAATGGCCGCCGTTGACATAGGCGAGGTCGCCTGTCTGCGGATCATGGAGCACAATAAGGAGCGAGACAAACATGGTGCCCGGGTTGTGCGCTTCGATCAGGTTGTTCACCCTGGTCATGGCGACGGCCGCATCGGGCTCGTTTTCCAGCACGCAGCGCAAAAGGGTCACGGTCATGGACATGAACAGGGCTGCCGGCATGCCCTTGCCGGAGACATCGCCGATGATGAAGGCAATGCGGCCGTCCATCAGTTCAAAGGCATCGTAGAGATCGCCACCGACGGCCCTGGCCGGGCACAGGCAGGCACAGGCCTCGTGGCTGCACAGGCGGTCCAGGTCGGCGGCCGGGGGCAGCATGCCCATCTGTATTTCGCGGGCTGCCTTGAGCTCGCTGTTCAGGCGCTCCCTGTCGGCCGTTTCCTTCATGAGCATGCTGATGTTGTCCGCCAGGGCATGGCCCATGGTCGCATAGGCGCGTGACAGCTCGCCAAGCTCGTCCCTGCGCTCCATGTCGACGCTTCGTTCCGCAATACTCCTGATGCGTTCCAGGGCATGCGGGGCGTGAAAGTCCAGGGCGGCGATGCGTCGGGACTTGCGCGTGAGCAGCTCAAGAGGACGAAGTGTTCTGACAAGGAAGGAGACGCTGATGCCCAGGGCAGCCAGAATCAGGAACAGGGACAGGCAGGCAAACTTCGTGAACAGGGTGTCCACGGCTCTGGTCACGTTGTCCAGGGGCACCTGCATGAGGACAATCCAGTCCAGGCAGTCTATGTATCTGATCGCGCAGAGCAGATCGCCCTGTTCTGTTCCGGGGAGGATCTGAGTGAAAAAGCGTGCCTTTTCGCCTCTGGCGCGCAGTGTCTTGCGCAGTTCGTCCGGCACGGGATTGGGGCTGTGCATGGTTGTGGCAAGAAGAGTGCCCTTGCTGTCCAGAATGCTTGCTCCGAAGAGGTCTGTCGCAAAGTCAAGGTAGCGCTCATAGGTCTCGAGGAGCAGCTTTTGCCTGAACTGGAGCGACTGGTCTTCCAGATCCCTGAGCGACAGCGTGGAGACAAGGAGTTCCCCTGGCGGGCCGTTCCTTTCGCTGCGTACCGGCATGAGGAGACAGAGCATGCTGTTCTTGCCTGCAAGATTCTGCGCAGGCAGGATCGTGCCGCCTGTTCCCGGCAGGGGGACAGTGTTTTCGCCTGGCAGGTTCAGGACCAGAAACTGGCCGCTGTCGGGCAGGCTGTCCAGGAGATCGGCCACGGACTGCTGCTTGAGATCCCGGAATCCGGCCTGCAGGCCGAGTCGTGCAGGCTTTCCTGCAAGCAGATCCGGCACCCGGACAAGCTCCATGTCAAGGGGCGGCCGCTGACCCGAGGCCAACGGCATGCCGATCGCGTCAGTTCCCTGAAACAGGGGGGCATGTTTGCGAAGCTCCGCGAGGAGACGCTCTGTGTCCGAACCTTCCTGCATGCTGCGCAGGGAGGTGACAAGCTGCAGGGTCCGCTCCGTGGCAGTGCGCATGTAGGCCTTGCGTTCCAGAACAATCTGCACCTTCCTGGAGAGGTAGTTCTCCACACTGTCGAGCAGTCGTTCTTCTTCCTGCTGCATAAGGGCAGAAAGGCTGCGAACCTTCTCGGACAGCATCTCCTTGCCTATCTGTTCCCAGGAGAGCCAGAGGACAAGCCCCGAGGAAAGCAGCATGGAGATGACGACAAGAAGTGTCAGGCGGAGACGGAGACTCATTGAGGATCCTTGGGAAGGGGGCAGCAGCATGAGCGGCCGGAGGAACTGTCGGAGGAACGTACAGGGGGCACAGGCGCGGCCCGCTGTCAGTGCGTCTTGTCCAGCTTGCCGGTCAGGGCCAGGGTAAAGCTTAGTCCCATGTACTTGAAGTGCGGCTGAACCTTCAGTTCCACGGTGTACCAGCCGATGTCGTGATCCGTTTCCCGGACCCGGATCTCTGCAGCGCTGAAGGGGCGCCTGCAGCGTGTTTCCAGATCCGGCGAGGCCATGGCCGTGACGTACTGGCTGATCCAGCGGTTCAGTTCCCTCTCAAGCTCCTGTGCTCCCTTCCAGCTGCCTATGTACTCGCGCTGGAGCACCTTGATGTAGTGGGCCAGGCGGGTGATGAGAAAGAGATAGGGGAGCTGTCTCGAAAGAGTGTAGCTGAGCACGTAGACACTGTCCGGGGTGTCGTGATCCTGCAGGGGGGCCTGGCAGGAAACGGCGGAGAAGAAGGTACAGTTCCTCGCGCCCTTGAGCAGGGTCAGAGCAATGAAGCCTTCCTCGGAGAGCTCGAATTCCCGCTGTTCGGAAATGAGCACTTCGGTGGGAATCTTTTTCTGGATGACATCCATGCTCTCGTAATAATAGGTCGGCAGGTTGCTGACGGCGCCGTCTTCCTGGCCCACAATGTTCACGCACCAGTGGTACCTGGCAAAGCTTTCGGCAAGGCGGGAGGCAAAGGCCAGGGCCGTGTTGCCCCAGCAGAAGGAGGCCGGATCCTCCACATCCTCGGTAAAGCGGAAGGAGGAGACAGCCTGGGCCTCGGGCCCGTAGGGCGCCCTGAGCAAAAACCTGGGCAGGGTCAGGCCGACATAGCGGGCATCCGGACAGGTCCGGAAGGATCGCCAGGCCGCATACTGGCTCATTTCGAAAAGGGCGTGCAGATCGCTCAGGTTGGGCAGCTCCTCCCAGGAATCTATGCCGAAGAAGCCCTTGTCCACCGCGGCAATGAAGGGGGCGTGGGCCATGGCGGACACGGCGGCAATGCTGGCGAGCAGGCGGATGTCCTCGGGTCGGCTGTCAAAGCTGTAGTTGCCGATGAGGGCGCCCACTGGCTCGCCGCCGAACTGGCCGTACTGGGAGACATAGACATGAAAGTACAGACCCGAGCGGATGATCTCCGGGGCGTCCTCGAAGTCCGTGCGCAGGTCGTCCTTGGAGACGTTTAGAATTTGCAGGACAATGTTGTGTTGCGCAGGAATGCGGTCCACCAGAAAGCGCAGGCCGCGCCAGGCACTCTCCAGGGCTTGGAAGGACGGATCGTGCAAAAGGACGTTGATCTGGTCTGAGAGCAGCTCGTCGATTTCTGCCAGCAGTTCCTCAGCGATGTCCGCAAGGGCGACCTCTTCCATGCAGGCAGAGGCTTCTGCCAGGTGGATCAGGGCCTGCCCCAGCATGGGGCTGCGGCTTTTGGCAAGCCGTTCGGCCTCGGAGAGGAGTTCCCTTGCCTGTGTGCGCAGCTCCGCGCTCTCGTGTTCTGAATGTGCACAGGATGCGCCCGGCTCCTGGCTGGATGCGGACAGCGTGCCGTCTTGCGCGGCAGAAGAAACTTCAGGATCCCGGGCATGCGGGGCAGGGACAGACAGAGACAAGACACACTCCTTGCAGGGGGCCTGGCCCCTTGATGCTGCGTTGTTTGCGGGAAGGAGCGCCTTCCCTGCCGTTTTTTGGGCTGGCGTTTGTGCCGGTCCCAAGGGGCGTTCAGGAACGGACAAGGACAGTCACCCTGTTCCAGCCGTCTTCTCGCTCGTAGTCCACCTGGCTTGCCAGGGTTTTGACAAGGAAGATGCCTTCATGGCCCTCTTCCATCTGCTCCAGGCGGAGGAGGCGGTTTGTGTCGTCCACGAGAAGGGGGTTGAAGGCCACGCCCTGATCGGCCAGCTGCAGCTGCACACTGTCCATGTCGGCCAGCAGGGTGATGATCACCGGGCCCGGGCTGCTGCGATCGGCATAGGCATGGAGCGCCACATTGTTGAACAGTTCTTCGAGAATGACGAAGATGCGCTGCCGCAGGCCCGTCTCCGTGCCGCAGGCGATCATTTCCTCGCCGACCACGGAGAGCACGGGGCGCAGGTTTTCCGGAATGGCCGGGCACTGGTACTGCTTCACTGGGCGCCCTCCACAATCTCCCTTGCCTCGTCCAGAGTTGCCACAGAGGGAAAGAGGGTGGCAAAGCCGGAACTTGTGTAGATTTCCAGGGCCAGATCCTTCAGGCCGCACACCACAAGGGGTGCCTTGTCCCTGCGCAGTGTCTTGCCGATGGTCATGATGGAGCGCAGGCCGCTGCTAGTGAGATAGGGCATGTCCTCGCAGCACAGGACCAGGGCCGCGGCTTCGCCAGGATCATAGGCCGCAAGAAGACTGTTGAGAAAGTTTTCTGCCTCGAGTCCGTCCAGGGCGCCCTCGATTTTGTAGACCAGGGTCTTGCGTGCGAAGCGTGCCTCATCCTTCGTGCAGTGTATGAGCTCCAAGGGATCCTCCGGAAAGGTGTTTCGGAAAGGTGTGTCGAAAAGACGTGGTCGGGGTTGTGTGGACAGCGGCCGGGAAAGCCAAGGGCAGCCAGCAGAGGCCCTTCGCAGGATGCTCCCCCAAGGGGCCGCAGGCGCATGTTCCCCTGGTCCTGCTGCCTCCTGGGACGGGCACGTTCCTTTTGGGCGCCAAGCCCCCTTCGTTCAGGAGACGGGTGCCTGCTGCCTGCGTATGCTGATGCGGCCGTTGGGCGTGAGCACGGTCTGGAAGACGACAGCCTTGTCCTCGCTCTCCACATCGCTCAGCTCTGCGGAGAGCGTAAAGCGCATTTTCAGCGGCTCGTCCCTGTCCTCGCTGAAATGCACGGTGATGTTGCGCAGCCGCGGTTCGTAGCGCTGTACCACTTCCGTGATGGCCTTTTCGATGAGCGCCACGTTTCCGGCATTGGGAGCCGTGCACAGGGCCGAGAAGTCGGGCACCCCGTAATCGCTGGCAATGACGCTGGAGCCCTGGCGGGTATTCAGCATGCGGCTCAGGTGGTTGAGAATGGAGGACTGCAGGGTTTCCACATCCGCAGCCTTCCGATCCTCCGGATCCCTGGCCATGGCACGAATGCGTTCAAGCAGGCGGGTTCCTTCCATGGCAGTGCTCCTGGACTCTTCAGCGGGCAGGCTGTGCCAGAATGTTCGGATTGGGCACCCTGTCCGGGGCAGGCACGGCCTGTGTGCCCGGAGCGGCAGGCTGCGTGGCGGCTTTTGTGCCGGCAGAAGGGGCGCTCTCTTCCTTCTCCATGATGATCTGCAGCTCTGTGGGCGTGTAGCGTATGTATCGGCGGGGCAGGGGCCGACCGACAAGGGAGATGCGTACAAAGGTGCCGTGCTGGCCTGTCTGGATGAGCTGCACGGGACAGCCTGTCTGCTTGCCGCGCACCTGTATGGTCTGTGCACGCGCAGTCCAGGTGCCGTGCAGATCGAAGCAGGCCGAAGCGACCTTGTCGAAGAGGAAGCTTGTGTATTCTCCGAGCGTCCCCTGGTAGGGAATGGTGACCGTGAACCGTGAGGCCGCACTGTCCCATTGGGCTACCGGGGTGCCAAGGCTGCCTGTGCCCTGCTTTTTGCCTTGGGCGAGCAGGGGCAGTTCCGGGGCAGGAGCGGGCGGTTCGACAACCTGCGCCGGCACGGGCACAGGGGCCGGCGCAGGTTCGCTGACGGCCACAGGCAGAGGCTTTCTTGGCACGGGCTTTTGCGGGGACCAGTCCGTGCTTTGCAGGGTCATGCAGGCCATGACGGAAAAGAGGGCCAGCCAGACCAGAAAGAGCTGGAAGTAGGTGCTGTGAAGGCGCTTGTTCATGAAAGGGACTCCGTGCAGGTCTGACGGGAAGGGAATGGCGGAGGGGCAGAGGGACCGGCGTCGGGAAGCAGGGCCTCCAGGACAAGGCCCAGGCCTGGGGAAGACAGGGACAGCCGGGACAGGCAGAAAGGCTCAGGCCGTGTTCTGCCTACCAGACGCTGACAATGCGCTGGGGCAGGAGCAGTTCCCCGCCAAAGGCTGTCAGGACGGTACTGGCCTCGTCCACAAGGATGCGCAGGGTCACCTGCCTGATTCTGAGGCGCTCCATGCGATCACTCTGCGTCGGAAAGTCGGCCTGGGTAAAGATGCGTTCCCCGAGACTGAAGTCCTGCAAAAACTGCTGGAAGTCGCCGTATTCGTGGACAAGCTTCAGGGAGGGGAAGCTCAGTTCCAGCCGGGCCGGGCCGCAGTTCTGCGGCTCGTAGGCAAAGGTGGCCTCATTGGGATAGTTGGCATTGCGCACGGTCTGCGTGCCCTTCTTGCAGAGCAGGGAGAGCTGGTAGTACTGCAGAAGTTCGGCCGCATCGGGATTGGTGCTGGGCGAGCTTGTGTGGATCTTCAGGTCGTAGGATTCGCGCAGGGGGTTGGCCTGGGCAGCCTGTCCTTCCTGCATGAAGCCGAGAAAGTCGTCGGCCAGGGGGAAGCGCACGCCATGGCGTGCCTTCGGAGTGTAGGCGCCGACAGTGCGGGTGACAAAGGGGCGGGCATGCTGGGCGACAAAGAGGGTGACCAGCCCCTTTTCGCCGAACAGGGGCTCAAGGCCGTTTTCGCTCGGCAGGAGCATGGCCTGGGGCAGGACTTCGCTTTCCCACAGATGCTGCAGGGCCAGGCCGGCATTGCAGATCAGGGCATGCTCAAGAAAGCGCAGGGGACCCTGCACAAGCACAAGGCCCGCAGGCAGGGGCATTTGGGAGCGCCTGGCCTGCCTGTCGTGCCCCAGGGCGCGGCCAAGTCTGTCCAGGGCCTCCCTGGCCCTGAAGAGGGCCGTACCCTTGGGATCGCCGTAGTCCTTGCCGCCAAACTCGATGGAGGCCAGTTCCAGGCTTGCTTCCTGGCTTGTCAGCGTGCCCCGCAGCTCTTCCAGGGCGGCCAGGTAGCTTTCCAGTGCCTGAACGGCCGCACTCAGGAAGGAGAGCGAGCGGCGTTCGCGGACAGCCTCTTGCAGAATGTCGAGGTCCTTGCGGTCAAGCCGGCCGGCCTCCCAGAGGACGGAGGCCAGGCTGCCCGAAGCATGCCCGTTCTGCCCGGCAATGAGCAGGAGCGCATGGAGGAGGCGCACTTCCGAGGCCCAGGCCGGTGCCACCCCTTCCTCGAAGAGCGGTGCCAGTTCTCCGCTCAGGGCGGCGAGGAGGCGGAAATGGGGATCGTTCAGGCCGGACCCTGTTTCGCTGATGCGCTGCAGGGGCTCCACGCGGTCGCTGACAAGCCAGGCCGAGTCGGTCTTGCGCACAAAGTCGGCCCAGACATCGGCATAGCTCTGGAGATAGCGCTGCCAGAAGGCCTGTTCGCGGAACGGAGTGCCGGTCTGCCTGGAGAGCTGCTCCAGGCCTTCCCTGAGACGCTCATAGCCTGCCCGCGTGTAGACGGCCGGCACGCTGGCAAAGCCCGAGCTGCCTCTGGGCGTCATGGGCCAGAAGCGGGAGAGGGGAAAGTCGCCCTGGGGTGCACGTGCTTCGCCAAGCTGGACAAGATGTCGGAAAACGGCCTCGTTGTCGCCGCCAAGGCGGTTCCTGGAGAGCACCTGCAGCCTGTTGTGCAGATTGGTCAGGCGGGTCCGCGGGGCAACGGCGCACCAGGTCACAAAGAGGTGCCCGAAATCGGGTGTCCACAGGGCGTCTGCAGCCTGGGCCGTTCCCTGCCCGGAAGAAGGCAGGGCTTCAATGGGAAAGGGTGTTTGCGCCAGCGTGCCCGAAAGGGCGGCCGAGGTCACCTCGCTGAGCCAGAGCAGGCGCTGCATGGTCGTGTAGGAAACAGCCTGGATTCGGGCTGCTCCTGCCTGGGCATCTCTGGCCGAACCGGCCGTCTCGGGCTGTCCGCTGCCGGGGCTTGTGCACAGGCTCAAGGCCTGCTCAAGCAGGGGCTGCATGTTGTCAAGAAAGAGGCCCGAGGTCTGCTCCAGGGCATCTGGCAGGGCATTGAGGCCAAGGCCTGGCAGAAGGCGTTCCTTCTCCCCTTCCCTGAGAAATTCGATGGTTCGGGCCTGGCCGAGCAGGCTTTGGATGGACGACGGAGGCTCCTTCATGCTCTCCTGCCACAGGTGCCCTGCCTGCACAAGCATCTGGCGGGAGTCCAGGGCCGAAAGGGAGAAGAGAGCGCACAGGGCAAGGAGAGCCAGGCCCGCACAGCCGGGGAGAGCAATTTGCTTCCAGTCGACGGGCTCCTGCTCCTGCAGGAGTTCGTAAAGGGCGCGATCGCGTGCCATGCGGACAAAGAGACCCTGCACGAAGGCTGGCACAAACCGTGTGCCTGTGCTGTCCGCATCGCTGTGGGTGGTGCGGGCTTCCTGCTGCAGGACGGCGTGTGCGCCAGGCAGCGGTGCGCTTGCTGCCGGATCGGATCGGTCCGTTTTCATGGTCCCGGACACAGGCTGTGTTCCAGGCCTCGTCAGAGGATCTGTCAGGGGCACTGTCAGGGGGATCGGCTCCTGAACGGTCCGGGGACCAGTGGTGGCCGCAGAAAAGGCCAGCCGTGCGGACGCGTCCGGGAAAACGCCCTCCGCAAAGGAGCCCCCCATAGAGGCCTCCTTTGCGGGCTGCCTCTGTGCCGCGCTTGCGTCCGTCCCGGGGAGAAGGCCTGCACGGAGCGCTGCGGCCGTTTCGGGTCTTGGCTGGGTGTACGGATCGGACAGGGACGAGGAAAGGGGGGCAGTCTGCAGCTGCGGGGCCGTTTCGGGCACAACGTACAGGCTCGTCAGGCGGATACTGCGCACAAAGGGCACCCTGCCCGGCACATGGGGCACAAGCAGGGCCTCCAGAAAGGCCGAGAGGCCCTGCTTAAGGCCACCCAGGGTGGAAGCAAGCTCAAGATCCCTGCCCGCCGGAGGCGTGCCGCTGCAGGCCTCGACAAGGACAAGGTCGGCCAGAAGGTCCCTGGCTGCCTTCAGGGACGCTTCGGCAAGCTGCCGCGGCGACTGGGGCGCATCCTGGTCCGGATTCGGGCGGGGGAATTCAAGTCCGATCAGGCGCTGCCTGCTGATGGTGCCAAGCCTGCGCAAAAAGTCGTTGAAGCCCTCAAGATGCTCGAGATCCGTGACAAGGACGTGCAGGGCCATGCGGGCCGGGCGCAGGGCCAGCAGATCTTCCATGCGGGCTCGCAAAAGACCTGCCTGGCGGCTCAGTTCCTGGCCTGCTTCGGCTGCAGCAAGGCTGTTGCCGCAAACCCTGGCCAGTTCCGGGGCCGAGACGGCCACCACAAAGGCGTTGACCGGTTCCTTGGGATGCGCGGAGCACAGTTTCTGCACAAGCCAGTCCCAGGCCTGGCGATCTGTGTCCTGCTCCAGGGTGATGAGCGAAGAATCCGGGCACAGCAGGGTCAGGTTCTGGGCACAGTGCCAGTGCAGGGGCACGCCTGTGCCCCCGTTCAGGCTCGGGGCCGCGCAGGAAGCAAGACTCTCTGCCTGGCCCTCGCGCGTGCCCAGCACGAGCACAAGGGGCGGGCGTGTCAGCCTGGCACTGCCAGGATGGCTCATGCCCGCTTCCCATGCCCGCTTGAGGGGGGCCAGGCTGTCGGGTGCAGGGTCGGCCGTGCGCACGGGATCCTGCCTGAGCAGGCGTCGCTTGTACTGCCGACGTCCCGCCCACAGGACAAGGCGGCGCAGGAAAAGGCCTGCGACACAGAGGCCTGCGGCAGCGATGACGGACAGAAGGACGGTGCGAGCGTCCCAGCCGAAATGCCAGGAGAGCAGGTAGAGGCCCGCAAGCAGGGCTGCCAGGAGCACGAGCCCCAGGAGTACAAGGAACAGTCGTTTGAAAAAGGGACCCATCAGACATTCCCCCAGGGCAGCTCCAGGCTGTTGATGAGACCTGCGCACAGAAGGTACCACAGGATTGTCAGAAGGACAGGGACGAGGGCAAGGAAGGCCGGTCCTGGTCTGGGCAGGGAGAAGGCACGCTTGGGAATCCGTTCCGGGAGCTGCGGCCTGGAGAGGCACATTTCGTCCATGTCCTCCTGTGTCCGGGCCGTGGCCTGCAGAAGCTGCGCGCAGGAAGCGAGCAGTTCTTCAAGCAGCGGCGCCGAGCCTGCGGCATAGAGCTCGCCGCGAAAGCCGTACACAAGACAGAGCGCCATGAAGGCTGCGGCCGCCTGGGCTGACACGGCGAGGCTCGCTTCGGCGCAACGATCCGAAGCAGGCCCCGCGGCAGGGCTGTCGTCGTGCGCAAGCGCGTCTGCACAGGCCGCCATGCGCCGGGCAAGCAGCACCATGCGCCGGCTGTCGGCAGAGGGGAGCGTGTTCGCAGATTGGGGGCGCAGCGCCTCCTGATGCGAAAGCAGGGGAGCGGCAGGAGCGGGTTCCGGCTGTCCCGCCTGGGCAAGCAGGCTGCTCAAAAGCGTGTAGAAGCGTGTGCCGCCGTCGCTGCATCCGAGCCTGTGCAGCTGCAGGCTGTGCGCCAGCCAGCCCGCCTGGCGGCTCAGCAGCCGCTCGTCCGCAAAGGTGCAGGCGGCCAGCCTGCAGGCGGCAAGATGGCTCTCGTGCAGGCCTGCTATGGGCGGCGCACTCTGTTCCCTGTCTGCGAGGCGGGTCATGGCCTGGGCAAGGCGTGCCAGCAGATCGCTCGCCTCGGCAGGCGGCCGGAAGGCCAGCAGGTCCGCACCGACTATGGCCTGGGACATCATGGGTTCAAAACGCGTGCGCAGGGCGGTGAACAGGTCCGCAGTGGTAGGCATGGTCTTGGGAACTCCTTCTCGGGAAGGGCGTCATTCGGGGTAAAGCGCCTGCGGGCAGGGCACGGTCTTTCGGAATGTGGCCCTGCAGCATGCTTTTTCGGATCAGCTGGCAGACTGACCGAGGACCGGCGTCATCAGGACAAGCTGCACACTGCAATCCTCTGGTGCCTGGGGCAGGAAGAGCGCAGCCCGGCCTGTGGCCTGGATGGAGATCCACAGGGGGGTGCCTGTGTCAAGGGCAAGGCAGGCCGTGTCCGTGCGTCTGGGCATGCCTGCGGGCGGATCCTGCCTTGTGAGGGGAACGCCGGGCAGGGAACGGGTCAGCAGGTCGTTGAGAAGCTCTTCTGGCGCAAAGCGCAGGCCCCTGCGCTCGAGGCTTGCGAGGAAGTCCCTGTCCTCGGAACGGATCTGCAGCCAGTAGTCGTAGCCCATGCGGGCGTGATCCGGCACAAGGCAGGTCCAGAAATGGCCGGAGCGGGCCATGGGCAGCGTGTGGGCAGGACCCGCAGCCAGAAGTTCCACAAGCCTGCAGACAAGGGCAGAGGCCGCAGCAAGGCAGGAAGCCGGATCAAGATGGTTGTAGGCCGGCAGGGCAGGGCCGTCGCCCGTTCGCCCGAGGACGCTCACATCCGGGCTGAACAGGGAGAGCTCGCCCACAATCTGGCGCAGCAGGCCGTAGAGCATCCAGGGATGGAGATGACCTGTCTCGCAATAGTGCTCAAGGAGCGGGGTGTAGCGGCTCAGAACCTGCAGCATGGAGTGGAGGGACAGGGTCTGCAGGGAAAGCGGGGTGCGTCCCGAGCTTCCCCTGGCCTCCCTGGCCGGCAGCTTGAGGGCTTCCAGCTGGCTCAGGCGGGCGGCCAGGGCATTGCGGACGTTCTTCAGGCTTGCGGCGAGCAGGGGAAAGGCGGCCGTGTCAAGGCAGGGCGGAACAAAGGAAGGATCCTGGCGGATAACGCCAGCTTCCCGTACAAGGCGGGCCACAGGCAGACAGGGCATGCGTGCCTGGTCCTCCTCTCCGGCAAGGACCAGCTTAAGATTGTAGTACATGAAGCGCACATCCGCTTCGGCGCCGCCAGCCAGGGATTCCCTGCGGGGGGCAGGGTCCTGCAGGGCCACGAAGCGCGTCTGGGCGCCGTCCAGGGCACTGGGCGAGAAGGAGGCCACAATGCTTGTGTTGGCGGCATCCATCCTCCAGGCCGGCAGGCCCAGAAAGACGTCCATGGGTTGATCGGGGCTTGTCCAGGCAGCTGTGCAGTTTTTAGGGGCAAGGACGGCGTTCTGGCCGAGGATGGCGTGTTCGCCGCCAGGAAGAAGCACATCCAGGGAACGCAGGACGATCTGGCCTGTCTTCAGGGCTTCGTCCTCGAGCTCGCAGGAGCGCACCCCCCAGGGGTAGGGGCTGCTCAGGGAAGCGCACAGCTGTCCTGTTTCCAGCAGGTGGCGGTCATTGATCTGGAAATGCTGTGGCTGGAGCAGGGTTCCGTGTTCCCAGAAGAGAAGCGGTTCAATCGTCACGTTCGACTCCTCGTGCGCTGATGGTGGCCTGGCCGATGTCGACGGAGAGCTTCATCGGGGCGGCGCTGTACAGCATGTAGGAAAAGAAGATGTAGGAGTGTTCCTTCTGCTCGTGAATGGGGATGGGCACGACGGCAAAGCTGCCTTCGGGCGTCAGCGTGTCAAAGCCGGCCACCACGGCCACGTATTGCGCGCCAGCCTGGCGATCGATCGGGAAGACCCGGTAGGCGCCCGGCTGCACATAGTACTGCGAGGCCGACAAGAGCTCCGGAGGTCTGGCCTTGCACAGCAGAAGCTCGCGCAGGCCTTCCTCCGTGGAGGCCAGGGCTTCCAGCGGTTCCCGGGCAGGGGCCTGGATGAGGCAGAGGCTTGTGACGTGGGGCTCGCCGTTTACGAGGTTGCTGTCGCTTTCGGCATCAAGGATCACCGTGATGGCGCCGGGAGAAAAGCTCCAGGTCACGGTCTGGGGGCTTGTGGCAGGCTCGGGCTCGGGCATGGCATACGGGTCCTTTTTGCCGGAGCACGCACACAGGCACAGCAGCAGGACAAGGAGGCCTGCCCGGAACAGGAGACGAGAGGCCGCCGTCGATCGGACAGAGAGCCTGGGAACAGTCATGAGATCATGACCTTGCTCTGCGAGGGAGCGGCCGCAAGCCCCATGGTGTTTCGGGCATTGTGGGTGGTGGGATCCGAAAGCCGCACAGCCGCCTTGCCCTCAATGCGCACCTTGGCAGATCCATTGCTGAAGGCTGCTTCCCCGATGAACTTGCCGGAGGCCACGCCGCCGGACACGCCGGCCTCGTCGCCGCTGGAGAGCAGGGTTCTGGAGGAGAGCGTCAGGGCAAGGCCGCCGGAAATCATGACCTTCTGGCTGACAGACCCCGGGTCTGCGAGGGTTCCCTGGGCTATGTTGGGATAGGTCATGGGGATCACGCCCGTGGGCGAGGGCGTGTTGCAGACGTCGGGAACAGTGGCGGTATACATGCCGCCTGTATTGGTCAGGGCAAACATGGTCAGGACTCGAAAGAAAGGGGATGAAGCAAATCAGCCGATCTTGATGGTGCGGCCGTCCACAAGGACGGATTCCTCGCTGCGCACGTCCGTGTTGCGGGCGCGTACCCGCAGGCTTTCCTCGGCCCTGAGGCGGACTCGGCCGGCCTCTGTTTCCTGAACGTCGCGCACTCTTGTGAAGAGGCGGTCGAAAAAGGCAAAGTGCCGGCCTGCCTGGTGCACAAGACGTCCGGCTCGTGTCTGCACGCTGGCAAAGGTCTGCCGCAGCAGGGTGCCTGTAAGCTGGACCAGGGCGGCTGTGACGGTGCACGTCCTGGAAGAGACATGCATGTTGTCCGCCTTGAGACTGAGCGTTTGTGCGGCGGCCACTTCCGTGTGTTCCGGAAGAAGCAGGGTGCCCTGGTCCGAGTGTTTTTCCAGTACGCTCAGCACATGGCAGTCTTCGGGCGCAAGATAGACCAGCACCTTGTCGCCGCGCTCGGGTCCGAGCAGGCAGCCGGCGGCCCTGCGGGCCCGGACCAGGCCCAGCGGACCAGCCACCACAAGCTCGTCGCCGCAGACGGACTGGACCCAGGCTGTGCGCAGAAGAGGTTCTCCACAATAGTCGGGAGCGGGATGGGACATGGGGACTCCTTGGGAAGACATCCTGAAAAAAGCCTTCTGAAGAGGCCGCAGGAGGACGCCTTGCGATGCTCTTGGGGAAGGTCGGCTAATGACGAGAGGTGTCTGTGACCTGGCGTGCGGGCGTTCTGGGAGGACGGAAGGATTCGGCCCGAAGCAGGGCCGCGTCGGTGCCGCGGATCTGTTCCATGCGGGCTCCGGCCGTCAGGGCAGAGTCAAGGCTGCAGGCATGCATGCTGGCCAGGGTCAGATCGGTCCGGGAGAGGTCGGCATGACTGAGCCGTGCATGAGAAAAATCGGCCATCTTCAGGCTGCTGCCCTTCAGGCTTGCGCCGCTCAAATCTGCCCCTGCGAACTGTGCCCTGTCAAGGACAAGATGCTCCAGCCGTGCACCGGCAAGGAGGCTGCCCTGAAAGTTGATGCAGTCGCACAAGCAGGCTGCAAACGTTGCTGCACCCAGGCTGGATCCGGCAAAGGCGGCCTGATCAAGGACGCAGTCGGCAAACAGGCTTTCCTGCATGGCCAGGGAGAGGCAGGTGAGCTGGGGCAGCCGGCACTGTCTGGCCACAAGCCCCTGCAGGGAGCACTCCCGGAAGATGAGAAGCCTGCCATGGCACTGGACAAGCTCGACTCCTCTCATGTCGCAGCCGAAAAACAGGCAGGAGGTGCAGTCCACCTTGAGCAGGCGGCTGTTCTGCAGTCCGGAGCAGGAGGTGAGCACGGTCTTCGCAAGCACGCAGTCCTCAAGAATCGTTCCGGCAAGGTCGCAGCGATCGAGCAGGGCAGAGCTCAGGTCCGTTTCCCTGAGGGTGCAGGAAGTGATCCTGGTCGAGACAAGGTGCGCGCTGACAAGCGAGCACTGGGAAAGCGTGCACTGGACAAGCGCTGCTTCTTCCAGGTCCGCATCCGTGAAGGAGCAGGCCTGAAAGGTGCAGGCACAAAATCGGGCTCCACGCAGAACCGAGGCATCCAGGGCACAGTGGCTGAAGGTGCAGTGTGCAAAGTGGAAGGCGCCGAGATCCCGGTTGCGCAGATCCACGCCGGAAAAGGCCTGGCCCTGATACAGGCGGGTTGTGCTTGAATCCTGAGCCATCAGTTTTCTCCCAGACGCAGGCAGGTACGGCCCAAATCGCAGTCGTCCATCCTGGTTGCCTCGTTCACGGCCATGTAGAGCAGATCGGCAGCAAAGAGGCTGGCACCGCGCAGGTCGGCGTTGCCGAGTGTGCAGTCCCGCAGGGCGCCCTGCAGAAGATCGCAGAAGCGCAGATCGCAGCCGTGCAGATCGCAGGAGAGAAAGCGACAGCCTCTGGACGAAAGACAGGAGAGATCCGACTGTACAAGGCGGCATGTTTCCAGGCTGGCCTCGGTGAGGACAGCCTCGCGCAGGACAAGATGCGTCCCGTCGCAGTTGAGCCAGCTGCTTTGAGACAGATCGGCCTGGAAAAAGCGGGCCGAATCAAGCCGGCACGAGTAGATGCGGGCATTGGGCATGGAGCAGCCCGCAAAGTCCGCGCCCATGAGGGTGCATGCCTCGAAGGTCGCCCTGGGCAGGGGTGCCTTCGAAAAACGTGCCTGATCAAGCTCTGCGTGCAGAAAATGGACAGAAGAGAGATCCGCGCAGGCAGAAAAGTCCTGGCCTGTGGCCCTCGTCTCCGTGAAGGAGGCTCCTGATGCGACAAGGCCCTCCAGCTGGCAGTTGTGCATGTATGCCTTGTCAAAGGTTGCATCGCAGGCCCTTGCCTCGCGCAGATCGGTTGCATTGAGTACAGCACCGGTCAAGTCGGCATCCGTCAGGTTGGCGCCGGCAAGAGAGGCCCCGGTGAGATCGGCAAAGGCAAGGCTCGCACCGGAAAGATCAGCCTTGCGCAAGTCGGCTCCGCACAAGCGGGCCGAGGTGAGCCGGGCCTTTGTGAGGCACAGCCCGGCAAGGGCTGCTCCGCTCAGATCCTGTCCCTCAAAATCTGGAAGAGCCGTGTCCTGCCCCATTTCCTGCCCTTCTTCGCCGATCCCTGCAAAAGCGCCGGCCTGCTCCTGTGCCGTATCCTGCACAGGCCCCTCTGCCGGAAGCGGATCGGAAGAATCCTGTGCAAGGCTCTCGGCAAGCGCGTCAGGGGGATTGTTCGGGAAGGAGGCAGCAGGCCCGGTCTCCAGGGCCTGCGCTTCGGACAGGGCAGCCTCGGGCTCTGCACTAACAGGCGGTGGTGCGGGCTTGGCCGGAAGGGGATCCAGGGCTTCCAGACTGTCGAGCAGTCGTTTGTCGCTGATGCCTGATTCCATGGCCAGGGAGCGCAGGTCAAAGGAATGCTCCAGGGGAAGACTGTCCAGGTGCTGTTCCAGGGCGGCAAGGCCCCTGGCCTGGTCGGGCCACAGTCTGGCCAGGTCCTTGAGCTGGTCCCTTGTCTCGGGAAGGGCGTAGAGGACGGTTCGTATCCGTGCGAGCATGTTTGTCAGGACGGAAGACGTGATTGCGGGATCGAGGTTCAGGGCAAGCCCGAGATCCTGCATGGCGGCCATCATGTCGGCATCGCCGCTGTGCCTGTTCAGCGCACTGATGGAGGCAAGGCCTCTGTCCAGCAGGGCACTGTCCACGTTCAGGCCTGCGCTGCGCAGGGTTTCGGCCGGAGAAGGCGGGGTCTTCTGCAGGGCGTTCAGAGCATCGCTCTCTTCCAGAGAGGGATCGAGCTCCTTCAGGCCGGAAACGAGATTCGCCCGCTGGGCGGCAGACGCTCCGGTCAGTTCGGCAAAGCGGTCTCCAAAGGCCTCCAGGGCTTCGTCATACGCCCTGGCGCTGGCAAACTGGCTGCGTTGCGGGGGCGTGAGGCTCGCAGCCTCGAAGAGCTTGTCCACCTGCTCGCTGCTCATGCCTGCCTGCAGGAGCTGTTCCCTGGGAGAAGGCGCGTTTTCCTCCTCTTCGAGCACCTCCAGCATGGCCTGCTCCTGCCGCTGAATCCGGGCTTCCACATCGGCGGCCCGGACAGGATTCAGGCCCTGGCGCACAAGCATGGGGTTGAGCTCGCCAAGCAGCGCGGGAATATCCTCCCGGGCCTTTTGAGCCATCTCCCTGATCCGCTCCTGCGGGCTTTGGGGAGGCGTCTCGGGCTGCTCAGGCTGGATTGCAGGGGCCTTGGGTGGAACCGGTACAGCTGCGTCCGGTACGGCTGCCTTCGGCACAGGCGGCTGCTGCGGTTTTTGAAAGGCCGCGGTCGCGGTCTGCACAGGGGCACTGTCCGCCTCTTTTTCTCCTGTTTCTTCGCTGGAAAGCCGGGCCAGAAGTTCGGCCAGAGCGTGCCTGGGACCATCCGCTTCTTCATAGCAGACGGCCACCTGGCAGATATCCGTGCTGCGTTCATCCCTGGTCGGTGCCGTGGCGTGCCACAGCTGCATGCCTGTGCCCTGGTTCGGGAAGAGCCAGATCGTGTCGGCACTGACACCAACTTCGTGCCAGGAAGGCGCCTCTCTTGTGCCGTAGTCCACAAAGACCCTGAGCCGCAGGCCGGGAAGACTGGAGTCCAGAAGCGGCAGGGTGGGGTGCATGTTGCTGATGCGAATCGTCTCCAGGCCGCTGAAGCCCTGCTCCTGGCGCTGACAGGGCTGGGCCAGATTGTAGAAGGACCAGTCAAAGTCCCCCGGAGGTCCGGGCCAGGCCGTTCTGAGCCAGTGTGCATCAAAGGTTCCGAGCCTGTCATACGATCGGTTGAGGGGCAGGATGGGGCCTGGGCAGACAGCGGACTGGGTCAGAATCTCGCCGCTCGCATCGGCTTCGCAGACATTGGGCAGGCTGCGCACGCCGTTGCGGACGCAGGCGCCCTTGCCGCCCGGATTGCCGGCGCAGCCGGGGCCGCCATAGGTATGGGCCCAGTCCAGAGGCATGCGCTGAAAGGTCCCGGGCCTGGGGATTCCCATGCCGTCGTCTTCCCTGTCTGCGCAGACAAAGAAGCGGCGCTGCAGGGAGCCTACAGCCACGTCGACAACAAGTCCCTCCACGGGCTGCGAAGCGCAGGCACAGCCTGCCATGAGCCACTCGGCCCGGGCCTTGGGCAGGCCCATGTCCACAGGGGCACCCGTCTCGAGATCGGCGGCAGCCGCCTGCCAGCCGCATTCCGGAGACAGGAGCTGCCGCGCACCGCGTCCGGCTGTCAGGGAAAAGGACAGGGATATGGTCAGGCAGCGCAGAAGCCGGCTGTGTACGGGAAGACACAGGGAGGTCAGCGCGAGGTAGGGAAAGAGGAGTTGCTGCATGATGGACACCGGCGAAAGGAGTGCGTAACAAAGGATGCGGACGCAGTGCAGAGAACTCTGACACGGGGCCGAGCGGGGATAGGGGCGGAGCAGCGCAACCGGCGCATCCGGGGGAGGAGCCAGGTCGCCTGTGACCGGATCCGGGGCCGTGCGTCAGGCAAAAGCGCTCGGTCCTGAGACCATTTTTTCGGACAGTTCTAACCAAGTTGCGCAAGAGCGTCGGCGTCCAGTTTTATGACCTTTCCCTTGAGTTCAAGCGTCGACCCATTGATGGTCAGGCCTGCTGGAGAAGAAAGCTTCAAATTGCCCTGGGTGTTGAGTTCGATGTTGCTGTCGACCGCAATGGAGGAGTTGTTGCTTGAGGCAAGCTTGATGTTTGCCGAGGTCAGATCGATTTTTTTATCCTTGCCTGATATGGTCAGTGCATTGGACGCATCGGAGGCCAGCGTCAGTTTGTCCTCGTGAGCAAAGACAAGGGAATTGTAGGCATCCTTGAGGGAAATGCCGTTCTTGTCCATGACAAGGCTGGATTCAAAGTCGATGCCGCCATTGCTCTTGTTGGTCATGGTCAGGCTGTCATCGGTGTCTTTGGGTGTGTTGCATATATTCAAGGAACCATGGCTATTTTCAAAAGTACTCGTATTTTTATTGTTTTCATATTTTATTGTTAATTCTCCAAAGCAAGCTTGATCGTTTTTTTGTTCGTTATAATTATTTTGAGAAAGTTTTAATTTTTGTGCGCTTTCAAAGCTTCCTATATTAAAATTACTTAATTTTTCATAGAATGTATCGTTTCTTTTTGTTGATAAATGAAGGTTGCTCGAAACTGTATTTATATTTTTTATTGCATTAATATCGATATTTTCAAGTCCTATTTCCTCAATACGTTCTCCAAGCAGGCAGATTGAATTGTCTTTGACGTGATATCTGGCTGCCAGCTGTTCTGGGGTGCAGTCAGTAATCAGTTTCTCTGCACCAGGATGCACGCACAGGCCAATGGACTTGCTGCTGAGCAGCATGCTCTCCTTGTCGGACTGCGTGACAAGGGTACTCTCGGGAGACTGGATCAGAATGCCCTTGGGACTCCCTGTTCTGAGGATATTGGCCTTTTTGTAGAAAAGGATCATGCTGAGAATTTCCGGAAGGAGCGTTTCCAGTCCGGACTGAACCATGTCACGAGACAGCTTGTGCTTGGCTTTCTTTATGTCATCGAGACTCGTTTTATGCGCTTTTTCGGCCGATGCGAGTGCCTCCCTTGCCTTGTCCGCCTTCCATCCCTCCTTGTCTTCCAAGGCGTCATAGTTCTGCCGGGCTTTCTCCAATTTTTTCCATGCCTCGGCCGATTTTTCCTCCTGGTTCTTCAGGCTCGCTCCTCCCTGGCTGGAGGCAGCCAGATTTGCGAGGATATTGATGGTGCTGAAGGCAATAAACTTTGCCTGGGCACTGTCTTCCATGTTTGTCTGCAGCTTGAGCGCGCACTTGTCGGATTTTGCCGTCAGGCTTGCGGCATACTTTGGTGCGTCTTCCTTGTCGGACTGCGCAAAATCGACAATTTGCAGAAGTGCCTTGATGGCACTTGCGCTGACGGAGAGGCCCGTCGCTATGTTGTTGTCGCCCTTTGTGCCCTGAGGCTTTCCGAAGGACGAGGCAAGTTTTGCTATGGTCTTCAGAACAGTGGACGCCGTTCCCCAGGTCTTCCACTTTTTCTGCGAGGCAGACAGGGAGCTTGCAAAACCGCCGCCAACATTTTGTGCCAGGCCGGCAAAACTTTCACTGAGGGTGGACGAGAAGGCCGTGGTCGAGTCCGAGTACTGCATATAGGCATCCAGGCTGCCCGAGGCCATCATGATGCCGGATCGGCCACCGCTTTTCAGGAGAATCCCCTGCTTGGTGCCGCTGTCGTTGAAGACAAGTCCGTTGCCGCCTGCAGTGCGCAGGCCCGCATTCTGCGCCGAGTCGGGCGATTCGGAAAAGCCGCTTTCCGGATTGCTGACGGCGCCGGCAATGACTGGCCGGTCGGGATCGCCGTCCATGAAGGCTATGAGGACTTCCACGCCTGGAGCAAGGGGAAGGGTTGTGCCGTAGCCAAGGCCTGCCTGCGGCTGCATGCGCCTGATCCAGCAGGAGGCCTTGCCCGAGGAGCGGCCGGACGTGTCCTGGGGGAAGACAACCTTGTAGCAGCCGGTGCTGCTGATTTCCGGAACGCCTGTATCGCTGGAGGCATCGATGAAGGCCGTAATCATGCCACTGACCTTGCTGCGCCTGGTGACGCGCTGCGGTCGAAACTGCATGTCTGCGGAAATGCAGGAAAAGGAATTGCGGTAATAGAGCTTGTCCGGATGCTCAAGGGGCAGGCTCAGCGCCTGGGAGAGCAGGGCTTCCTGGCTGCCTTCATGCCGGATGGAGGTCAGCGTGTAGTCGGCATTGCAGGACGGATCGTAGTGATTGGTCAGGGTGAAATTGAACCCCGGTCTCAGGGTCGGGACCGAACTTGTCCCCATATAGTGCCGTGCCTGGCAGCGCAGGCTTTCGGCCCTGATTTCGGCCAGGCGGTTGCCTTCTGCCGTGGTCGTGAAGCCCTCGCCGTAGAAGTAGACTTCGCCAAGACCCTTTTCCGAGACGAGGGCCTTGCCCTGGACTGGCTCGTTGGGATTGAGCCAGTTGTAGTCCCTGAGAATGACCCACTGCGGCAGGGGCATGCAGCAGAGGGAAAAGGAGGTGACAACTTCCTCCCTGTGGGCATGTTCCATGCCGGAAACAGGCGAATAGCGCAGGGACGATGTTGCGGCCAGAGGCTCGTGGGCCAGCCTGGAGTCCGTGAATATCAGGTGCTCTCCCTGATCGCTTTCGGAAAAATAGTAAGAGATGCCGTCCCGTTCCATTTTCCAGGCCATGTAGTCGTACATGCTTTCATTATGCTGCATGGAAAATTCCTGGACTGGATAGTCCCGGGACAGCCTGAACTCGTACGTCAGATTGTAGTTGTTGATCCTGTCCAGGCATTCGGACAGGATCTGCTGGACATTCTTGTTGATAAAGAAGTTGTTCTGCGTGATCCTGGAATAGTACCAGAAACCGGGCTGCAGGGTGAGCTCGTAGAACGTCCAGTCGTTGTAGCGCGAGGTCTGCACTATTTTTGTGGGAAAGCCGCTGAAGCTGGCTCTGGAACCGTTGTCGCGCACAATGCTGAGTCTGGCCCCGGACGAAAGCATGTCCTCCATCGGCAGACTGCTTTCCCTGGTCGCAAGTGTGATGTCGAAGGAATAGAGCATGTTGAGCCCTTCCTGGCCGGAAAAGCGGACAACATGCAGGGCACCGTCGTCCTGCAGGGCCCTGGATGCAAACAGAAAACGTTCTCTGGCAAGGAGTTCGTTGACAAGGGAAGAAGACTGGCTCATGGGACACTCCGGGACAGCGAAACAGGTACATGGACAGGAGACGGGAAAGAGGAGGCCAGCTTGGAGGGGCTGCGGGAGCAGTTTGGTCACGCTGGGAGGTCTTGCATGACTCTTGTTCCGCGCAAGACCTGCCGTGGCGCAAGTCCTTGCAGGACGGCTGCCTGGCTGAAGTGGTAGCAGCGTTCCTGCGAGGCTTTCTCGCACAGGAAGGACGTGCGGCCCAGCCGGCAGGCCCCAAGCCCTCCAGGCTGTGCGGCCCGCGGGGCCACATGCAGGACAAGGTCCCAGGCCAGGGGCGTGGTGAGATAGCGCCTGACGGCTGCCGTGATTGTGCGCAGGGACGGGCCGCCAGGCAGAAAGCGCGGCAGTTCTCGCTCTTCCAGGGAATGGATGTGCAGGCGAAAGGCCCCCTCGCAGTCCCGGATTTCCCTGCCGATGACATCAGCGCCAAGCTGTGCCCGGCCGAGCCGTGCCTGCTGATCCGGCGCAATGGGGATGATGCGCAGGACGCACTGCTCCACTTCCACGTGCCGGGCCCCGGTCAGTATCTGTACGATGCGGGCCAGCCCCTCAGCCGTTCTGGTGGAGCGGATGTAGAGGTCCATGCAGGCCCAGTCCGCCATTGAGAGCTCAGCCCTGTCACGCAGGCTCCCAAGCCCCATGCCGAGCAGGGCCTCCTGCATCAGGAGCACGCTGCTGTCGGCATCCTCCAGCGTGCGCTGGCCGATTTTGCAGGCATTGAAGGCCCGGTAATAGAGGACATAGAGCGCCTGGTTGAAGATATCCAGAAACGTGCGGCTCTCGTCGTGATCCTCTCTGGCTTCCTCTATGAGTTCTTCGGTGTAGAAGGTGGGCAGGGGGGAGGAGGCGCCATAGAGCGACAGGAAGGTGACGGTCATGGCATAGCGCATCCTGCCCGTGGCAGGATCAGCCGTGTCTGGCGCGGCCCCTGCGGCCGGCCTGTCTTCTGTCCGTCCGGTCTCTGCCAGCCCGGCTCGCTCCTGTGCCTCTTCAGGTGCGGCCTTCTCAGGCGCACGGACACCGATGTCGACAATATCCGTCCCCGGGTGCGCCAGGGAGAGATGGGGGCGAATCTTGAGGCCGTGGCGCAGGAAGTCCTGACCGTCTGCCCACTGGCCCCTGTTTGCCTGCACAAGAAGCCGGACAGCCTGAATGAAGGAAAAGGTCTTCGGCCGGGCAAGCAGCGTTTCGATCACAGCAGCCGGCGGCTGCCCAGACGTGGTGTCCATGTCAGGCGTTCTCCCGTGCGCGTGTCCTGCACTTCCAGTCGGGTGTAGGTATTGATGGTGGCATACCTTGAGAGCACTTCATTGAGAATCAGTCCGAACAGGTAGCGCTCGCCGGCCCTGGCAAAGCAGTCTCCGTTCAGGCTGACCACAAGATGCTGGCCTCGCAAGGGGCGGCCCCTGAACAGGCGATCCTCCTGGTGGCACTCAAAGCCCTGCACGGCTTCGATCCGCTGCCTGTTCAGCGTGGCATGGGTCGGATCCGGATCCCTGACCGGCAGCCAGAGCGTCAGAAACTCCTTCAGGGCCGCTGCGTTGGCCAGGGGCAGCATGTTGGCATGCAGGCTGGAGAAGAGCCGCCACTGCTGTTCCGAGCTGTCCGGAGCAGGAAAGGGCGGCGTGGGCGGGACAATGTTGCTGAAGGTCGCCATGGCAGGCGAGGTGTCCGTGGCCTGGCTGATGTCGCCCTCGCGCAGCTGCAGGGGCAGGGTGTGCTGGAAGCACAGAAGCTCGGAGGACAGGGTCTCTCCGGCCTGGGGCCCTTGAGTGCCCGTATAGAGCAGGCTTATGTAGTGATCGTTGCGCCCGTTGACAGGAGATCGTGCCCTGCGGACCGTATAGGTGCCCGTTTGCGGGGAGGAGCTGAAACGCGTGTAGGGCTCGTAGACATGGGGCTTCAGGCCGCGCTTGAGTCCGGTGACACGGCGTATGGCGTAGATCTCCAGGGTCCTGTCTGGATCCTTGTGGGGCACTATGCGGTATTCCTGGCGGTTCTGGTTGAGAATGAAGGGATCGCTGCTGTGGGCAAAGAGATTGACGGCCAGGGACACATTGCAGCGCAAAAGATCCTGGGCCAGGTGGGCAGGCAAATCCCTGCAGCCTTCCAGTCTGAAGAAGAGGTCCAGCTGACGGGCATTTTCCGTGCGGTTCAGGCTGCGTCCGCCCTCGAGGCGCAGGAAGAGGAACTGCTCGGGCAGGATGAAATAGTTCTTGAGGAAGGCGCAGCTGAGCGAGCCTGCCAGCGAGAATGCCTGTTCCGATCCGCTGCCCGCAAGGGCTTTTGCAGGATCCGGGACGGCAAGATCCGGTGTGAGCGCGTCCGGAGGAAGGGAAAGGGTCGTGCCTTCGGCCGCAAGACGGATCTGCGTGCATTTTCTGAGCAGCAGATAGAACCACTGGCAGGCCCTGGAAAATTCGTCATGCAGGTGCAGCTGCAGGCTGCCGGTCCACCAGGCTGCAAGCGGTGCCGACGCGTGCAGTCGCAGATGCAGGGTGGCCGCATCGGGACTTTTGTCTTCCAGCAGGCTGACGGCAGAGGTGACAGGCACAATGTTCATTGGCCGCGGTATGGTATAGGTGCAGGTGGTTCCGGCAATGGGAATGCTGTCCAGCGCACTGCCTGCGGCCAGTGTCTGCACGCCCTGGACCTGGGGCATGGGCTGGAACTGGACGAGGGTCTGCGAAGGAGAGGGCCTGAGCAGCTCCGGGGCCGTGATGTCCAGAAAGGCCTGGATGATTTCGGGAAAGTTCTGATCCAGGCGCTCGTTGATGAGCCCGCACAAAAAGGCTGTGCCCTCAAGCAGGCGCTCGACATCCGGGTCCGTGCTCCGGGTGGCCAGCAGGGGCGCTATGGCCGGATGCTCCCTTGCGTATTCCGCACCGAGTTCGCGCAGATATTCCAGTTCTGTGGCGTAATAGTTTTTCATAGAGTCGGCCTTCCCTTGTGCCGGAAAAAGGGGGCAGCATGCTGCATCGCGTTGTCGGGTTGGAGCTGTCGAGCGGGCTTCGAAAGGCAGTTTCGGCTGTCCAAAAGCCTCTGTCCTTCAGGCTCCAGGGGGGAGAGCCTTGAGGGCAGGATGCTCCGAGGCAGGCTCTTCGAGCCGAAAAGCGTGCCGCTTTGGCTCGGGGAAGAGACGCCCGGTGCACCGGTTCGTCCTGAATCCGATTATACCCCCTTTTTTGAGCAAACACCATGAAAACACAAAGGAAACAAATGCATGGCGGAGGGGCCTGCCCTGCCGGCGAGAGGCAGGGGCCCGGGGCATAAGAAAAATCCTCCCTGCATGACAGTGCGTGCAGGGAGGGGGAATAGTCGAGTGAGCCACATGGATCCGTATGGCGCCGCAAGGATCCGAACAGCCTGAACTGGCCGAAACGTCCGGGCCGTTCAGGTCGATCTCGTTAGTTAGAAGGTGATATTGTCGGGCATCTTGTGGATGAGCTTGCCCGTGGCATTGTGCGGCAGCTCGTCCACGAACTTGTAGAGGCGCGGTCTCTTGTAGGGGGAGAGCATGGGGTGGTCGAGGCAGTACTGCTTGAGCTCGCGCTCGTTGAGACCGGGATCCGAGGCCTTGATGAGGGCCACCACAATCTGTCCGCGCTTCTGATCGGGGATGCCCAGCACAAGGCTTTCCTGCACCTTGGGGTGCTCGTTGAGGATGGCTTCGACCTGGGTCGGGTAGATGTTCTCCCCGGCAGAGACGATCATGTCGTCTTTGCGGCCCACGATGGTCACGTAGCCGTGCTCGTTCCATGTGGCCAGATCGCCCGTATAGAGCCAGCCGTTGCGGAACTTCTTCCTGGTGAGCTCCTCGTTGTTGTAGTAGCAGCAGGTGGACTTGGCTATGCTCAAGATGGCCACCTCGCCAACGGTTGCGCCGTCCATGGGGACCGTGTCCGAGGGATCGGCCACTCCGTCTTCAATGAGGCGCACCACGCGCACATCGTCGTCCGTACAGGGGCCGCCGGCCGAGCCCGCGTGCTCGGGCAGGTCGGAAGGACGCAGGAAGGTGTTCCAGAAGGTCTCCGTTGTCCCGTAGCCATTGTTGATGTGCGGGGTCAGAAGCTGCATGAAGCGCTGGCAGGGCTCGCTGTCCAGGGGCGAGCCCATGAGCACGATGCCGCGCAGGGCGGACATGTCCGTGGGCGAGCTTTCCTGCAGCCTGGCTATCATGTTGAGCACCGTAGGCACGCCGATGAGGTAGGTGATGCGGTAGCGGCTTATGTACTGCACGGCCAGCCTGGGGGTAAAGTCCCTGAGGATGACCATGCTGCCGCCGCAGTAGAGCACCGGTGTCGGGCCGCCGGCATGGAGCCCGCCCCTGTGGAACCAGGGGGTGAGGTTCATGGTCACGTCCCCGGCACTGAGCGGAAAGTGCATGAGCACGTCGTGAGCCGACAGGGTCTCGTTGAGATCGTTGATGGGCACGGCCTTGGGCAGGTTGGTTGTGCCGGAGGTGAAAAAGCGCGTCGTTTCGTCAAAGATGGTGGCTGTCCCGGGCAGGGGCAGATCGTGCACGGGCTGGCCCTGCACCACGTCCCTGAAGGCCTGCACGCCTGCGGGTGGTACGGCCGTGTTCTCGAGGTCTGCCATGATGACGACGGGCGGCCTGTGGGTCACAAGACGCAGGGCCTCGTCGATGAGACTGGCAAAGCTTGCGTCATAGATGAAGGCCTTGGGCTTCGAGTCGTCGATGAGCAGGGCGAGCTCGCCGGCAGAGAGGCGGTAGTTGAGCGGAGCGCCCACGGCTCGCAGCTTGTGCGCAGCAAGGTAGGAAAAGACAAATTCGGCCGAGTTCAGAAGGGCGTACATGATGACGTCCCCCTGGCCGACACCTGCGCTGTGCAGGGCATGCGCCAGGCGGTTGGCGTCCTCGTTCAGGGTCCGGTACGTCCACATCCTGCCTGTCAGGGGGCAGTAGAGCGCCGGCTTGTCGGCCTTGCGCAGGACGTTGCGCTGAAAACCATGTATCCAGAGGAACTGGTGTTCAAAGGTCTGCCTGAAGGCCTGGACGTCGTATGAGTGCTGCATGGGCTGCGTAGGCTGCAAGGACTACCTCCTGTTGGCCGTATCCCGTGTGAGAATGATGCTGGAGTTTTGACCGCCAAAGCCCAGGGAATTGGACATGGCTGCCCGGATGTCGGCCTGGCAGGCGGTGTTGGCTATGATGTTCAGATCGCAGTCAGGATCCGGGGTCTCGTAGTTGAGCGTCGGGGGCAGTGTTCCTGTCTGCAGGGCCTTGATGCAGGCGATGATTTCCGTGATGCCGCCGGCCCCCATCATGTGCCCTGTGGCGCCCTTGGTGGAGCTCACGAGCGGCGCCCTGGATCCTGTGCCAAAGACGGCGTGTATGGCCAGGGTCTCCACCTTGTCCCCCATGGGCGTGGAGGTGCCGTGGGCATTGAGATAGTGAATGTCCGCAGGGGAAAGGCCTGCCTTTTGCAGGGCGAGCTGCATGCACCTGGCAGCACCGGCGCCGTGCGGATCGGGCGAGGTGATGTGGTAGCCATCCTGGGTGTTGGCATAGCCTGCCAGGGTGGCATAGGAGGTGATGCCGCGCTCTTCGGCATGGCGTGCCGTTTCCAGCACCAGGGCGCCGCCGCCCTCGCCGATGACAAAGCCGTCGCGATCCCTGTCGAAGGGCCTGGAGGCATGGGCCGGATCCTCGTTGTTTCTGGAAAGGGCCTTGGCTGCGGCAAGGCTCGAGATGAGGACAGGCGAGAGAATGGATTCGCCGCCCACCACCAGGATGCAGTCCGCCTCGCCGCTCAAGAGCAGCATGGCCGCCGTCATGATGGCATCGCCGCCCGAGGAGCAGGCCGTGTTGACCGTGATGCTCGGGCCGTGAAAACCGCAGGCTATGGCCAAAAGGCCGGCCGTCATGTTGCCAAGGATCATGGGCACAAGTCTCGGCCCCACCTTGTGCAGGGAACCTGTGGAGAGTTCGGCCTGCGTGGCTGCCAGGGTGCTCATGCCGTCCATGGCCGTGCCCATGACAATGCCTATGCGCTGCGGATCCGTAACCGAGACAAGATCCGCGTCCTTCAGGGCCTCCTGGGCCGCCACAAAGCCGTACTGCGCAAACAGGGCCATGTTGCGCTCAAGCGTGCGGGGAATGAGTGCGTCGGCATCAAAGCCCCGGACCTGGGCCGCAATGCGGACAGGAAGCGTGTCAGTGGGAAAGCGGGTAATGGCGTCAATGCCGCAGACGCCGGAAACAAGATTGTTCCAGTAGGTGTCTGTCCCTATACCAATGGGAGTGACGGCTCCCATTCCTGTGATGACCAGTGAGCTCTCTTGCATGGAAAAGTCAACGAAGGGCCGGCAAAAAAGGCCCTGAGTCGCGGGCGGTGAAGGATTAGGCCCTGTCCAGAGCCTGGGCAAGATCGTCCATGATGTCCTGGACGTTCTCGAGACCAACGGAAAGGCGGACCATGCCGGGTTCAATGCCGCATTCCACAAGCTGGCTGTCGCTCAGCTGGCGGTGGGTGGACGATGCAGGATGCAGGACGCAGGTGCGGATATCCGCCACGTGCACCTCGAGCATGATCATCTTCAGAGCGTCGATGAAGCGGGCTCCGGCATCGCGGCCGCCCTTGAGAGTGAAGGAAATGACACCGGCCGTGCCCTTGGGCAGGTACTTCTGCGCCAGGGCGTGATCGGGGCTTGAGGGCAGGCCCGGATAGAGCACGTGCGCGACCTTTTCGTGGCCTTCCAGGAAGGCTGCGACCTGTTCGGCATTGCGGCAGTGCGCGGCCATGCGCACGGGCAGGCTCTGCAGGCCAAGATCGAGATAGAAGGCGCCCTGGGCTGTCTGCAGGCAGCCAAAGTCGCGGATGACCTGGGCCCTGGCCTTGACAATGAAGGCCTGGCGGCCAAAGGCCTTTGTGTAGATGGTGCCGTGGTAGCTTTCGTCCGGCTCCGTGAACTCGGGGAAGTTGCCGCAGCTCCAGTCGAAGTTGCCGCTGTCCACAATGACGCCGCCAAGCTGTATGGCATGGCCGTCCATGTACTTGGTGGTGGAGTGCACCACGATGTCGGCACCGAACTCGAAGGGCCGGCACAGGACGGGCGTGGCAAAGGTATTGTCCACCACCAGGGGCACATTGTGCCTGTGGGCAAGCCTGGCAAAGCGCTCGATGTCGAAGACAGTCAGGGCCGGGTTGGCCAGGGTTTCGCCAAGGACAAGCTTCGTGTTGGGACGAAAGGCCTTTTCCAGCTCCTCGTCGCTGTCTCTCTGATTGACAAAGGTGATGTCTATGCCAAGGCGCTTGAGGGAGGTGCCAAGCAGGTTGAAGGTGCCGCCGTAAATCGACGAGCTGGCAATGATGTGATCGCCGGCCTTCGCTATGGTGACCACGGTGGTGAAGACCGCAGCCTGGCCGGAGGAGGTGGCCAGAGCCGCCACGCCGCCTTCCAGGGCGGCTATCTTGCGCTCGACGGCATCAACGGTGGGATTGGCCAGACGGGAATAGAAAAAGCCCGGAGCTTCCAGATCAAAGAGTTTGGCCACTTCATCCGTGGAGGTATAGCGGAAGGTTGTGGACTGATAGATGGGCAGGGCCGAGGGCTCGCCGTTGGAGGGGGTATAGCCTCCGTGGATGCATTGGGATTCAATCTTCATAAATACACGGCCTGGACAGAACTCCCGTTTTTTTGGGGCCTGTGTGCCGCCTCCTTGAAAGCTGGTACGACTTGGGCGCTGGCAGGACTGCGGGCTTGCAGGAGTCCTCATGTCCTGAGAACAAGGAATCGTTTCCGTGTGCCTGGACGGACGCCTCTGTCAGGCCCGCCCTGGCGGCAGGCACAAGACAGTGCGGCCTGCACAGGACGCACGGGACGCGGAGCGAGTGGAACAAAAGGCAGTCCACTGGCCCCCTGTCAAGAAAGAGGAACTATTCTTGCGAACTTGAAAGCAGCCGTCAAGTTTTTTTTGGCTTTGAACCTGTTTTGTCAGGCCCTTCAGAACGCGCCTGCGCAGGACTACTCCTCTTCGGCACAGTCGCTCTGATCCCCGTGCAGCTTGTCCAGGGCATGGGTGAGGGCCGGCAGGATGGCGTCCAGGTTTTCAAGAACAGCCTTGGTGCTGCCCGGCAGGTTCACGATGAGACTGTGGTGGAGCACGCCTGCGCAGGAGCGGCTGATGGAGGCCTTGGGCGTCTTTTGCAGGCTGGCCTGCATCATGGCCTGCACAAAGCCCGGCAGCTCGTAGTCGAGGACCTTTCTGGTGGCCTGGGGCGTGATGTCGCTGGGTGCGACCCCTGTGCCGCCCGTGGTCAGGATGAGATCGAAGCCGTCAATGAGGGCCAGATGGGTGAGCAGGGCCCTGAGTCTGCATTCGTCGTCCGGCAGAAGGAAGCCCTGGGCGTGTTCCACATCCATGTGGCTGCGCACCCTGGCGGCCAGAGCCGGACCGCTGCGATCCTCCCTGAGTCCCAGGCTGCCCCTGTCCGAGAGCGTGATCCAGGCCAGGGATATGCCCTGCCTGGAGGGAATGAGGGTGATTTCGCCCACGGGCAGATCCATGCAGGCCGTGAGCAGCGGGCAGGAGAGGGTGTGTATGCCGCTGCGGGCCGGCAGGAAGACGTGTCCCGTCACCTTGAGATAGGTCTTGCCCGTGCTGTCGTTGAGACAGGTGCCCACGGGCAGGTGCGGTAGGGCACTGGGCGGGCAGGCGCCGGGACGCTGGGGAACAAGGAGATGGGCCGCGCAGCCGTAGGGGGCGGCAATGGCCAGAGGAAGCGTGGATCCTGCGGCACAGGCGAGCAGACTGATGGTCAACATGGCAAATCCTGGACACTATAAGGGTGAGGGAGACGTTCCTGACGGATCTGCCGGACAGGCAGACACAGGAGCGGGGCCGGGGCCAGGGCGAAAGGCAGCCGAATCCCTGTCCGGGGACACGGGCAGCATACCTACCCAACTAAACTTTTGCCGCAGGAAAGACAAGGGAGAAGGTGGTGCAGGGCCGCGCACCGGGCAGGAACTGGGCAGACAGGCGGGCAGGCAGAAAAAAGGAAAGGGCGGAAAGGGACGCGCAACAAGCACGCGAGTCCTTTCCGCCCGGGGTCTCGAGCTGAAGAATTCAGTCAGCTGTCTGGAATCTGGACCTAGAAGGCAGCCTTGTAGATGGCGGCGACGGCAGCGTCGGTCATCTTGCGGGGGTTGGTGAGGCCGCAGGCGTCCTTCTGGGCATTGGCGGTCATGATCGGAATGTCGTCTTCGCTGACCGGCACACCGTACTTGGCAGCGCAGGCACGGATGTTGGCAGGAATTTCCACGTCGCTGGACAGGGTGCGGATGGCCTTGATGGCGAGGCGGGAAGCTTCGTCAGCGGTCTTGCCCTTGGTCAGTTCACCTAAGAGTTCGGCAATGCGGCCGAAGCGGCGACGGCTGGAGATACGGTTGTATTCGCAGACGTAGGGCAGCAGGATGGCGTTGCATTCGCC
>CALVHF010000015.1 GCA_944327295.1 uncultured Desulfovibrio sp. | reverse complement strand
AACACGCCCCTATTTCGCACAGACGCCACGCGCAACCAGAGGCCGGCACTGAAGTGGCTGACAGCGAAGAGCCCGAAACCGGTCTCGTCGAAGACCACTCTGAAGCTGCTGTGCCTTCGGCCCCCCAGGTCCGGCCCTACCACCGCACGGAGCCGGACCCTTCGGTCTGCAGTGTGCACCTTGTCGGACTGCTTGCACGCTGCAAGTCCGCAACCAGGAAGGAGATCCTTGAGGCTCTTAATCCCTTTTTTCCGGCCACGCTCTCGGAAAAGGACCGCTTTCAGAAGGTCTCCTATGTCCTCACAAGGCTGCGCAAGTTGGGGCTCATCCGCAATGCCGGCACAAAGAACCGGCCCTGCTGGGTTCTTTCCGACAGGAAAACGCCGATCAAGGGCAGAACAAGGAAAAGGAAAGAAGAAAAGGAAAGGCCGGAGGGGCAGGAGGAGTTGCACGGGCAGGGGAACTGAAGCGTCTTCCCCATGCGCCACTTTCTCTCTTTCGACGGAGTGACCACGGAACGGCAAGAGGATCGGGAGCTTTATCCTCAACTGATAATATGTTATCAGTTAAGTACAAAAAACGACCTTTACTGCTCAAATATGAGCACTTGTTGTATAAGCCTCTCCGCTCGCGTCAGGCTCCTCCAACGCCTCTTCCCGGCAGACGGACCTGGCCCTCCGGGTCTGTTTTCCCGCAGGGCTGTGCTCGCAGCGGGAATGTGCCGGGAGACACTGATACAACTCATTCTTCACATATGGAGTACTGTCATGGGTATTCATCCCGCCCTGCAAACCCCCTTTGATATCCAGCGCGACCTTGCGGCCAGGGTTCGCAAATGCAGGCTGTCCATGAACATGACCCAGGCAGAACTGGCCGAACGTTCCGGTGTCAGTCTCGGCAGTGTGCGCCGCTTTGAGAGAACAGGCGAAATTTCGCTCCGCTCCCTTCTTGCTCTGGCCCTTGTTCTTGGCGAACTGAAGGAGTTTTCCAGCCTCTTTCCGTCCAGGGAAGTTCTCTCCCTCTACGCAAAGGCTCCGAGCCCGCGCCAGCGCAGCAGAAGCAGCCGGTCTGGCCTTACGCACCTGCAGGGCAGACTATGAAGGTTCGCGTCTTTCTGAACCATTTTGGCGTGCGCAGGGAAGTAGGGCTGCTTGCAGATTCTCCGCAGGGCATATTGTTCGAGTACCACCCGGACTTTCTCTCCTCTGGCATTCCTCTTTCTCCCTACATGCTGCCCCTGCGCACGGGAACGTTCAGGGATGACAAGCAGACCTTTGCCGGCCTTTTTGGCGTCTTCAACGACAGTCTGCCCGATGGCTGGGGGCTGCTCCTTCTGGATCGCGCCCTGGCACGCCAGAAGCGCTCCCTTGCAGACAGTACGCCTCTGGAGCGTCTGACGCTTGCCGGCAGCAGAAGCTTTGGCGCGCTGGAATACGAACCGGATGCGTCCTCCCTTGTCGAGGACGTGGCCTGCGACCTCGACACGCTCGCAGAGGAATCCCTGCGTCTTCTGGAGGAGCAGTCCTGCCAGATCGAGGCTCTTGAGACCCTGATCACCCTGAGCGGCTCCCTTGGCGGTGCACGACCCAAGGTTCTGCTCAAACTTGAAGACGAACAAGGGGAGCCTCAGTCCTGGATCGTTAAGTTCCGGGCTCCTGGCGACGCTCCTGAGGCAGGGCTTGAGGAGTACAGGCTTTCGCTTGCCGCCCGCAGGGCCGGCCTGGACATGCCCAAGACCAGGCTTTTTCCGTCAGCAAGGGGGCCGGGCCACTTTGGCGTACGCCGATTTGACCGGGTGCACGGCCTGAAAGTCCACGCGCACACGGCCTGCGGGCTTCTGCACGCCACGCACCGCATCCCCAGCATGGACTACGAAAACCTCATCCGCCTCACTGCCAGCCTCACCCGCAGAAGCAAGGAGGTGGAGCGTATGGTGGCCCTCATGGTCTTCAACGTCCTGGCAGGCAACAGGGACGATCACACCAAGAACTTTGCCTTCCTCATGGACGAGCACTACACCTGGCATCTGGCTCCGGCCTACGACCTCACCCGCTGCTCGGGCTTCAATGGCGAGCACTGCTCCACGGTTAACGGCAGGGGGCGGGACATAACAGAGCACGATCTCATCCAGGCTGCGGCCGTGGGCGGCCTTGGAGCCGGAAAGGTCCGGCAGATGATCGAGCGAACAAGAGAGGCCCTGGCCGATGTGCTTTGAAAGCTGATTCGGCATCAGGATACGTCAGCTTTCCTGTCAGCCCCATGCAGTACAAAAGCCGCCCGCGGCCGGAGGGGCTTTCCGACTGCGGGCGGCTTGAGGTTCTGTCTTCGGATCAAAAAGCTAGTCCTGGGCCTTGGGGGCAGGCTGGTTCTCCGTGCTGCGACGGCGTCTGGGGTAGAGGCTGTCTGCTATGGCCTGGGCGGCGAGCAGGGCGCTGGCAAAGGCCCAGTGCAGGTTGTAGCCGCCAAGGGTGCCCGTGACGTCGAGCATTTCGCCTATGATGGAGACATGCTCCTTCTTGCGGCTTGCAAAGGTCACAGGCTCGATTTCCGAGCAGTCCACGCCGCCTGCGCACACTTCGGCCTGGCGCAGGCCCGCCACGCTGACGGGCCTGAGAGTGAGTGCGTGCACGCACTCCTCAAGCCGCTCGCGCTCTTCGGCCTTGAGCTCACTGCAGCGCCTGCCGGCAAGCTCCATGGGCAGGATCACGTCCACAAGGCGCTGGGGCAGGAGTTTGCCCAGCACGGAGCGGGGTGTCTTCTTTCCTTCTTCCTCAAAGAGCCTGTGCAGGACCTTTGGCAGAAGATCGATTTCCAGATCCTCGCCTTCCTTCCAGTACAGGGAGGCCTTGAGGGCCGCAGGCCCGCTCAGGCCCATGTGGGTGAAGAGCAGATCGTCCGTGACGGTGTGGCCGCAGGTGCTTAAGCGCACAGGGACGCTTACGCCCTTCAGGGCGAGGAAGGGGGCGTCCTGCTCAAGGAAGAAGGGGGCCAGGGCGGCTCTGGGCCGTACCAGGCTGTGGCCCAGGGACTGGGCCAGGGCGTAGCCAAGGCCCGAGGAGCCCGTGAAGGGACTGGCCGGAGACCCCAAGGCCAGGACAAGATGCCTGGCTGCTCTTGTGGTGACGGAGGTGGTCAGGCGCACGCGGGTTTCGGAGTCGGGGTTCGCGGGGAAGGAGAGGTCCTCCACGGAAAAGTGCTCTTCCATGCACAGGGTGAAGTCGCCCCTGCGGCAGCGGCCGATGAGGGCACGGACAAGGTCTGCGGCCTGCACCTGCAAAAAGAGCTTGCCCTTCTCCTTCTCCTCCCAGGGCAGTTCCAGGACATCCATGAGCCTCAAAAGGGCTGCCGTGTCGACCTTTTCCAGCACGGGCTCCACAAAGCCTGCTTGCGAGCAGACAAAGTGGCCGGGCTGCAGGGCACGGTTGGAGAAGTTGGCCTTGCCGCCGCCTGCCACGGAGAGCTTGCGGCCAGGGGTACGCGAGCGGTCCACAACACAGACCGACAGTCCCATGCCCACCAGATGGGCGGCACACATGAGGCCGGCTGCGCCGGCGCCCAGAATGAGCACGTCATAGACGGCCGCGTCCCTGCTGCCTCGCAGAGCGGGCCGCCTGTCGGCAGAAGCCGGACGATCGAAGCCTGTCTCCTCGCGACGGTTTCCCTGGAACATGGGCTCGTCGCTGCGACCAGTGCGCCCGAAACGGCGATCCCTTCCGTCCTGCCAGCGGTCCCCAGGCCCTCTGTCTCCACGGAAGGAAGACGGACGAGCGTTGTCGCGGAAAGAATTCTTGTGAAAGGCTTCCTTGTGGAAGGGTTCCTTATGAAAAGATTCCTTGCGGAACGAATCAGGACGGTCCTCGCGGAACAGGCGCTCACGACCGGGCCTGTTTCCGAGCGCCCTGTCACGATCACGGAAGGATCTGTCTCCGAAAGAGCGGTCATGACCAGGACGCTCTCCAAACGTTCTGTCACGATCATGAAAGGAATGGTCGTGACCTGCTCTGTCTCCAAAGGACCTGTCGCGGTCGTGGCCTGGACGCTCATCGAAGGAACGCTCGTGCTCCCTTCTGTCCGACTTGAAGTTTGATCCTGCCTTCAGGCCGGCCTTGTGGTCAAAGTCCCTGCGACCTTCAAACCGATCGGAAGAGTGCTCTTCAAAGCGGCCATTGAAGCGGCTTTCTCCGCGGTCAGCACAACGGCTGCGGCCATGGCGAGCAAGGCGGTTCTTGAAGTCCTGCTTGAAGTTTTGCCTGTAATGGTCCCGGTCTTCAAAGTCCCCTGATCCGCCTTCCCGAAAGCCGTCACCACTGACTCTGTCTCTGGCAGGGCGTCCTGCCCCCTTGTCACGGAAAGGACGATGTTCGCCCTCGCGATTCGTCCCACGGTCTGCCCAGCGGCCAGGCCTGTCGGGTCCGTGTCCGTGCTCTGACTCTGTCCGATCAGCCATGTGCTCCGCTTCGAGGGCTGCGCCCTGAGGCCTGTGCGGTGTCCTGGCCAGGGCATAGGTGGCACTGGACTGGCTCTCTGTGATCGGCTCCGAGGAGACCTTGTCCCCGTCTGTTTGGACTGTCCGGGAGGCAGGCAGGGGCGCGGCACACTTTCGTTCGGGACGATCAAACGGCCTGTCCTTCAGGCGGCCAAGGGGACGGCGTGCCCGGCCTCCGGCACCTTTGTCTTCCCTGTCGGCGAAGCGATCGGGCCGATCGGAGCGTTCGGCCCATTGGCGGTCTGCACGGAACTCTTGCCCAAATCGGGCACCTTCAGGCCTCCGGAACCCGCGACCTTCGGCTCCTTTGGCCCAGGGGGCAGCGCCACGGCCGGCATAACGGGCAGGGCGACTGCCATCCCCGGCTTCCTCCGTGCGATTTCCCCAGGGCCTTGTGTCACGGCCTGGCCTGTCTGCACCCTGCAGACGGTCCTGATGACGCTCCTGTCTGAATGACGGCCTGGCCCCTGCCAGGGGGCGGGTGCCGCGGCCGGCCGTAAAGGGACGATCGGAAGGCTTGTCCCTTTGCTGGAAACGATCCCTTGTTCTGTCAAAGGGGCGATCCTGTGGACGGTCATTGGGTCGGTCATTGGGATGACCATGGGGACGGCCGAAGGATCGATCATGGTCGCGGAACTGTTCGGGACGCTCAGAACGGGCAGGGCGTTCGACCTTGTCAGACTGACCGGCCTGGCCGAAGGGCCTGGTCTGCCCTGCAGGACGAAAACCACGGTCCCTGAACGGACCGGGCGCCCTGTCTGCGCCTCGTCTGTCGCGGCCATCGCGGCCTTCACGACCGCCAGAGGCGTCAAACGCCTCTCTGCTGCGTTCCCTGCGGTTCAGGGCAGAGCCTGCCCCGGGGTGCACCCTGCGCGGCCTTGCAGCGCCTGGGCCAAATCCTTTGGACCGCCTTTCTGTCCATGTGCCCCTGGCAGCATGTCTGGCAGAAGAGCCGGTCTGTCTGTCCTGTGCATTGTCTGCTGTATCGTCTGCAAAAGCCCTGTGCTTTTCTGTCTTGAGAGGCTGCTGGGACATGTGTGCTCCTGAAAGAAACCATGGGAACCCCATGGAAATAAAAGACCCCGGGAGCATGGAAGAGCTTCCGGGGTATATGCTTTGTGGTAGCAAGGGGGAGACTTGAACTCTCGACACTGCGGGTATGAACCGCATGCTCTAACCAACTGAGCTACCTTGCCACATTGTGTGCGTACATTGTGCTGGTGAGCACCAACAGCAAAGGGGTATATACACCCTCGCGAAAAAGATCAAGCGTTTTTTGACAAAGTATCAAATTTTTTTCACCACTCTGTCACAAAATGGTCTCAGGCTCCCCGGCTGCACCTGTCCCCGGGGCCTTTTCCGGCACATCCCCAGAGCATCTTCGGTAACATCTTCCGGAGCATCTGAGGCAATCTGCCGGGGCCCGCAGCAAGACAGGAGACAAGTCCTCTGGCGATTCCTTGCGGCCGCCCTGTTGCCCGGGTCAGAAACCCTTTCGTGTGCACTGCGGACAGGATCATGAAAACACGGGTCTTCTTGCATGCATTCCTTATTTTTTTCGGCAGACTGCATAGAGATCTGGACTTTACTATAATCATGGTATACAATCCTCAATGCTGTAAAGGATACTTTTACCAGTTTCCTGCCACAGCCTTCATTGTCCGTCTTCCTGTCTGCCCGTCCAGCCTCATTTCCCAATGTGTTGTACCCGTCAGTCAGGCACTGGCCAGGCCCGCTTCCGGCTGTTCATTTTCCGGACAGTTGCGGAGCAGGGCTGTCGCCTTTCTTGTCACCCACACCCCATGCCTTTTCGGTCGCCGCTGCACAGAGTTTGCGCTGTGTCTTTTTCCCCGGCTGTTCCGTTCCTTCTTTCTCAACAGGAAGGAGGCAAGGGCCGTTATGGAGATTTCTTGAAGGGAGCCTTTTTCAGGCATCCCCTTCCACCGCACATTCTGTACAGACATCCAGGCCTTGGCACCCTGCGAGATTGACAGCTCGCAAGGGAGAAGGGCTTTTTTCGCTGAAAAAACAGCGAAGCGAAAAGGCTGCAGACCGCCTTGCAAGGCAGGGGGACGGCCATATGCCGTTTTCTTCCGGCTTTCAGGGGCAGTCTGCCAGGTGCAGTCCGAAAGGCCTGCATAAACAAGACAACAAGTACCTGCCCCGGTGTGGGACCAAAAACACTGAAGGCTCTACGAAAAACATACTCTTGTTTCAAGGAGATACAACACATGAGTGAAGAACTGACAACGCAGCAGGAAACCGCTGCCCCCGAAGAGAACATGGAAAGCTTTGCCGACATGCTGGCCAGCCAGGAAAACGCCCAGGTGCGCATTCAGGCCGGTCAGAAGGTGCAGGGCACGGTCATCGAAGTGACCGACGACTCCGTTTTCGTGAACATTGGTGCCAAGATTGACGGCATCATGGAACGCAAGGACTTCGTGGACAGCGAAGGCAACGTTGACGTGGCTCCCGGCGACCAGATCGAAGCCTGGATCACCCACGTTTCCTCCCAGGAAATCAAGCTGGCCCGCTCCATGAGCGGCTCCGGCATGGCAGCCATCGAAAATGCCAAGGACGCCGGCGTGCCCGTCGACGGCCGCGTGACCGAAGCCTGCAAGGGCGGCTACCACGTGGAAGTGCTGGGCAAGACCGCTTTCTGCCCCGGCAGCCAGATGGTGCCCGGCAATCCCGAATCCCTCATCGGCAACACCTACCAGTTCCTCATCACCAGGGTGGAGAGCCGCGGCCGCAACATCGTCGTGTCCCACCGCGCCCTCATCGACCGTCAGCGCGAAGCAAGCCTGGCTGCCCTGCTCAATGACGTGCAGGAAGGCGACATCGTGGAAGGCAAGGTGACCCGCCTGGCCTCCTTCGGTGCCTTTGTGGAACTCGTGCCCGGCGTGGAAGGCATGGTGCATCTGTCCGAGCTTTCCTGGTCCCGCATCATGAAGGCCGACGAAGTCATCCATCCCGGTGACACCGTGCAGGCCAAGATTCTCAAGATCAGCAAGGAAAAGGGTCGCGACGGCCGCGAGCACACCCGCATTTCCCTGTCCCTCAAGGCCGCCCAGGGCAACCCCTGGGACGATGTTGCCAACCGTCTGCCCGAGCCTGGCGCCGTGGTGGAAGGCAAGGTCGTGCGTCTGGCTCCCTTCGGCGCCTTTGTGGAACTGTGCCCCGGCATCGAGGGCCTTGTGCACCTCTCCGAAATGTCCTGGAGCCACCGTGTGAATCGTCCCGAGGACGTGGTGAAGCCCGGTGACGTGGTGCGCGTGAAGATCAAGGAAATCAATCCCGAAAACCGCCGCGTCTCCCTGAGCCTGCGCGACGCCGAAGGCGATCCGTGGGCCGATGTGGAAACCCGCTTCCCCGTGGGCAGCAAGGTGGAAGGCAAGGTGGAGAGCCAGTCCAAGTTTGGCCTGTTCGTGAGCCTTGCTCCCGGCGTCACCGGCCTTCTGCCCGAAGGCATCATGCGCTCCACCAAGACGGCCGCCCAGTTCCAGAAGCTGGAAAAGGACACTCCCGTGACCCTGGAAGTGCAGCGCGTGGACCCTGTTGCCCGCCGCATCACCCTCGTGCCCGAAGGTGCCCAGGCCCAGCCCAAGGAACCCAGGGAACACAAGGAACGTCCTTCCAAGCGTGGTGGTGAAGACCACTCCTGGCGTCAGCATCAGAAGACTGCCGCTTCCACTTCCGATTCCGATATGGGGATTATGGCACAGGCTTTGCAGAAGGCTATGCAGAACAAACAATAAGGAGTTTGCTGCATGCGTAATCCTGTCTCCCTTTTGACAGCCTGCCTGCTCGCTCTCGTTCTGATTGCCGCCCAGAACGTGTCCGCAGCCAGCCTGCCCGAGTTCACCGAACTCGCCACCAAGTGCGGTCCTGCTGTTGTCAACATCAATACCGAGAAAACCACCAGGGCCGCCGGCCCCGAGGACTTCTTCGGCGAGATGTTCCGCAATATGCCCCCAGGCTTCGAGCGCTTCTTCGAGCCCTTCGGCAGAGGCGGTGGCAAGCGCCCCCATGTCAACAAGCAGAAATCCCTGGGCTCCGGCTTCCTCATCTCTGCGGACGGCTATATTGTCACCAACTTCCACGTTGTTGACGGTGCCGACGTCATCCGCGTCACCCTGGACGAGAAGGCCGCAGACGGCAAGACCGTGAAGGCCACTCTGGTCGGATCGGACGAGGAAACCGACCTTGCCCTGCTCAAGATTGAGGTCAAGGAAGAGCTGCCCTACCTGAAGTTCGGCAACTCCGACAACCTGAAGGTCGGCGAATGGGTTCTGGCCATCGGCAACCCCTTTGGTCTGGATCACTCCGTCACGGCCGGCATCCTCTCTGCCAAGGGCCGCCGCATCAATGCCGGCGCCTTTGACAACTTCCTGCAGACCGATGCCTCCATCAACCCCGGCAACTCCGGCGGTCCGCTCATCAACATGAACGGCGAGGTTATCGGCATCAACACGGCCATCATTGCCTCCGGGCAGGGCATCGGCTTTGCCATCCCGAGCAACATGGCCAGTGACATCATCAACCAGGTGCGCTCCGGCAAGAAGGTGAGCCGCGGCTGGCTTGGCATTGTCATTCAGGATGTTGATGAGCCCACAGCCCAGGCCCTGGGTCTTCCCGACCACAAGGGCGCCATGGTCGTGAGCGTGCAGCCCGGACAGCCTGCCGAAAAGGCCGGCATGAAGGACGGCGACATCATTCGCAAGATTGATGGTCAGTCTGTGGAAGACAGGGATGAGCTTCTGCGCATCGTGGCCTCCAAGAAGCCCGGCACCGAAGCCAAGGTGGAAGTGCTCCGCGAAGGAGCTGCCAAGACCCTGACCGTGAAGCTCGGTGACCGCGGCTCCAATCTGGAGAGCGGTGTGAGCGCCGTGCCCGGTTCCGAGTCCGACAAGTCCGAAGCCACCCTGGGCCTGACGGTTCGTCCGCTCAAGCCTGAAGAGGCCAAGCAGCTGGACATCAGCGGCGGTGTGGTGATTCTCGACATCGATCAGGAAAAGCCCGCAGCCTCCACGGACCTGCGCCCCGGCGACGTGATCGTCAAGGCCAACATGAAGCCCGTGAAGACTGTGCAGGAACTCTCCAATATCGTGAAGAAGGAAGGCGTCAAGCGCGGCGCAGTACTCCTGCAGATCAACCGCCGCGGAGACCTCATCTTCCGCACTGTGGAGCTCGCCCAGAAGTAGGCACAAACAAGCAATCCGTTTCCTGAGGGCCGAAAGGCCCGACTAAGGAACGGCCAATGGAAACAGAAAGGCTGTCCGGTTTCGGGCAGCCTTTCTTCGTCTCAAGGATTTCCCAAGGATGCTCGTTCCTGTCCCTCAGGGCCTGTACAGAATCTGACCAGACGGCAGTTCACTTGCGCAGATATTGGACAGCTGCAGGGGTAAGAGACAGAAGGCAGGAGAGGGCAGATCAAAAAATATTTTTGCCCCTTTCCACTGTCCTCTCCCTGCCAAAAGTCAGAACAGAGCAAGGGGCATTTTCTGTTCCCTTGCCGCAGTCGCATGAAAAGGAACAATGGGGAGAAACAATGAGGAGGAACAAGGGGTACAAAAGTTCCTTCTCTTTGACATCCCGTACTTTTTCAATTAAGCGCAGGGAGAACAGTTCCCGCACCCTGCAGGACCCCGTTGGCATGGCGGCAGACTCCCGCACGCCGCGGGGGTGTGCCGGATGCCCAGGCACCTCAAACAAGGAGTTGAGACATGAAACGGCTTGCTGGCCTGCTGGTGGCAGCATCCATTCTTTGCGGCAGTCTTCTTGTGGGCAGTACACAGGCATGTGCCCAGAACTACGCCATTGTGACCACCAAACAAATGCCCAAGAAGAAATATTCGGCAACGGAATTCGGGTATCAAAAAATCACCAACAGTGTCATTGTCTCTTACGAGCGTCCCGAGGTCGGCAGAATCTTTCAGGGCAAGGACGATCTGAAAATTGTCACCAAGATTGGTTCAGTAACATTTGATTCCGATCGAATAGTGTCTATTGACAAGGAAAACTCTCCAAAAAGATTCTTTGTTGTCTACACACCAGACAACAAGATATTCATAGACGGAAATTTTATCATAAAAGATAAAAGAAACAGAATCATTGCAAACGCTGATATGGATTATACCTTTATCGATTTTGAACAAAAGAGTACCAGGATTACTGTCAGTTCTCTTACAAAAAAGCCGCTTGTCCTTGATCAGAAGGATGTCACCATCACCACCATGCGGGGTGCAACCATTTCTGTCGACGGAAATGAAATTGTTGTGAAACAGCGGAAGTACGCCCTGACATTCAGATTTGATACCGAGAGAGAAGAAGCCTACTGCTTTGTTCACTAACACGGGAGAGGGCACGCCATGAACGGACGTTTTCTGTTCTCCTTCGCCTGCCTGAGTCTTGGCCTGGGCCTGCTGCTTCACGCAGATCCTGTGCAGGCACGAGAAGAAGCATGGTGTCAAAAAGGTGCAATCGCTGTGCACATGCGTAGCCGATAGCGAGGAAACCCTCTCCTTCGGCAGGGCCTATGGTGTTCCAGGTGCTCCCATGCCATCAGACAGGGATCTCGCGCTCATGAACACGCTTATCCTGGAAAAAGTCACTGCCAGTGATGCCAAGACAGGCAGGCCCCTGGAACTCACACAACGCATTGGTCTTGATACGCGCGAAGCCCCCTGTGCTCACCGCACGATATGCAGACACTTCATGCCCCTTTGCCCGGACAGGCGAGGGGCTTTTTTCTTTGCGAGGGGCCCGTGTCTGTCTCCTCTTTTCTCCTGTTGTCCTGCTCCGACCGGAATGCTTCATGCGTCCCTGAGAAAACTTCCCGAGAAGCAGGGCTTCAGGGAGCTCTTCGGGATCAGGCCCGCATCACAATCACCTTCACAATGGCGGCAATGGCACGGCTGATGGCCACGAAGGCCAGGGCGAACATGGGCAGGGAAAGAACGCTTGCGAGGGCCGGAGGATTGGGCACGCTGTCGTACAAATTGTTGTGCCAGAGCCAGTCCAGAAAATTCTGATCAAAAGAGGCGAAGAGGCCCTTCAGCATGAAAACGTACTGGGCAAGGCAGGCAAGGACGGTGATGCAGGCAGTGCGGATGTCTTCGGGCAGGCGCTCCTCCAGGTGCGCAGCCCGGAAAAGGCTCTGCACACAGACCTCCACAAGGCGGCCCAGCAGCAGAAAGGCCAGTGCCAGGGCAAGGCACCAGGCAACGGTCACCCCCAGAAAGAGACAGCCTCCCCTGAGGCTCTCGTGCATGGCCGTTGTGACCACCTGTAGTCCCAGCATGACGCCACAGCCCCCCATGGGCAGCAGGACAAAGAAAATTGTCACAATCCGGTCATAGAAGCCGGACTGCCTGACATTGAACGCCCTTGCCGACCTGTGCGGCTCCTTTGCAGGTTTGCCGGGCCCGTCTGCCTCTTCTTGCTTTTTTCTGTAGGGTGCCGGAACCGAGGCGCTGGAACGGATGGTGTCGGACATAATGACCTCTGCAAAAACTGCTCTGTCTGAGCGAAGGGGGTGGATGAAGCGGGAAGGGGCCTGGAGGAAAGATCCTGTCTTTGGGGAGAGAGGTGCGGGCACGTCCTTAAGGGGCAGCCCCTGTCTGCGCAGCCGTTGAAAATCTTGCAGACGGCCACCTTGCAAGGGGCACTGCACAGGGGCACAAAGATCGGGTCTTTGAGGAATATGATGATCATTTCGGCACGTCTCGGGGCATTGTTCTGCCGTAAGGCCCGGTAGGGTGTCCATGCCCCAGACAGGGAGAACGAAGCCCAGAGGGGCAGGGCACAGATGGCAGGGGTTTCTCTCAGTCGGAGCGTTCGGCAGCCTGCAGCGTCTCCATGATCAGCTTCTTGATCAGCTTCTCTCCTTTGGCATCCGCCTGTTCGCCGGAAGCTGCCTGATCGGCCGGCGCGGCGCTGTGCCAGATCAGAGGCAATCGCCGGTTGTACCAGGTCGGCCGAATCTGTCGGATATGACAGTTCTGTCGGAACTGCTTTTCTTGCTTCTTCCTTCTTCACCGCCCGTCTCCTCTGCCCTGTTTGTCTGCTCTGTGCGCACGCGGGGCCAGAGATGCCCTGTGAATGGCAGATGACCAGGTGTCCAGGCCCTGCCCCTGACAGTGCAGGGGCAGGGCCTGTATCATCATGCAGGTCTTCTTCCTTCTATCCGGCAAATATGTCAGGCAGATGACGGCCCCCCGAGCATCGTACATCGTACCTGAACATCGCAACTGATATTGTGATGCCTCCGTCCGGCATATGGTCCTGGCAGGCCGGGCAGGTTCGGCAGAGCAGTTCGGACCCGGAGGCACGGCAATCAGGGCAGGGGCGCCGCAGACATGCTGCCGCCTTCAGGGAGCTTGCCCGGCTTTCGCAGTCTGTCACTGCTGTCCCATGTTCTTCTTGCGAGACTCTTGATCTGTGAAGTTTCCGGAAAGAAGAGTTCCCGGAAAGAAGAGCTGTTCACTTGCTTGCAAAAAATGGCTGCACTGCCTATACATGAAGAAAAATAGTGTCTTCTGCCGCCTTGCACACCCGGGATTGCATCCCTGTGACACCAGGGTGGCAGAGGTATGACATTCATTTGACCATCCGCAGAGACGTGGAGGAACGTTCATGGCCATACATGAGCTGGCAGGCCAGCTGCCCGACCCGACAACACTGGAAAACATTCCCGCACTGATCAGTGCCTACTACACCCTGACACCTGATGCCGCCAATGCCGGCCAGAGGGTGTCCTTCGGAACCTCCGGTCACAGGGGCAGCGCCCTGAAGCACACCTTCAACGAGGCCCACATCCTGGCCATCACCCAGGCTGTGTGCGAGCTGAGGGCCAAGGACGGCATTGAAGGGCCCCTGTATCTTGGCGCCGACACCCACGCCCTGTCCGAGCCGGCCCAGAGGACGGCCCTGGAAGTCCTGGTGGCCAACAACGTGCATGTGCGCGTGGCAAAGGGTGGCACCTTCACGGCCACGCCTGCCGTCTCCCACGCCATTCTTCTCTGGAACAGGGAGCACACGGGTCTTGATCGCGCCGACGGCATCATCATCACGCCTTCCCACAATCCTCCGGCTGACGGCGGCTTCAAGTACAATCCGCCCCATGGCGGCCCTGCGGACACCTCCGAGACCTCCAGAGTGGAGCAGAGGGCCAACGAGCTTCTGGCAGCCGGCAACGTGGATGTGAAGCGTGTGTCCTATGCCGAGGCCCTGGCAAGCCCCCTGGTGGAAGAATACGACTACGTGGCCGCCTACGTGGATCATCTGAGCGAAATCCTGGACATGGAAGCCATTGCCAAATCAGGCCTCAGGCTGGGTGTGGACCCCTTGGGTGGCGCCAGCCTCTCCCTGTGGCAGCCCATTGCCGACAAGTACGGCCTCAACCTCACCGTGGTGAACCGCTGTGTGGATCCCACCTTCCGTTTTGTTCCCAGGGACAAGGACGGCAAGATTCGCATGGACTGCTCTTCGCCCTGGGCCATGTCCGTGCTTCTGAACATGCGCGACAAGTTTGACCTCTGCTTTGCCTGCGATCCCGACTCCGACCGCCACGGCATTGTGACGGCAGACGGCCTCATGAACCCCAACCACTATCTCTCCGTCTGCGCCTGGTACCTGATGCGCACCCGTACCAGCTGGCCTGAGAGCTGCGGCATCGGCAAGACCGTGGTGACCACGGACATGCTCAACCGCGTGGGCGACATGCTGCAGCGCAAGGTGGTAGAGACTCCGGTGGGCTTCAAGTGGTTTGTGCCGCTGCTTACTTCCGGTGAATGCGGCTTCTGCTGCGAGGAAAGCGCCGGCGGCTCCTTCCTGTGCTTTGACGGCTCCACCTGGAGCACGGACAAGGACGGCCCGCTGCTCTGCCTGCTGGCCGCCGAAATGATGGCAAAGGAACAGGCCAGCCCGAGCGAGCTCTACCGCCGTCTCACGGCCGAGCTGGGCGTGCCGGTCTATCAGCGTCTGGACTCTCCTGCCGACAACGCCACCAGAAGCAGGGTCAAGGCCCTGACTGCCGAAGACGTGTCTCTGAAGGACTTGGGCGGCTCTCCAGTCACCCAGGTACTGACCCATGCCCCTGGCAACAACGCCGCCATTGGCGGCCTCAAGGTCGTCTCGAAGGACGGCTGGTTTGCCGTGCGTCCCTCGGGCACCGAGGACATCTGCAAGCTCTATACGGAGAGCTTCAGGAATGAGGATCACCTCAAGGCCATTCAGGATGCAGCCCAGGACTTCTTGGCAAAGCTTCTGAAGTAGACAGGGGACTCTGGGCAAGGCTTTTCGGGGGGCACGTTCTCCTGGGAACGACCGGGGGACGCTTCAGATATCCGTACAAGTTACAAGCCCTGACAAGCCGCACCACAATCCCGCCATACAGCACGACAATTGCACCATTTTTGCAGGCGCCGTTTTCCAAAAGCTTGAGGAGACGGCGCTTTTTTTGTACCTTGGCACAAGGCTGATCTGACAGGGTCTTTCAGGGCCTTTTGCAGGGATTCCGAGGCATAATCCGAACGTGCCGGACTTCCCTGAACCCAGCAATGCCTTCGAGAACAGCCGCACGACGAGGTGCACTGAAAACAGGCAATCCAGGGGTATCCCCCCAAAAAGCGAAGCGAGCCCTGTTTTCAGATCCGTTGCTGCCAGGGGCAGAAGCAGGACTCACGGCATGAGGCCATGAGCCAGGGCAAAGGCACGAAACGCCCTTGGCCACTTTGAAGAGGCTTTTGTGAGCAACAAGAGACAAGGTCCAGGCAGGCAGTCCCTGCTGGCAGAAACAGCGCCTGAAAAAGGCAAGGAGAACACGGGGTATGACACAGGATCAGGGATCCAGAAGACTCTCCGACAAGTTGCTCAAGCACGGACCGAATATCTTCTTGTTCGGCATGTTTTTTCTCTTTTTCGCAGAGCTGACGTTTTTTTTCTTTTGTACGGACGAGACAAGTGATGAGGCACTTCCTGCAGAGGTCTACAGGGAACGCAAGAACAGCGACTACAGGATTTCCATCCTGTGCATCGAAGGCTACCGCTACATTGTGCGGGGCAACAGGTTCATGGATGCGATCCAGGTCTGGGAAAACGGCCCGGACGGTCCGAGACTAGCCCAGTGCCCGCGCAAATCCGATGCGGCTGCTGCGGAAGATGCACCGGCAGAACCTGATATGAAGGGCGCTCCAGTCGTGCAGAACAGGTAATTGCCCGATTGCCCATGTGCACAGGACGGACGGATACACAAAACGTCCAAGGCTCCCTACACAAAAAGACAGCCGATTCATGAGAAGGGATATCCCTGCTCATGAGTCGGCTTGTTCTTTGTTCTGGCAGCCTTCATACTATACGCGTAGACAGGGCAGACAATGGTGGATTCTCGGACGACTTTTTGCCCTGTCCTCACCCAAAAGCAAGAGAACAAGTAGCGGCAGGGCGTCAGCCTTGTATTTGGCCCAGCGCCCGGATGTGAGGCTGCAAGGCTTGCAGCCTTGTCTCACGAACGAGGGGGCGAAAGACCATCTTTCGATCGGCTTGCAGACAGCAGGCTGCCTCCCCGTATGCCTCTGGAGCTCTTTGTGGAGTCCTTCAGAGCTTGTCATGCAGTCTGCTCGCATGGTTACACCCCGGACCAGCCTTGTGCTGCGCAAGGGACAGGGCACAAGAGCGTGAGCAGTCCCTGCCCGATATCATGCCTGTCCTTTTTTCCCCGGAGCATGGCCAGAAGAGGCGAAAGAGGAGGAAAGAGACAGTCACCGAGGCAAACACAAAAGAACCAGCGTGGAGCAGAAAGAATCATCCCCAAAGGACTCGTCCCAGACGAAATCCGGCTCAAAGCCCTCTGAAATCGTGAAAATCATGTCACTTGTTGCACTTCTCATTGCAGGAGGCTTTGCCGCTTCTTATTTGCTCGACGACACCAAAGGTCTTCCCCATATGGATGCCTACAAGGAAGAATACAACAGCGATCTTCGCCTCACGACCGTTTGCGTCAAAGGCTATCGCTACATCATCTATGACTCGGCGCCCAGATACGCCGTCCAGATCTGGGAAAACGGCCCGAGATTGTCCCAGTGCCCGCGCACTCAGGGCAGGTGATGGATGTGCAAAGGTATCCCGAGATGCCTGCAGGGTACGGCCTGCTCACGAGAGACCCTATGCATGGGCAGGCTCTTTCCTGCTCCCCTGCCACCTGAACAGGAGACAGGGGGAAGCGTCATTTCTTGTCAGGCTGGTTCTCCAAAACTGTCTCAAACTAAAAGTTTGAGTAACTAATTACTCAAATCTTCTATTTTAACAAAATTTGAGTAATTGACTACTCAAACTTTTTAATATATACATTTTTGAGTAGTTCATTACTCAAACTTTTTCATCTTCCCTGCTTTTTCTCTTTGTCCAAACCGACACAGGAGCCCATATGCTCACCATCCATCACCAGCTCCTTCCCAGAGATATCTACCTGAGCAAGTTGAAGAGCTTTCAGGATTGTGAACCTGTCAAGGTTGTCACTGGCATTCGTCGCTGTGGCAAATCGAGCCTGCTGGCCCTCATGCGCGAGCATCTTCTTGCCTCAGGCATTGCCCGGGAGCAAATCCTGTCCATAAACTTCGAGTCCATACAGTACAACACCATGAGTGTTGCGGACGTATGCAATTTTGTACATGGGCACGTCCTGCCCGGCCGACGCCTGTATCTGTTCCTTGACGAATTGCAGCGTCTCGAAGGCTGGGAAAATGCAGTCAACTCCTTCAGAGTGGACCTTGATTGCGATATCTACATTACCGGATCCAATGCCTGTCTGCTCTCGTCCGAATATTCTACCTATCTCGCTGGCAGATATGTGGAAATCAGGATGCTGCCCCTGTCCTTCAGGGAATTTCTGCTTTTCCATGGATTCACTGTCAAGGAATCACGGCTTGGCACTGGCAGGCATTCCGTCTTCACCCGAGACGGAGAAGCGCTCACCCTGGAAGAGGCATTCAGCCTGTATCTGCGCTATGGCGGCATGCCGGGGCTCATTGACTCTGGCCTCGAACAGGAACGTTCCCTGATCCTGCTGGAAGGTTTGTACAACACTGTTGTGTTCCGTGATATCCTCAGGCGCCCCGGAGAAGGGCAGCTCCGCAATCCTGCCCTTCTTGAAAAAATCATCCTTTTCCTTGCCGACAATATCGGCAATACGACCTCATTGCGCACTATCTGCAATACGCTTGCTTCCGAGGACCTGATGCAAGCCAGGAACAAGAACGGCAAGCCTGCCACGCAGACTGTCGCCGCCTATGTCAAAGCTCTGCTGCAAACCTATCTTTTTTATGAAGTTAAGCGCTTTGATCTCAAGGGCAAGGAACTGCTCCGCACCCTTGGCAAGTACTACATGGTGGACATGGGCCTGCGCAATTTTCTTTTGGGATACCGTGACACGGATACCGGACACATTCTGGAAAATATAGTCTATTTTGAGCTGTTGAGACGTGGTTATGCAGTGACAATAGGAAAAATCGGCGACAAGGAAATCGATTTTATTGCCATCAGGGACAGAGAGAAGATTTATTACCAGGTTACTATGGACATGGATGATCCCAAAACCAGGGAACGAGAACTGGCTCCGCTGAGAGCGGTTCAGGACAACTATGAAAAGGTTGTCCTGACACTGCGCACCCTCTCCACGGCACCTGCGGACGGCATAAAAATTGTGCCCCTGTTGGACTTCCTGCTCCAGTGAAGCCTTGCCTGGAACATCCTTGAATACTCCCTTCCATCTGGCCCGGGGACTGACTGCGCAGAAGCATGTTCGCAGACAGAGCTTCTGACCAGAAAAAGCAGGGGGCGTGTGCACGGGCCCGTGGTCTTCTGGCTTTGCCATCTTCGCATCCCTGCACTGCACCTGAGACCTGGAGACATGGAGGGCCTGAGGGCTGGACTTGCCCATGGCTGTCCGGGGGCATCAGGCGCTCACCAAAGTCCCACCAAAATCACCTGGGACACACCTGGGATCCTGAAAGCAGGCTCCTCGCCCATTGCGGCGTGGGGAACAGGGACAGCGCATGCCGTCCCCGTCCCGCTCGGTTTCTGTTCAGTCTGTCCTGCCTGGCCGGTTTCGTCCTGGAAGTCCCGATCTGTCCTTCTGTCCTGGGGCGTCCTCAACCGCATGATCCTGGACCAGGGCAGATTCCCGGGCCTTCTTTCGTCTGCAGCGATCGTTCGTCCCTGCAAGATTCCAGGAAAACAAATGATACCAGATGAGGCGGCCCGGGGCCAGGACGCCTCTCAGACCTCGTCCGTGAACTTCCGGTCATAGAGGTGGGCTGCCAGGAGCACGACCAGGACAGAGCCTGCGTTGTGTACCAGAGCCCCTGTGGTGGGGGTCAGCAGACCCTGCACGGACAGGGTGATGGCCACGAAGTTGATGAGCAGGGAGAGGCCTATGCTCCACTTGATGGTGCGCACGGCCGCACTGGCAAGGCGCTTCAGATAGGGGAGCTTGGCAATGTCATCGCCCACCAGGGCGATGTCGGCAGCTTCTATGGCTATGTCGCTGCCCATAGTGCCCATGGCCACGCCCACGCTGGCCGATTTGAGGGCAGGGGCATCGTTCACACCATCACCCACCATGCACACGGCATGGCCTTCGGCCTGCAGTCGTTCTATGGCCTCTACCTTCTGTCCCGGTAACAGCCCTGCATGAACTTCACTGATGCCGGCAAGGCCGGCCATGTGCTCTGCCGCACGGGCATGATCCCCTGTGAGCAGCACGGTGCGGATGCCTTCGGCCTGCAGGGCGGCAAGGACTGTACCCGCATTCTCGCGCAGGCTGTCGCTCAGGCCGATGCAGCCCACAAGGCGCCGATTTCTGGCGACCAGGATGCAGGCCTTGCCCTCTGCGGCCAGGCGATCCAGGACGCTCTGCGCCTCTGTACTCAGGGTCACGTCCTGCTCCTCCAGCCACTGCGGCGTGCCGCAGACAAGGGGCACACCGCCAACCTGCCCCTGTACACCTCGCCCAGGCTCCATGACAAAGTCCTCCACAGGCAGGAGGGTGAGCTTGCGTGCACTTGCCTCGGCCACGACAGCCCGGGCCAGCGGGTGCTCGGAGCAGGCCTCAAGGCTTGCGGTCTCCTGCAAAAGCCTGAGGGAGGCCGTTTCCTGATCGGCCTTCCCCCCTGGCTCACCTGCAGCGTCCCTCTGTTCTAAAGGATCCCGGGCGTCCTGCCCATCCTGTCCATTCTGTCCGGTCTTCACTCCGTCCTCTTGCAGGCTCAGGCAGTCGCTCACGGCAATCCGGCCCTGGGTCAGGGTGCCGGTCTTGTCAAAGGTGATGGTGTCCACCCTGGCCATGCGTTCCAGGGCATCGCCGGACTTGATGAGCACGCCGTAGCGTGTGGCCTGACCTATGGCTGCCATGACGGCGGTCGGCGTGGCCAGCACAAGGGCGCAGGGGCAGAAGACGACCAGCACGGTGACGGCACGATCCAGGCTGTCCGTGACCAGGCCCGTCACTATGGCAATGAGCAGGGCCAGGGGCACAAGCCAGGTGGCCCAGACGTCGGCCGTGCGCTCCATGGGCGCCTTCTTCCTGTCCGCCTCTTCCACAAGGCGGATGAGTCTGTTCAGAGAGGTCTCCCTGCCTGTACGGGTGGCGCGAATGTCCATGCTTCCGAAGCAGTTGAGGGTACCGCAGAAGACCTCGTCGCCAGGAACCTTGTCCACAGGCAGGGATTCGCCGGTCAGCACGGACTGATCCACGGAGCTTCTGCCCCTGAGCACCACGCCGTCCACGGGCACGGTCTCGCCTGGCAGCAGGCGCAGAATGTCGTCCCGGCGTATGTCCGAGGCAAGGATGCACTCCTCGCTGCCGTCCGCGTTCAGGCGCCTGCCTGTGTCCGGCACAAGGTTGATGAGCTTGCGCAGGCCCTGCCTGGCCTTCTGGGTAGTCTTTTCCTCCAGGATGGCCCCGAGCGCCATGATGAAGGCCACTTCACCGGCCGCAAAGAGATCCCCTGTGAAGAGGGCGGCCAGCATGGCTATGGTGATGAGCAGGGCCGAGGAGATCTTTCTCATGCCAGGGTTGCAGACACAGCGCCAGAGGGCCAGGTAGAGCAGGGGTAGGCCGCTGATGATCACGGCAAGCCAGGCCGGATCGGGGTGTACGGCATGCCCCGTCACCTCCAGCACAAGGCTGCACACAAGGGCCAAGCCTGCCATGATGGTCATGGGCAGCCCGGCAAAGACATCATTGATCCTTTTGCACAGTGAACCAATGCTTCCGGATATACTACTGTCGAACATGCTGCCTCCCGTATGCTGCTGTCCCCGTGCCCCGGACACGAAGGGGGATGAAATCTGCCGTCTCTGGCCGGAACCGGGGAGTGCCCGTAATCTGGGCCCCAGCAGTACCTCCAGCAAGGAACGCGAGAAGGACAGGGACGTGCCTTCTGCTATAGCCCCTTTTGTGCAGCGCAAACAATGGACAGCGCGTCGTTCCTGTTCACTAGCGAACAAAAATCTCGTTTTGTTCGGAAACAAGTGTTCCTCTGCGTTTCTCCAGCCTGTGCTCCTTGCCGTACAGGACAAGTCGGGCTAGAGTTGTCCCTGACTTGTTTTGTGAACCTCAAGACGCCGGGAGCGGCCGTGAAGCACAGGGATTGTCCAGACAGCACGACGAGCAGGAGCAGGGAGCAGACACTCTGCAGAAACCACATGCCGCACGGCGTACACAGGGATCGCAGGCAGCTGAAGACCAGAGCGGCCATTCTGGAGGCCTTTACCTCCCTGCTGGCCCGCAAGAATTTTTCGCGCATCACGGTCCAGGACATCATAGACAGGGCCAACATCGGCAGAACGACCTTCTATGCCCACTTTGCCACCAGGGACGAGCTGCTGAAGGAAGTCTGCCAGGAGATGTTCTCCCATGTCTTTTCCCTGCAGCCGGAGCGGGAAGAAACCCACGACTTTTCCCGCAAGACCTCCAGTCCCCGCAGCATGATCACCCACATTCTCTACCATCTCGCGGAGAACAGGAACAATATCGCCATTCTCACCTTTGACAACGGCGGCCTCATCTGCGGCTTCTTCCAGCAGTTCTTCCGCGAGCTCGCCTCGAGAAAGCTTGTGCAGGCCCAGGACTGGCAGAAACAGGGGATTCCCGAGGACTTTCTCATCAACCATATCTCCACCTCCTTCACGGGTATGGTGCAGTGGTGGATGATCAATAACAGGCTGACCTGCAGTCCCGAGGAGCTGGCCGGCTACTTCATGGCAGTCACCCCCGTGCTCGGCAGGGGCGCGTGCGAAGAAGCGGGCGCCCATGCCCAGCCGGAGAAGGAATGAGGGCAGGGGGCTGACTCGCTCAGGCACCAGGGCCGGAATCTGCACAAGAACACCAGAAACAGAGCCGGCAAAAACAAAACAACTGACATCTTTCCCTGAATTGTCCCTTGTCAGGCGGCAGTGTCCTCCGACTTCGGAGCAGGGGCGCTGGTCTTTCGTTGCTGTATCGCCTCTCCAGGACTGGCCTGGACTGATCCTGCTTCGTTCATGGACCATCTGTTTTTTTCTTGCTTTTCCGGAAAGGCTGATCGAAACTGAAGTTCCTGTACCAGCTCGTTGCATCTCCCTATCCTCCCTTCTGAACTTCTGAAAACGCAGGGCTGCCCTTCGTGCGGGTACAGCGCACAAGGCTTGCCTTGCAAGCAAAAAACAATGTCCATGCATCCCATGTCCTCCTGTTCCCGTCTCTTTCGTCCCCTGACCTCCCTGGCCAGGACTCTCCCCCTGCTTGGCCTGACCTTGCTGCTGGCCTGGCCGCAGCCTGCCTGTGCGGACTGGACACAGGGACAGCGCCCGCCTGTTCCCCAGACAGTCAGCAAGGAGCTGCAGGCCCTCATTGCCCGCGATCCAGGGCTCTTTCAGATGACCCTGCCCGAGGACCCTGCCCGCCTCAAGGCCTTTGTGGAACGCAACGCCCAGGGCACGGCCAATGCGGTCAAGGATCTGCAAAAGCAGCTTCACTTCACCATTACCCCTGGCACCATGGCCGGCGTTCCCGTCTTCACCATCACCCCGGACACCATGGCCCGGGGTTGCGAGGATCTCCTTCTGCTCCATCTGCACGGCGGAGGCTATGTGCTCTATCCAGGCCTCTCCTGTACCTGGGAAGCCGGCCTGATGGCCGGCCTGACCGGCATGAAGGTCGTCTGTGTGGACTATCGCATGCCCCCGGACCATCCCTATCCGGCAGCCATGGATGATGCCCTTGCCGTATACAAGGAGCTGCTCAAGGCCCATCCGGCCTCGGCCATTGGCGTTTTCGGCTCTTCTACTGGCGGCGGCATGACTCTGGCCCTAGCCCTGCGCGCCAGGGACGAGGGCCTGCCCCTGCCGGGCGCTCTTGCTCCCTGCACGCCCTGGTCGGATCTTGCCCCCATTGGTGACAGCTATGCCACCAGCGCCGGTCTCGACAATGTGCTGATACGCTATGACAACTGGCTTGCGGACGCCGTGCGCCTCTATGCCAGGGGACAGGACCTCAAAAATCCCTACCTTTCCCCAGTCTACGGCGACTTTGCGGGCTTTCCGCCCACTTTGCTTGTGTCCGGCACACGGGACCTTTTTTTGAGCAATACCGTGCGCGTGCATCTGAAGATGCGTGCCCAGGGCGTTCCCGCAGACCTCATTGTCCATGAGGGCATGTCCCATGTGCAGTACTACATGGACCCGAACATGCCCGAGGCCCGCTTCCACTTTCAGGAAGTGGGGCGCTTCTTCAAAGGCCATCTCAGACCCGGGACTGTCCCAGCCGTACAGCCTGGCACGGCCTCTCAGGCAGGCGTGAAGGCTGTACAGGGCCAGACATCCGGGCCCGTATCCGGCCAGGCGGTGCATGCCTCAGGCCAGGCTTCCGCACAGGCGCCAAGGTAAGGCCACACACAACGCTCAAACGCTCAGGATGCGCTCCGAACATCCGACCGAACATCCGCCCGGGGAAAGCCCCTGAAGACGGCAAGGCGGCAGAAGTTTTCCGGTTGCCCGGGCTTCTGCCGCCTTCTTTTCCCTTTTTGGTGTCCCTTTTCAGGGAAATTTCGCGTCTGTCCTGCGTCTCGGTCAGTTCTGGCCTGCGGCCCTTCTGGCAGCCTGCCTGCCTTCCAGGGCCCTGGCCAGGGCCTCGCCCTGGTCGCCGCCACCGCCCATGCGCACAAGCTCCGCATGGAGCTTTTCGCCCTGCAGGGGCGTGCACAGCGTATAGGTCCTGGCCTCGCGCACCACCTTGACTATCTGGAAATGGCGGTCTGCCCTGGCGGCAATCTGCGGCCAGTGCGTGATGAGCAGCATCTGATGCCGGGCTGCCAGATCCTCCAGGCGCTGGGCCAGGTGGTTCAGGGTCACGCCGCCCACGCCGGAGTCCACTTCGTCAAAGATGAAGGTGGCATTGACTGCACTGGGCAGCACTCCTGCCAGCGCCAGCAAAAAGCGGGAGAGCTCGCCCCCTGAGGCAATGCGGTCCAGGGGCTGGGCCGGCTGGCCCGGGTTCGGGGCCCAGAGGATGCGCACGCTCTCGTCCTCGACGCCTTCCCAGAGCTTCTTCGGACAGAAGTCCGGCAGCACCCGCACCTGATCGGAAAAGCCAAGCCCCTTGAGTTCGCCTTCCAGGGCCCTGGCAAAGGTGGCGCAGGATGCATGGCGCAAGGGCTTGATGCGCTCGACAAGCTCCCTGAGCTCTGCCACCTTCGCCGCTTCCTCGCGCTGCAGTGTGCGTATGTCCAGCTCGCACACATCGAGAAAGGAGATTTTCTCCTCAATCTCTGCCTTCAGGTTCAGGATCTGGGGCAGGGTGCGCCGCAGTTTGCGCTTCAGGGTGGAGAGCTCGTAGAGCCGGCGCTCCACGTTCTCAATGTCGTCCGGCATGTCTTCGAGCTGCGGCGGATGGCGCAGGCTTGCCCCAAGCTGCTGCAGTTCCTGGTTCAGGGCGCTCACGGCCTCCACGCTTGACTGCAGCTGCTCGTCGTGCCGGGCCATGTTCTCAAGGTGGCGGTAAAATTCGCCCACAGCGTCCAGAAGGCCCATGTCGCGGCCGCTGCCGTAGAGCATGGTCAGGGCCGTATCGTAGTCCCTGTTGGCCTCCTCCTGGCGCCGGACTTTCAGGCGGATCTCTTCGAGTTCCTCGTCCTCGCCGGGCTTTGGGTTCACCTTGTCGATTTCCTGCTGCTGCATCTCCAGCAAATCGCGCATCTCGATGAGTTTTGCCCGCTTGGCTTCAATGGCCAGTCGCTTGGAGCGCACCTCTTCAAGACCGGCCAGCATGCGTGCCCGCTCGTCAAGCAAGTCCTGGCGGCCCATGGTCTGCTCCATGAGGGCATCCTGGTAGGCCGGCTGCAAGAGCTTCTGCTGACCATGCTGGCTTGTGTAGGAGATGAGCTGCTCGCGCAGTTCCCTGGCATAGCTCTGGGGCTTGAGGCTGCCGTTCACGGTGAGGCGGCTGCGCCCGGAGGCAAGCAAATCCCTGCGCAGCACAAGCTGCAGGCCGTCGTCTGTGCTCTCGTCAGCGTCCTTGTCCGCGTCAGCCTCGTCGTCACCCGGAAGCACGAGGGGTTCCTTCAGGGAAAAGAGCGCTTCCACATGGGCCCTGTCCGCGCCCGGGCGCACCATGTCCGCCTTGAGGCGGTCGCCGAGCAGAAAGCCCAGGGCCTTCAGGATGAAGCTCTTGCCTGCACCCGTCTCGCCCGTGAGCACGTTCATGCCCGGGCCGAACTCCAGTTCCATGTCCTCGATCAGAGCCAGATTGCTGATATGTAGATACTCGAGCATGCCTCACCGCCGCAGTCTGGGATCGAGCAGATCCCTGAGACTTTCGCCAAGGAGATTATAGCCAAGAACAGTGACCAGGATGGCCAGTCCGGGAAAGAGGGAGAGCCAGGGCGCGTCCTCGATGTAGGCCTTGCCGTCCATGAGCATGTTGCCCCAGCTGGCCTGGGGCGGCTGCACCCCAAGGCCCAGAAAGCTCAGGCCCGATTCGGTCAGAATGGCGCCGCCCACGCCCAGGATGGCCGTGATGGTCACAGGCGCCATGGCATTGGGCAGGATGTGACGCAGCAGCACCCGGGCTGTGGACACACCGGAGAGTCGTGCCGCACTCACAAAGTCCCGCTCTCGCAGGGAAAGCGTCTCTGCCCGCACCAGACGTGCTATACCCATCCAGGATGTAAATCCTATGACAATCATGATATTGGTGAGGCTTGGCTCTAAAAAGGCCACCACTGCCAGGATGAGAAAGAAGGAGGGGAAGCAGAGCATGACGTCCACACCACGCATGATGATCTCGTCCACTATGCCCCGAAAGTACCCGCTCACAAGGCCCAGGATCGCGCCAATGGAGATGGAGATGCCGACAGCCACAAAGCCCACCCACAGGGAGACCTGGCCACCATACAGGAGGCGCGAGAGCACATCCCGCCCCAGGCGGTCCGTGCCCAGGGGGTAGGTTGCGCAGGGGGCCAGCAGAATGTCGTGCAGATGCTGCTCGTTGGGGTCAAAGGGCGCCAGCACGGGCGCCAGCAGGGCTGCCAGGGACATGCCAAGCACGAGCACCAGGCCCAGGATGAGCATGAGGTTGCGGCCAAGAAGTCGTCTGAATCTGAAGAGCGTCATGGTCTGTCCCCCTTAGCCCTGTGTCTGCCTGGCACCAGAACGGATGCGCGGGTCGGCCAGGCCGTAGCAGACGTCGGCCAGCACGTTGCCAAGCAGGGTCAGCACGGCGCCGAGCACCAGGTTGCCCATGATGAGGGTGTAGTCCCTGGCCATGACGGCCGCGTAGAAGAGCTGCCCCAGGCCCGGCAGGGCAAAGATGGACTCGATGATGACCGAGCCGCCGATAAGGCCCGGCACCGAGAGGCCCAGCAGGGTGATGAGCGGCAACAGGGCGTTGCGCAGGCCGTGGCGCCAGAGCACCGTGCTCATGGGCAGGCCCTTGGCCCGGGCCGTGAGCATGTAGTCCTGCTCCAGGACCTCCAGCATGCAGGCGCGCATGTAGCGGGACATGCCTGCCAGGCTGCCCAGGGTATAGACCGCCACCGGCATGGCCAGATGGCTTGTGACATCGCAGACCTTGCCCCAGAGGGACAGGGACTCGAAGCCCAGGGAAGTGATCCCCGACATGGGCAGCCAGCCAAGTTCAATGCCAAAGAGCATCATCAGGATGAGGGCCAGCCAGAAGGAGGGCATGGCAAAGCCTATGTAGACAAGGACCGTCAGCACGCGGTCTGCCAGGCTGTTGCGCCGCACGGCCGAGAAGACGCCCACCGGAATGGCAATGAGGAGCGTGAGCACAAGGGAGGCCACGTTCATGCCCACGGTCAGGGGCAGACGCTCCAGGATCTTGTCCATGACGGGCCTGGCATCGGCCGACATGGAGATGCCGAAGTCCAGGTGCACAAGCCGCCAGAGCCAGTCCAGGTACTGCACGTACAAGGGTCTGTTAAGGCCATAGAGCTCCTCCAGGCGCCTGCGGGCTGCCTCGCCTGCCAGGGGATTGAGGGTGGTCTCCATGTCCGTGGGCGAGCCCGGGGCCAGGTGAATGACCACAAAGCTGATGATGGTGATGCCCCACAGGACAAGCAGCATCCAGACGCACTTGCGCACCAGGCGCCGCAGGGGAAAGGAGCGTGTGCTCCTGTCCGGTGCGACGGCCTGGGCAGAGGCTCTCGTTGTGCAGGGCTTGCTGCCTGCGGACCTGTCCATGGCGGGGCTGGGTTCACCCGATGACATTCAGGACACCTCGACTCAGATGATACGGCAATACAACAAGAAAAAGCAGAAAAAAAACGGATGGTTGTCGGCTAGTCGGCCCGCTCCGTCCAAGCGTGCAGGGCCTGCACTTCCCTGGTCCAGGCGGCCTCGTCCAGACGGATCTCAAGGAAGGCCTTGTAGAGGCAGTCCAGCAGGCGCAGGGCTGTCTCCATGAGGTAGACCTTTTCCAGGAAGACGGCATCGGGATCGTCGTCTTCCTCGGGCTTTTCCACCTTGGGCGTCCTGAGGGCATTGCAGCTGAAGTCTGCGGCCTTCAGGGTCACCTGGAAGTTCATTTCGTCCTTGGAGAGCTGCAGCAGGGCGCGGGTGACCTTCTTGCCCGTGGCAAGGCCCACGCGGGCTTCGCGCAGGGGGGACAGGGCGCCGGAGACTGCGGCCGTCTCGCGTTCCTCGCCGCTGCCGCCCTCGACGGTTATTTTCTGTTCCAGGGAAACAGCAAAAGGCGAGCCGTCCTTGTCCTTGAAGGCAGCGGGATCAGAGTCCGAGCGGTACCACAGCCAGGTCAGGAATTCCTGGCCCAGAATCTCGTCCGGGGAATTGGCATCTGTGCTCATTATATGGATATCCTTGAAAGGCAGATCGTGAAGTGGAAGGAGGTATCGGGCTGGAGAAAGCTGGAGATCACGAGCCCTTAGGCAAAGACCGTGGCCTCGATGCGGTTGATGCTGTCCACAACGCCCTCGCCAAGGAGGTTCACGGCCAGGGCGCTCGGAGTCAGCTGCTGCAGATGGAGCTGGAAGGTATCCAGGAAGAGCTGCATGAAGAGCTCTATGACCTTGGTCTGGGTGGACGCAAGCCACACCTCGTTGGTCTGGGTGTTCCAGACAACGTTGATTTCCGCAGGCACCGGCAGAAAGCGCATGCGCAGCTTGAGGATGACCTGTTCCTTGATCTCCTTCCTGCGTTCCTTGGAGACATAGGTCTTGCCCTGCTGCTGCAGGGCCTCCTTCTCCTTCTTGAGCGCCAGGGTCACATGCTTGCGGATGACGCCGGCCGGAATGCGGCGCGTGTCGATGCGCAGGGAAAAGGCCATGTAGGCGCCCTTGTGCGGCGGAGCGGTCACCCACTTGGTGTCCAGATAGTCCTCGAAGCAGACCCAGCCTGTGGCCTGCATTTCGGGCAGTTCGTCAATGTCGAGCAGGGCGCCCTTTCTGAGCAGGTCGGGGATGTCCCCCCAGAGCTCGTCGGGCACGGGATCAACTATGCTAAAACGGGTGAAGCTGCAGGATGCGTTCAGAAAACCCATGGGAACTCCGATTCGGATCAAGAGTGAGAGAAGAAAGCATGTGTACCTTTCCAAGGGCAGTTCTGGCAAGTCCTGCAAAAGAGGGGCATCCGGTCTGTCCGCCTGCCGGCATTTTTTGATTTTTGCAGGGAAAACAGCGAGATGGGCGTGCATTCCCTGCCGGCATTCACCATTTGGGCAAAGCCTGCCCGCAGGTTGCGGGCCTGGGGCAGGGGCGCCCTGTCCGGGTCTGTCCGGGCACTTTCACCCTGCACCAAAGCTCCTTTTCTGCATCATGGGTATGTCTGACGAAAACGGGGAGCTGCTGCAAACCTCAGATTTCCATACTAAAAAAGGGCTCCCGAAGGAGCCCCTTGCTCGTTTGGAGCACACCCCCACGGGCGTGGGGAAGATGGTTTTCTGGCTAGTTTGCTTGCCGCAATCGTAGAAACACCCCCACGTGCGTGGGGAAGAGCTAGGTATAGTAGCCTCAACTTCCGGAATGTAGGAAACACCCCCACGTGCGTGGGGAAGAGAAGGAACAGGGGATATATAGCGATGCCCATCTAGAAACACCCCCACGTGCGTGGGGAAGAGAGCGTGAAATCATTGAATATTTTTCAAGTTTCACGGGAAAATCCTATACAAAGAGCACAAAAAGGGCAAGATCTGCAGAGAAAATAGATTCAAATCCACATATCACTATAGCAGATCATATTAATTATTTAAAATTTCAATATGTTATAATTCCATCAATCCACACTAATGTGGACTGTTTTTTATCAGAAGGACTGTTTTCGTTCCTGGGAGCAGCCGCGCACTGATGCCTGCAGCCAGACTCTACATCCCTGAGCCCGATGCACGAGGTCGCACCTGTCTGCCTCTGAAGGAGAGGGCCAGGACATGTCAGGCGCACAGCCATGGGCATGGGCAGAAGCTCTGAGCACTCTCGGCATGGGATTGGGACATACCCATGGGCGTGAAGGGTGGAAGGATCTGATTGGTGCACGGGATACCCATGGGAAGAAGCTCATGGAGCGCGTCAGAGGATGCCGTGAAGGGGCATGAGGAGTTTTGAGGGCCTTTGAGGGCCTGGGACCAGGGGTTGAGCCCACTCTCCCCGATATGGATATTAGAATGTCCCATAATGGTAATTATGTTAAGTTAAGAGACACAGGGGCACAGCACAGACCTCGCTCAGTTCCCGTATTCACGAGAAACGCTCGTCCTGTGCGCCATGTCTGACATTTGTCCATGGCCTGCCTGTGGGCTTCTCAGGATGGCCTCCATGAAGGCTTCCCATGATGGCCTCCATGGAACGATCCTGAGTCTTCCATGGGCAGACCAAGGCACTCCATCCACGACCTGTGAGTCCCTCGTTGTGAGCCCCTCGTGTTGTTTTGTCTGTGTGCAAAGCGCTTCCCTGTCTTCGCCTGCACACGGCCCCACATGGTACACCGCCCTCTTCTCCTCCTGGATTTGACAGCTCTTGTTACTCACAAGGGCGTGTGCAAGACGAGCGTTCTGCTCTGGTTCTGCTCCCTTCTTAAAATTTTAACATATTATAATTATTGTAAAATTTAGATTACAGAAATCCTCAATCAATTGCTTTCCCTGGCCGGAAATGCCATCATGATATGGGCTTCTCGTCTTGCGCCGACGGGCATCGATCATCAGCAAGGTTGCTTCACCGCAGCAAAAAAACAGGAATCCCCGTACCTTTCTCCGAGCGCGTTAACTACCCCGGCCTCAAAGCCGAGGCTTGCAAAAGCCTGATTGACTCTGGTTGACAAGCCTCAGGACGTCGGAAGACGGACTTTTGTTGGTTGGGATTAGAGAGGCACCGCAGGATGTACCTCCTGGTCCGGCGCACTGCGGTCAGTCGTTCAATGCTCCAGGACTTGCGAGCTGTGCGGCTGACAGACAAAACCCCTTCCAGCATAGGGCGTCACTTCCTCCCCTGCATAAATGCAGTGGTATCCGCGACAGTATTTGTGGTGACAGACATATAACCCAGGAGACAAGGAGATCATGAAGAGGATTTTCATCGCAATTTCAGTACTGTCAGCAGTAGTAATGCTGATGGGATGCACTCAAAAGGTTCCGACTCCCGAAAAAATTGTAGACAAACGAGAACGAGTGCAGAGGATGATCACTCGTGTCTATACAGATAAAACGGTGCAGGATGTTCTTTGGGCGGCTGACAGAGTGTTTCGACTTGCGGACGATAATTACGTTATCAGTCCCTCCCCTGACGGACTTCGGGCGGAACGGAACTGGAAGAAAAAGGAGGCGCTCCTTACTTCCGATTTCTCCAGAGCTACATCCTTTGGCTCGGACACTTGGATGGTCACACCCAAACCGTTGCCACAGGGTGGCGTCAAGGTGACCGCAATGCACTCTATGCAAGCAGCATTTGTTTCTGGTTGTTTGCTCTTGCCTTATCCTAACAGAAGCGATGTAACTCTCTGTCCGGAGATGCCAAACTTGACAACAACATCTGCAACCTATGATTTGTTTTTTTGCTCGCTTGGACTACTTGCTTGGAAAAAGAAAAGACTGGATAACTTGCAAGAAGGCTCAAAAGCTCTTTACAAATGGAGAGTCTAGTCTCTTTTATGAAAATCTCGACCCATTTTGTACAGATGCAAATGACCATACCCCGGACAGCCTTGCTGTTCAAAGAGGCGAGAAGGAAATCTTGCCCTGAGGCACTGCTGATCTTGCGAGCAGGCATTCACAGGCTGATGGTATCCAGCCGAAACCATTTTAGGGGGAACGCCCATGCCGGACGTTCCCCCTAAAACGTTCTTTCGTACTGTCTTTGGACGACTCCCTCTGGCACCTATTCGATGATATAGGCCTTCAGGATCTTGCCAAAGTAGGCAACATGATAGTCCCTGTTTGCCATGGGATTGGAGCTGTCCACATTTTCCGGGTACATAGTCTTCCTGATGTCCTCCGGTACGGCATTTTTATCGAGCAGCTGCCTGTAGAGCACCTTGCACTCCAGCGTCAGCGGAAGCTCGGCAATGCCAGGCGCACCAACAAGGTCGGATTCCACGAGGGTGAGCCCCATGTCCTTGATCTTGTCGAAGTCACGGCCGCTCCTGGAGCCGCAGTAGGCCGTAATCTTTTTTGCGGACTGGCTGCCCCAGGGAATATTCACGGTGAACTCCCCGGAGGCGTCGAGCTGTTCTCTGGTGAAGCGCCCTTCCCGAATATAGATCATGAACATGGGCAGGCTCCACATGACACCAAGGGTGCCCCAGCCGATAGTCATCGTATTGACCCTGTCGCCATTTTTGGTGGTCACGAGAATGCCGTGCCCAATGGCAGAGGTGATTTCCTTCGCGTATTCAAAGGGCTGAATTTCCTTTTTCACAGTCTTTTCTCCTTTTTTCAACAGGTTACGATATTCGCAGGTGTGCAACAGAAGGCCTGAGACTCTGTTTCAGACAAATGCTGCCCTTGCCCCTGGCAGACCTCTCCAGGGGCACTGTTGCTTTTGCACCACCCTACTCCAGACCGCCATATTCGACCCTGCCTGCCACCAGGGTCGCCGTGACCTGAATATCCTTGATCCTCATGGGAGCCACGGCACGGGGATCCCTGTCCAGGATGACCAAATCCGCCATCTTGCCTGGGGCAATACTGCCCTTGTGGTCCTCTTCAAAGCCCTGGTATGCCGCATTGATGGTCACAGCCTTCAGAGCCTCCATCACGGGAATGCCCTGCTCGGCCCTGCCAAGATCAAGTCCCTGGCTACTCACGCGGTTTACGGCTGCCCAGACGAGGAGCAGCGGATCAATGGGGGTTACATAGGTATCGTTGTGCAGGGTGAAGGGGATGCCGCAGCGCAGAGCATCGCCTGCGGGGCTCATGCGTCTGGCGCGCTCCGGTCCCATGAAGATGTGGTAGTGACGATCTCCCCAGTAATAGATGTGCGCAGCAAAGAAGGAGGGAATGACGCCAAGCCTGGCCATGCGCTCTACCTGATCCTGGCGGGCCATCTGGCTGTGTATGATGATGTGACGGGCCTCGCGTTTGCAGGCTGCCTGGGCTGCCTCTATGGCATCCAGGGCCATGTCTATGGCTGCATCTCCATTGCAGTGCACGGCTGTCTGCAGGCCCATGCGGTGCAGATCCGCAATGCGTGCAGCCAGAAAGTCTGGATCATTGGAAGGATAGCCTCTGTAGCCGGGCTTACCAGGAGGACACTTGTGATAGGGGCTGGAGAGATAGCCCGTGTACGCCTGGATGGAGCCGTCGGCTGACAGCTTGGCAGCCCCGAGGACAAGGCGTGCGTCGCAGTCAAGGGCCGTCCCTGAAGAGGCAGTAGGAAAGACCTTCACATAGTCCTCAAGGCTGATATCCTGGGCCAGTGGATAGAGCACAAGCCGAACCTTGAGTAGGCCCTGCGCAAATGCCCTTTCTGCCTGAGTGATCCAGGCGGGGTCAGCAATCCAGCCCTCCTGGGCTGTGGTGCAGCCTCTGGCCAGATACATGGCAGAACCCTGCGCCATGCTGCGAACCACAGCCTCGTCGCTCAGGGGCGGGACCTGCGAGAGCACTGGACAGCGGCTGGCTTCTATGACCCCGGAAAGCGCCCCCTTCTGGTCACGCTGAAAGACCATGGTTTCCGTGTTCTGCACATGTTCATCAATGCCGGCTCTGGCAAGAGCCAGGGAGTTGGAGGCCGTCACCCAGCCGGAGATGTGCTGCAGCACTATGGGGTGCCGGCTGCTGGCCCTGTCCAGATCCCTTCTGTCAGGATGGCGCATCTCGGCGATATTGGTGTCATCATAGCCCCAGCCGACGATCCACTCTCCAGGGTTCGTCTCTTGCGCACGCCGGGCCAGAAGATCGACAATGTCCTCCATGTTCCGCACAGGGCCCAGGGGCACACTGCGAACATCCACCCAGGCTGTACGAATGCTCGTGTCGATGAAATGACTATGGGCGTCAATGAAGCCCGGCAGCATGGTCCTTCCGGCAAGATCCACAAGGCGGGTAGCCGGTGTACAGAGGCGCTGCACAGAGGCACGGGATCCTGCGGCAAGAATCCTGCCCCCGGCCACAGCCACGGCTTCCACCTCAGCAGGCTCTGTCATGGTCAGAATGGGCCCACCATAAAAAACAAGTTCAGCTTCCGATCCTCTTGCGGCAGCCTCTCTGGCTGTCTTCCCGGTTTTTATAGATAGCTCCATTTCGGCGAGCCTCCCTGTCTGAAATGCTTCCCCAATCCAAAGCAGCGCAACGTGTTCCCACACAGGGAATTTTTTACGTGGCCTGCGGGCTTTTCGCAAGAGACGCGGAGACGTGCGCACAGGAGAACGCATGAAGACCATGCAGGAATGGAAGCCGTTCGCCTCTCGCATGCCGGCATCGCATGAACCTGCACGCTGGATCCGCAAAGGATGCGCACAAAAAATCCCGATATGTCGGCAAACGAGAGACGACATATCGGGAAACCCTGCCCTTGCGGCAGCTTTTCAGGAGAATGCTACTTCTGGTCCTTGAGCATCTTCAGGTACTTGCCCGTGGCATAGGTGCCATCCTGTACCTTGGCAGCTTCTTCGGGGGTGATACGGCCCACCTTGGAGAAGAAGGAGGCCACGTCGATTTGATGAAGCTGGGCCTTGCTCGGCCCCTTGCTGTCATCAAAGATGGCCAGCTGCTCGTCCAGGCTGTAGACAGGATGGGTCTTCAGATCCATAAGCGCCTGGGAGCGGTTGTAGGGCTTGCCCACAAACTCAAGGTAGAAGCGGAGATACTCGTCCAGAATGGCCTCGGGCGTCGTGCTTTTGAGCATGTCCACGCTGCGCTGATAGACGCTGAGGAACTTGACCGCAACCTCGGGATGTTCTTCGGCATACTTGGTATCGGCGATGAGCACGATGGGGTTGGACTTCTTGCACTTGACGATGTCACCGGCAAAGACTACACCGCCCTTCTCCTTGATGATGAAGGTATAGGGGGCCCAGATGGCCACACCATCGCCGATGTTGTTCTCAAAGGCGCCCAGGGCCTGAGCCTGATCCATGTTCTTGATGACCACGTCGTTGTCCTTGAGCCCCAGGACGTTGAGCCAGTTGCTCAGGGCGTAGTGAGAGGAAGTAAGCGTCGTGACCAGGAAGGTCTTGCCGCGCACGGTCTCGGGATCTCCGTAGACTTCGGGATAATCCTTGTTGTAGCCCTTGACCTTGGCAATGGGGCTGTCCTCGCGCACGACGACGGAGGTGCAGTCCTCCGCCTCGTTGTTGGCATAGGCAATGATGCTGATGCCGTGGCGTAAATTGCCCAGCATGGCAGGCAGTGCGCCAACAGCACCAAAGACCCACTCACCGGCAGGAAGAGCTGTCAGGATGTCTGGACCGGAGCTGAAGAGCTTCATTTCGATGTCCAGACCTGCTTCCTTGTCCCAGCCCTTTTCCTTGGCATACCAGACAAGGAAGGTTTCATGTTCGTCCAGCCAGGCTGTCGGTACCTTCACAAGATCCGCTGCCTGCACAGGCAGAGCCAGCTGGACTAGACATACAAGGGCTGCCACCATACTCAGCAAACGTTTCAGCATAACACACTCCGTCCCTTTGATGATTGATTGTAGAAGTGATGGCAGCTCCGCCTGACGCAGCAACGCAAGACACGTCCTGCCTGAATCGAGCTGCATCCGTCTCTGCCGGCTCCATGACATGATGCAGGAGACACACTCCTGCATGCAGACAGATCTTGCGAAGTGCCTCCGCAGAGGGGACATGCCCGGACCGTCCGTGTGCAAGAGTGGTGTCTGATAGTTCCATGAAATTGCGCAATTGTACAGGACTTTTGCCAGCAAGAGCCACAGCTCTGCCATGAGGCAAAATCAGATCCCCTTCTGTCTCATCTCATGGAAGGGCGGAAGACGACTCCACTGACAAAAACAGTCCATGATATTATGGACTGTAAAAAATATAACATATTGAAATTACATATATTATATTTTTTTACTATCAAAAATTGTGGATTTCAATTCTTTTTCTCAACAGATCTTGCTCATTTTGCACTCTTTGTATAGGATTTTTCCGTGAAATCTGGAAAATATCCAATAATTTCACGCTCTCCTCCCCACGCACGTGGGGGTGTTTCCCACAAGCGCAGGTACTACACGCCCCGACGGCGCTCCTCCCCACGCACGTGGGGGTGTTTCTGAAGTTGCCACAGCGTTGCACTTCTGGGTCTCCTCCTCCCCACGCACGTGGGGGTGTTTCCAGGGGGCTGGTACGCATCA
>CALVHF010000014.1 GCA_944327295.1 uncultured Desulfovibrio sp. | reverse complement strand
ATATTCTTAATGAGTTATCTTATTATTGCACTCCTCTGAAAAGTTGTGGAAGTAAAATCTTCCCGGGAACTCAGGCTAATATACTATGTAACTTTTGAACAGAAAAGCTCTCTAGGGGGCTTCCGGACCCCATGCGCCCCCTGGCTTCCAGGAAGCGCTCCCTGTGCTCCCCTGTCCCATTTTCGAGGAGAAAACCGTCTTCCCAGTCCGTCAGGAAGAAGCGGTACCAAGGATAAAACATGACTACCAGCACTCCCCACACACCCAGTCCCGTCACCAATGTCGTTGCCCTTGGTGCCTCTGCCGGCGGCCTTGAGGCCCTGCAGGAATTCTTCAGCTGGATGCCGGAAAACAGCGGCCTGTCCATTGTCATCATTCAGCACCTTTCCCCGGACTACAAGAGCCTCATGGCCGAAATCCTCGGCAAGCACACCAACATGCAGGTGCTGCAGGTCAGGGATCAGATGCCTCTGGAACCCAACACGGTCTATCTCATCCCTCCAAAGAAAAACATGACCATCCAGAACGGCATCCTGCATCTGGCCGATCAGGTGAATGGTGTCATCAACCACCCCATAGACATCTTCTTCACCTCTCTTGCCGAATGCTGCAAGGAACACGCCATTGCCGTCGTGCTCTCCGGCACGGGCACGGACGGCACAAGCGGCCTCAAGACCATCAAGGAATACGGCGGCATTGCCATTGTGCAGGATCCGGCCAGCGCCAAGTTCGACGGCATGCCCCGCAGCGCCATCAGCACCCGGCTTGCGGACTTTGTCCTGGCACCTAGACACATTGCCGAGGAAATCCTGAACCTCGTCAACTATCCGCGTATCAGCATCTCGGCGAGCACCTCCTCGCCGTCCTCCGAAGAGGATCTGCTCTCCACCATCTACACCATTTTGCAAAGAAGCTGCGGCGTCGACTTCACCCACTACAAGCGCAACACCATATTGCGGCGCATAGAACGGCGCATGGCTGTCACCCATTCGCCCACGCTCAGCGAGTTTGCCAAGCTCATCAGCGAGAACCCGAGCGAGGCCAACCTGCTCGTCAAGGACATCCTCATCGGCGTGACCCGCTTCTTCCGCGACGCGGATTTCTTCGAGAAGCTCAAGAACTGCGCCATCTACAACATCCTCAAGTACAGCGAGGACAAGGCCCAGATCCGCATCTGGAGTGCTGGCTGCTCCACGGGCGAGGAAGCCTATTCCCTGGCCATCCTCTTCCAGGAAGTGCTCGAGGAAACCCAGACGAGTCGCGACATCAAGATCTTTGCCACGGACGTGGACAGCCAGGCCATAGAGCAGGCCAGCAAGGGCGTCTTCCCGGAAAGCATTGCCGATGACGTGTCTCCGGCACGACTTGCCAAGTACTTTGTCAAGAAGAACGACCAGTACCTGATCTCCAAGAGCATCAGGAAGATGATCATCTTTGCACCGCACAACATGCTGTCCGATCCGCCCTTCGGCAAGCTCGATCTCATCAGCTGCCGCAACGTGCTCATCTACTTCCAGCCCATTCTGCAGAAGACCATCTTCTCCATCTTCAATTCCGCCCTCAAGCAGGGAGGCTACCTCTTCCTGGGCAAGAGCGAGACAGCCAGCGAGTACGCCAAGTTCTTCAATCCCGTGGCCCTGACCGAAAAGATCTATGTGCACCGCGGCGTGGCCAAGATGGACGAGCTCGCACCGCCCATCTTCAACCTGCCCAACATCCAGACCGTGCCCACGAGCATTGCCAGCTCGTCCAGGCGGGAAGACCGCACCCGCGGCCTCGAAAACGTCTACATCCAGTTCATCGAGCGCTTCCTGCCGGCCTCTGTGGTCATCGACAGCCAGAACGACATTGTCCACCTCTTCGGGAACTGCACGGACTACCTCAACATTGCTCCGGGCAAGGCCAGCTTCAACTTCTTCAACATGGTCAACAAGGACATCAGGCTCATTGCCTCCACGGCCATCAACCGCTGCCGCACGGAAAACATTTCCGTGACCTATACGGACATTGTCGTGGACTACCCCTCGGGCCGCAAGGTCATCAACCTGTCTGTCCACCCCATTCCCGACAATCAGAGCAATTTCAGCGGCCTTCTGGCCGTGCTCTTCCTGGACCACGAGACAGCCGTCACCACCGAGGTCACCGAAAAGTACGAGATCAATGCCACAGCCGCACAGCGCATAGCGGATCTTGAGCACGATCTGCGCAATTCCAAGAAGGAACTGCGCACGACCATTGCCGAACTCGAGACCGTCAACGAGGAACTACAGGCCGCCAACGAGGAGCTGCTTACGGCCAACGAGGAACTGCAGAGCTCTAACGAGGAACTGCAGTCCGTCAACGAAGAGCTCTACACCGTGAACTCCGAGTTCCAGCAGAAGCTCGACGAGCTGACCATGCTCGCAGACGACCTCTCCAACTTCCTCTCCTCCACCATGATCGGCATCCTCTTCATCGACAGCAAGCTCAACATCAGGAAGTTCACCGAATACATCGGCCGAGAATTCCAGATTGTGCCCCAGGATATCGGCAGGTCCCTGAAGATCTTTGCCCACAGCTTCCCTGAAGAAGACATCATCTCCGATGCCGAGGAAGTGCTCAAGAAGCTGACGCCCATCGACCGCGAGGTCATCGGCATGAACGGCCGCTTCTACACCATGCGCATTGCCCCCTACCGTACCACGGAAAACAATATCCGCGGCATTGTCATCACGGTCATAGACAGCCTGCGCAAGAACTACGAAAACCGTCAGGGGGGCTGATCCCCTGTTCCAGAGAGCCAATGCGCAGGAGTACTGCGCACAACTCCCTGTTAACGCTCAATATCCTGGGTCCCCCCATGCAGCACAAGGAGACTGCCGACTGTGGAACGGGCAGTCGCACTGTGCCAGCATGAGGGAACTCTGTGCAGCCCAGCCCTGATCCTGACGCTGCCCTGACAGACTCCGCACTGTCGGCACAGGCTCAGAGCCCAAGCAGCGAACACCGCCAGCACACATCTTCCTCCGAACAGGCATCCGGCCGCAAACACTCCCCGTAAGAAGGAGCGTCTGCGGCTGGATTTTTTTGTTCCCTGTTCCTGCGGACCCTTTCTCATTTCATGGGACCAGGGACGCCCCTCAACTCGGGGCCCTGAAGGGCGAGAGATGGAAGCCTGCATCTTATTGGGCTCTTCGGGGGTATTTGTGGGTAAGGTCCCCAATCCCCTCATTGGCCTTCTCTCCAGGTACTGCTTCCATCTCTGGAGACAGCTGCCACTGTCCGCGCAGCAAAGACATCTACAGAGAATTTATCAATAGTATTTGCTGGAGAGCTTTCTGAAGTCGTGGGACTGTTTCCCTGTCTACCAAGGCCAGACGCTCCAAGGGAGAGAGCCTTTTGGGGGCCCCACAGAAAACCACGAAGAGCCCAAAATATCCATCGACGTGAAAATCTTCAAACTGACGCCGAAATAATATGGTGAGGGAAACAAGTTTTTCTCTATCCCCCACTTCACTCCATATTAGATTCTTTTTTATTGCGCGGTCCTTACTTTTACAACATGCGCTCACAGGAGATACAGTATGTCTTATTCTCTGGGGTTCCATCTGGTTACGGCTCGTTTCGGCTACACCCATCACGGCATTTACATCGGTAACGACACTGTGGTGCACTACCTGAGCGAAGAGGGTATCACCATGGCCAGTCTGGACGAATTCTCTTGTGGCAACGCCATCTGGGTTCGTTCGCATCCCGGTGCACCCTTTTCTGGAGAAGAGTGTGCCGAACGTGCCATATCCCGCATGGGCGAGGATAACTATAATCTGGTTTTCAATAACTGCGAGCACTTTGCCAACTGGTGCGCTACTGGGGAGTCTCGAAGCGAACAGGTGGAAGATGTGGCAGAGTCGGCAGTCGCCTTCATCGCCGGCAAGACGATGGTTAGAACTATCGGCACAGCGACGACCAGAACTCTCATCACAAAGCTGGCTGCGAGTAGCGCAGCAAGTACAGCTGTGAGCGGGCTTGTTACTGCGGGCGGATTTGGTTCTGCTGCATGTAGTACCGCTGCACTGAGTACCGCTGCACTTACTAATCCCGTGGGATGGGCTATCGGCGCCGGTGTCATTACCTTTGGCGTTCTGACTAGCGACTGTTCCATAGAAGACATCGTAGACGGAGCTGGCGACATCTTGGACGAGACTTGCGACATCTTTGGAAATATAAAGGACGGCATTAGCGACTTATTCGATTCGATCTGGTAGGGCTGACAGCAAGAGAGATGCCTCCTTATCTCTGTCTGCTCAGGCACTGTGCAAATTCTACTGTTCTATTACAAGACCTGAGCTAAAATTGCCTTATGAGCTTATGGCTAGTGTCTAAATTGATAAATTCGTCTACTTACATCTAGTTGAAATTACTACATTTCATTGTCTAGATATCATGACATAATTTTAAAATTAGACACTAGAATCAAGACTCTAGGCCGTGTTGACAAAATCAAAATCCGACAGTGGCAACTGGCATATGCCGATATAAAGGGGCGTACCAACTTCCATTAGAGCTCACTGTCGCACCGTGACCCCGTCTGAAATCAGGCCAGATCAGGGCGACACCTACTTTGTCAACACGGCCTAGCTTTACCCACAAATATCCCCAAAGAGCCTCTTTTTGCGGACTAAAGTCCACACAGTTGTGGACTGCCGTCATTTTTGTACTTTACACTTTTTTAGTTCTGCGAAAAAAGGGGAAGACACGCAAGTCTTCCTCCTTCTATGTTCGCCCTGCAGACCATGGTGCAGTCTCCCTGGGGCAAGTTCCAGAAGGAAACATGTCCCTGACAGAGCCTGCACAAGCTTTTGTTCTAGGAAAATGGGCCGTTCTGGCTGCTATACAGCCCCTGTCCTTCCTGTTATACTTGGGTCTGAAGGATAATTCTGTCTGCCGGCCGATCCAGCCTTGCTGCTGCCGGCAGAAGCCTGCGTGTCATTGCGCGAGAAGAGCATTTCCGGTCAGTCCAGACTGACGCTTTTTTTCACTTTTCCCCTGTTCAGAAGGAAATTGTATGCGAACACGCCCCCTGCTTCTTTCGTCCGTTGTCCTGCTTCTCTCCCTGGCCCTGCTCCTCACAGGCTGCGCCAGCAAATACGGTGAGCAGCTCACCAAGGTCAACTACTATCCGCAGTGCTATCAGCCCATAGGACAGCTGCGCGAAGATGAAAATGCCGTGGCCAAGTCCACCGCTGCCGGTGCGGCAGGCGGTGCCCTCATCGGCGCCCTGATTGGTGCCGCTGCCACGGGCAAGGTCGAAGGTGCCCTGGCCGGTGCTGCCGCAGGTGGTGCTGCCGGTGCCATTGGCGGCAACATCTACGGCAAGCATCAGCAGAAGAAGCGTGACGCCGCCTTCCTGGCCCACTATGCCCAAGCTCTCGACGAAGATACCGCCACCATGACCCGCGTCACGGCTGCAGCCAAGGTGGCCACCAACTGCTACAATGCCGAGTTCAAGCGGGCTGTGGCAGACTACAAGGCCCGCCGCATCACCAAGCAGGATCTGAGCGACCGCTACGAGGAGATCCGTGCCGGTCTGCAGGAAGTCTCCTACATCCTCACGGCCAGCTATGACACCATGGCCAAGAAGGACCAGGAATATCAGCAGGCCCTGGCAGACGACTACATCAAGGCTCCGGCAAAGCCCAGAAAGAGAGCCTCCAAGGCACAGACCCAGACCATCAGCTACAAGTCCTCCCAGCGCAAGGCTGCCCATCAGGACATGCTGGATCAGAAGGGTGACACTGACAGTGTCCTCGAACTGTCGGCTGCAGAATTTGCCTCCTACGCTGGCGAATCCACAGCGCTCTAGCCTCTCAGTCTTCCCATGCCAGGGAAAGACCTCCTTTCAGTGGTCTTTCCCTGGTTTCGCCATGTGCACACCCTTGCGTGCGCAAACTCCCTGTGCACCCAGCTTTCACGCACGCTTGAAGCCAGATTCCACCCAACTGCATGCCTCCGCTCTGTTTGCCGGACAAACAGTGGAGTACAGAACATCACGATTATGAACTTTCCCAAGTACAAACCCATTGTCAATCTGATCCCCGGCGGCTGCCTGCAATTTCTGGACTTTGCTCTTGATATCGAGAGCGTGCGCAGGGAATCGCGCTACTTCTTCGAGGACACCATTCCCCAGGAACAGCAGCAGGGCTATCCGCACTATCTGCGCTGTCTTGTGAATCAGGACGACGAGTGGATTGATGCCCGCGAGGCCAGGGACACCATTCCCTTCCTGCCCGGGCAGCCAGCGCCGCAGTCCTTTGTGGAAGACTATGCCATCAGCCTGGCCGAGAGCCTGGAATGCTTCAGTGGCCAGTGGCTGCCCATGCCCTTTCTGCGCATGACCGGCCAGAGCTGGCCCGATGCGGCGAGCCGGGTGGAAAAGGGGCCCTCCAACTGGGCCAGGGGCATGTTCCTGCCCGTGGACGACGAACCGGGCCTGTGGCATCTGTGCGTGGTCTTTGACACCAAGGTGGAAGACAAACCCCAGGACGCCGACGGTCGCTACTTTGCCCTGTCCAGGGACGATCTCAATGCAGCCTCGGAATTTCTGCTGGCCTGGCATGTGCGCGACAATTCCTGGTTCGTGAACGAGCAGTGGGTCGACGAGTGGCTGCACAACCTCTACACAGCCTGGGAGCAGCGCGAGGGCAGGACCTTCCAGGACGACTTTGGCAAGCAGTTCTGCCTCAAGCACATTGCCTGCTACATGGCCTGGCTCGATGCTGCCAGGCGTGCCATGGGCACTGTCCATGTGAAGGTTTCGGACTCCAACCGCTCCGATGCCATTGACGTGGATCTCATCCTGGACATCGGCAACTCCCGGACCACCGGCATGCTGGTGGAAACCACCTCGGCCAAGAAAACGGATTTGAGCGACAGCTACCTGCTTGAACTCAGGGATTTGAGCAATCCCAACTTCATCTATACCGATCCCTTCCAGACCAGGGTGGAGTTTGTGGACGTCTCCTTTGGCAGCGACATGCTCTCGCGTCGATCGGGGCGCAGGACCCCGGCCTTTGCCTGGCCCTCCTGCGTGCGCGTGGGCCCTGAAGCCGTGCGCCTGTCCACCTATGCCACCTGCGCCGAGGGCAATACCGGCATGTCCAGCCCCAAGCGCTACCTCTGGGACGAGAGCAGATGGACGCAGAGCTGGCGCTACAATACGCAGAAGCTCTCCGAGCCCATGGTCACCCGCGGACTCTTCCCCCGCCAGCTCAACGAGGAGGGCACGCCCCTCGTCTGCTTCAAGGACAACCAGCTGCGCCGCTTTCTCTCCACGCCGGCCCTGCGGGCCCAGAAGGGCACGCCGCTCTTCGGCTCCTACTTTACCAGATCTTCCCTCATGATGTTCATGACAGCCGAAATCGTGACCCAGGCCCTGGTGAACATCAATTCTCCAGCCAGACGCGACAGCCGGCCCTTCTCCGACAAGCCGCGCCACCTGCGGCGCATCATCTTTACCGTGCCCACGGCCATGCCTGTGGCAGCCAGACACATCTTCGAGCGCTGGGTCACCCTGGCCGTGCGCCTCATCTGGAACGGCCTTGGCTGGCTGGCCGACGAGGAGAGCAAGCCCGAGTTCAACTTCCACTACCAGAAGCAGCCCGAGATCATCTGCGAATGGGACGAGGCAAGCTGCTCCCAGCTTGTGCTCCTCTACAACGACATCATGGTCAAGTACCTTGGCAATGCGAGCCAGTACTTTGCCCTGTACGGCAAGACGCGCACGGTCAGGGGGTCGGATATCCCGAGGCCCACGGTGCGCATTGCCTCCATAGACATTGGCGGCGGAACAACCGATCTTTCCATCACCACCCATGTCCTGACGAGCGAGCCCTCGGAATCGGCCCGAATCACGCCGCACATGGAGTTCAGGGACGGCTTCAACCTGGCAGGCGACGAGGTCTTGCGCGAGGTCGTGCGCTCCCATGTCATCCCGGCCATTGAAAAGGCCATGGCCAGGGAAGTGCCCACACCCCACAACGTCATCCTCGATCTCTTTGGCCGCTATGCCCGCTCCACAGGCAACAAGACCGAGGAGCAGCGCGTGCGCCAGGGCCAGTTCGTGCGCCAGGTGGCCGTGCCCGCGGCCCTGGGCATTCTGCAGGCCTGCGAGCAGATGGACCGGGACGACACCACGGTCTACACTTGCCGCCTGGGCGATTTCTTTGAAAAGCCCGCCGAGGAGCAGGCCCGCGGCAAGGGAAGCAAGGGCACAGGTGCCACAGGTTCAGCCGGCAAGGCTGCGGACGCTTCGGCGGCCGGGGAGAACAGGGAAGAAGCCGATGGCACAATCACCCTCTTCACGCCCAAGAAGCGCTCGCCCATGCCCCAGAAGCGCGTCCTGGACTTTGCCCAGAATGTCATCCGTTCCTGCGGCAGCCAGCACGACGTGGATCTTGGCAGCATTGTCCTGACCTTCTCCTTGGATTCCATCAGCGAATGCATACGCCGAACCCTGGGCGACACCCTGTCCAGCCTGTGCGAGATGGTCCACCTCTTTGACGCGGATCTGCTCCTGCTCACAGGCCGGCCCAGTTCCTGGAAGGGCGTCATTCAGACCGTGCTTGCCAAGACGCCCCTGCCGCCCAGCCGCATCATTCCCATGCGCTCCTACCATGTGGGCGACTGGTACCCCAGTGCCGATCTCTTCGGCTGCATAGAGGATCCCAAGACCACGGTGGTCGTGGGCGCCATTCTCTGCACCCTCTCCTGCGGCTATCTCGAAGGCATCAACTTCGATTCCTCGCGCATGCGCATGACCTCCACGGCCCGCTATGTGGGCGAACTCAACCTGCAGGGCCAGCTTGAGGCTGCCAAGGTCTGGTTCGTGGTCAACGAGGACGGCAGCGTAGAACCCGAGGAGCGGACCATTACCTACCACAGCCCCATCACCGTGGGCTATCGTCAGCTCAATGTGGAGCGCTGGCCGGCTTCGGCCTATTACAAGCTCGATTTCCAGGACAAGTCCGGCCACGGCCCCTACACAGTGCGGGTCAGCCTGACCAGGAACGAGCGCCTGCGCCAGGCAAATGCCGACGAGCCCGTCCAGGCCGAGGGCACCATCAATGTGCAGGAGGTCACTGGCCCGGACGGCCGCACCATCAACCCACGACTCATGGCTGCCAATCTGCAGACACTGCCAAGCATTGACGGCTACTGGCTCGATTCGGGCATCATCGTGACCGAAAGCTGAGCCGGGCCCAAGCCATCCGGCAGGCCTTCAAAGCATCAGGTCACAAGGCCCATACGCCTCATCCACCCTCATCACTATCTACAATCCAGGGAGGTGCAAAAAAATCGCAGCCCCCCGACAGACTCCATGGAATTCCCCTGACACTCCTTGCAAGGGAGCGCCCAAGAATCCGGACAAGCGGGAACTCGAATTTTTTGCATGTGCATCTATATGAGAGAAAAGGACAAACAACTCGCCAGTCAGTGCCAGGAATGGGCCAAGGCCGCCCGCAAGGCCGAGCAGTGGCTTCAGGAGAACAGGGAAAACGTGGGTGGCGAGTGCGATTTGCTGTGCAAGAACATCCGTACCGCAGCCAGGGCCTACGGCCGCCTTGCCACGGCAGCCTCCCGCAAGATGTGCGTGGGTGTCTTCGGTCCGAGCCAGGCCGGCAAGAGCTACCTCATCTCCGTGCTGGCCAAGGACAGGGACGGCAACCTCATTGCGGACTTTGACGGCACCCCTGTGGATTTCATCCGCAACATCAACCCCGAGGGCGGCAAGGAATCCACGGGTCTTGTGACGCGCTTTACCACCACCTGCCCCCAGGGACTCACCAGGGAGCGGCCCGTGCGCCTGCGCCTGTTCTCGGAAATGGACCTTGTGCGCATCTTTGCCAATACCTATTACGCGGACTGCGAGCACACGGAAGCCCCGGATCAGGAAGCCATCATGCGTGCCCTGCACGATCTCGAGGGCCTGGCCGAACCCTCCCCCGTCAACAGCCTGACCCGCGACGATGTGGAAGACCTGCGCGAGTACCTACAGAAGAACTTTGCCTCCAGGCCCAGGGTGCAGACCCTCATGCACGTCTACTGGGTCAAGGCCCAGGAGCTGGCCCCAAGACTCCCCTTGAACGACAGGGTGCGCCTCTTCGGCCTCATCTGGGACAATGTCCCGGAATTTGACAACTACTTTTGCACCCTGGCCAGAGCCCTGGAAGACCTCGGCAATCCTGCCGAGGCCAACTGCCCCCTGGACGCCCTTGTACCGCGTGCGGCCAGCATCATTGACGTGGCCAGGCTCTCGCCCACGGCACCCGGCTCTTCCGACATGACAAGCCTTGAGAGCCTGCAGGGCGGCCGCACCTTGTCCCTGCCCAAGTCCACGGTGACGGCACTCACGGCCGAGCTCACCATCTTCATGCCCACGGAGCCCGATCCCTTCTTTGCCCATACGGACCTTCTGGATTTCCCAGGCTACAGGTCGCGCCTCAAGACAACGAATCTCAGGCACACCCTGCAGACAGAAGGCGAACTTGAGCACCTCTTCCTGCGCGGCAAGGTGGCCTACCTCTTCGAGCGCTACTGCGAGGAGCAGGAACTCACCAGCATGCTTTTGTGCATTGGTCCGGAAAACCAGGAAGTGCAGGATTTGCCGGGCGCCATCAACAGCTGGATCGGCCTGACCCAGGGCGAGACGCCGGAAAGCCGCAGGGGCCATGATCCCACCCTCTTCTTCATCCTCACCAAGGTGGACACGCAGTTTGCCCGCAAGATGGGCACGGAGACGGGCGGAGCCGGTCAGGGCCTGCCTGCAGCCCAAACCGAGGCCGGACAGAATGCCAATACCTGGGACATTCGCCTGGCCAACAGCCTGACCAACTTCTTCGGCGCCCAGTACGAGTGGCCGGACAACTGGGACGGCAAGCCCTTCCGCAATGTCTTCCTTCTTCGCAATCCCAACTTCCTGTGCGATGCGGTCTTCACCTTTGACGAGAACAACCGCGAGACAGGCATCAAGATGCCCGAGCAGGTGGAGAAAATCCATCAGGAATTTCTCACCTCCGAGCTTGTGCGCCGGCATTTCACCAACCCCGAGGAATCCTGGGAGGCCGCCCTCAGGCTCAATGACGGCGGCATCACCCTCCTGCGCCAGAAGCTTGCGCCCATCTGCGATCCGGACCGCAAGTACAACCAGACCAGGGACAGGGCCCTGGAAATCAGCCGCAAGCTTGCGGACAGGCTGCAGCTCTACTACCGCGACGACGACATCAACCAGCGCCTGGAGCAGAAGAAGAAGCTGGCCATCAGCCTGATGCGCACCTTTGCTGCCGTCATCAGCCAGCAGCAGTTTGCGGATCTCCTCTCCCGCTTCCTTGTCAGCGACTTTGACCTCTATGAAATCGCCTCCTCCTGCGAGGCCATCCCCCAGGACAGCAGTGCGGCAAGCCAGGCGCCGCACACGGTGGTGGGCAGCGCCATCAGTGCCAGCGATCTCCTGGACGATCTCTTTGGCGACAGCGTGCCTACCCCGGCCGAGACCACGACCGAGCCCGAGCCTGCGCCCGAAAACGGCACGGATCAGATAGCCGTGTTCTGCCAGAGGGCCATGGAGCACTGGTTCGAGCATGTGCGTGCCCAGGCCGAGCAGGTGAGCCTGCAACGCGCCTACAAGGTGCCGGCCGACTTTCTCAACAGCTTTGCCTCGGAGCTCATTCTGGGTGCCAGGCACGCCCGCCTGCTCGAGGAAATGGTTGCGGCCATCAGGGCCAAGAGCGGCTTTCGCAACATTGTGCTGGAAAAGGCTGCCTGGCGCATGGCCAGCGAGGCAGCCTACAGGATCAACAGCTTTGTCTCCTGGCTTGGCCACGATGCCAGGCTCGGACAGAAGACCACCATTGTCTACAATGGTGCCCCGGCCGAACTCTTCACGCCTCCGGCACTGACCTTCGGGCCCCAGGGCGAACCCGTGGTGCCCGAACAGCAGCAGCAGTACGACAAGGCCTACTACATGGACTGGCTCAAGGCCCTCCATGACTGCGTGATCTCCAGCGTTGCCGAGCCGGAGGAAAACTTCAATCCCGTGCAGAACAGCAGGCTTGGCGACATACTGGGCCTGTTCGAGGGCGGGCATCAGTAGGCTGCGGGGCCGGCCCTGCAGTCCCCTGCCCGTCTTCTTCCGGCTTGTCTTCATTGTGCTGCCACCCACTGTGCGTTTTTCCGGAATCTGCGTCCTGCCTTTCGTCCCTGCATGAGGACCGTTCCAGGCTTTTTCTTCAGGAGCTCACCCCATGGATGTATTTGTCACCCAGGATCCGCGCTACACGGCCAACCATGCACTCATTGTGCTCTCTCCCTGCCCTCATCCGGGCCTGAATCCCTACTTCACCCTGCAGCGGGCTTCGGATCAGACCTTTCTTTCCGCCGACGGCCGCTGGCTCAACACCGTGGAGCGCATTCCTGTCCGGGAAGTCTTCTTTGACAACGGCTCCTTCAGCATTCCCATCGACAGCGTCATCCTCCAGCAGCTCGATACCCTGGACAACTACCGCATTGCCGTCAACGGCGGCGAACCCTGCATGATGGCCATGCCCAACGTGCTGCCCGCAGGCATCTTGCAGGAGTCCACGGGGGCCCTGCAGACGGGCGGACAGCCCAAGCCTGCCGAACCCCAGCCGCAGGAGCCCGTTGTGCCCCCCGTCGTCGAGCCCGTGCAGCCGACTTCAGAGTCTGTGCAGGTTCCAGAGGAGCCCGTCCAGAACGTCCAGGAAGTCCAGGAGCCCCTGAAGGACAACATGGAGCCCCTCTCCATGGCTCAGAATCAGCCTGACCAGGCCGTTCAGGGCCAAAAAGGCAGCAGCAAACTCGCCCTCATCCTGGGGCTTGTCGTACTCTGCCTTGTCATTGGCGGCCTTGTCTGGTGGTTTGTGCTGAGAGACGCAGAGACTCCCCCCGCACCCGAACAGACCCAGGAGCCGGCCGTCGAACAGCCTGCACCAAAGCCCGAAAAAATCGATACGGCGCCCAAGAGCGTGCCCTTCCTCGATTCGGCCCGCGAGCATCTGAGAGGCTCTGCCGATCCGGTCACAAGCCTGTCCATGGCCAAGGCCCGGCGCACGCCGGATGCCGATGCGGCCACCACGGATGGCGCCTTCCTCCTCATCGAGGACGCCGCCCAGAAGGGCCAGCCCGAAGCCATGTATCTCCTGGGCCAGTTCTATGATCCTGCCTCCACCCTGCCCAGGGGAACCATCGTTCCCGATGCAGGCCAGGCAAAGGACTGGTACGGCAAGGCTGCCGCCGCAGGCAGAGCCGAGGCGCGCACGGCCCTGGAGGGCCTCAGGAATTTCCTGAAAGCTCAGGCCCAGGGTGGCGATGCCGAGGCGGCCCGCCTGCTCGAGACCTTCTAGCCCCTTTTTGCCCCTTATTGTTCCTCCCCTTGTCAGGGTCCGTCCTGTAGTGAGGTATCGTTTCATGCACCGCCTGTCTGCCCTCTTTGTCCTGCTTGCCGTCTTCTGCTGCGCCCTTGTGCAGCCCGCATCCGGCGTCCAGGCAGCCCCCCTGCTTCAGGAAGGCAAGAAAACGCTCTATCAGCGCGTCATCAGCCACCCCACGGCCGTGCTTTATGCCGAGGCCAGTGACAAGAGCTCTGTCGTGAACAAGGGCCTGCGCCCCTTCACGCCGCTCTATGTCTACGAACGCGGCCAGGGCTGGCTCCATGTGGGCATAGGGACCAACAGGGCCGACGGCTGGATCCGTGCGGATCTCACCACGCCCTGGAACCAGGCCCTGACCCTGCTCTTCACCAACCGCTCCGAGCGCGATCCCGTGCTCTTCTTCAAGGACATGCAGGCCCTGCGCACCATCTGCGATGCACCGGACCTTTCTGCCCAGCTTGCAGCCCTGCAGAAAGCCGCAGCCGAAAAAAAGCCGGATCCGCGCATTGTGGCGGCCGAGCCCGCGGATTCCTCCGTGGCCCTGAACCGCTTCTACCTCATGCCCATCCTGGAGATGCAGGAACCCTATGAAGGCACCAAGTTCCTGCGTGTGGCCTCCATTGACCCCGGCAAGCTTGCTGCTGGCGGAAGCGGTGGTGCTGCCGGTGCCGCAGGGCCTGCGGCCACCAATCCCGACGGCACAAAGCGCAGCCCCAAGACGGGCATTGCCTTTGTGATGGACACCACCATCTCCATGGGACCCTACATCGAGCAGAGCCGGGCCATCATCAAGACCATCTACGACCGCCTGCAAAAGTCCAATCTCACCGATCACGTGGGCTTTGCCTTTGTGGCCTTCCGCAACAGCACGGCTGCCGAGCCCAGGCTTGAGTACACCTCCACCATTGTGAGCGACTTTGTCACGGCCAAGCACCGCAGCGAGCTGGAAAGCAGACTTGCCCAGGTGAAGGAAGCCAAAGTCTCCACCCATTCCTTTGACGAGGACTCCCTGGCAGGCGTCTACAATGCCGTGGAGTCTTTAAGCTGGCAGGACTACGACTCGCGCATCATCCTTCTTGTCACGGACGCAGGTCCCCTGCCCAGCGACGATCGCTACGCCTCCGTGGCCATGCAGCCGAGCGAACTCAACGACTTTGCAAGCCAGAAGGGCATCTGGATTGTGGCCGTGCACGTCAAGACTCCGGCCGGCGTCAAGGATCACGACTATGCCGAGCAGGCCTACAAGGCCCTGAGCATGAAGAACGGCCGTCCTCAGTACCAGACCATCAAGGCCGGAACCCCGAAGGAGGGCGCACGCTTCTTTGCGGCCGTGGCCGACAGTCTGGCCACAACAATGACCCAGATGGTCACCTTCACCTCCCAGGGCAAGTTCATGACCAGGCCCAAGGTCGAGGCAAAACCCAGAACGCCTGAAGAGGAAGCGGCCCTCATGGCCCAGCGCCTTGGGTACGCCCTGCAGCTTGAATACCTTGGCCGCACCAACAGGACTCCTGCCCCCGAAGTGGTGAGCAGCTGGATTACGGACATGGACCTCAATCTCCTTGCCCAGAACCAGCGCGTGCCCAACGTGGAAGTGGCCGTTCTGCTCACCAAGGCCCAGCTCAGTGACCTCCATGCCCAGATCGGGGCCATCATCGACAATGCCGAGCGCACCAAGAAGACCGACTCCACGGACTTCTTCCAGGGCATTCTCTCGGCCTCGGCCCGAACGGCACGCGATCCCAATATGCCCACGGCCGGCAAGACTCTGGCCCAGCTGGGCGTGCTCGGAGAGTTCTTGGACGGCCTGCCCTACCGCAGCGAAGTCATGCTCCTCACGGAAGAGGACTGGTACCGCAAGAGCGTGGGCGAGCAGACGGCCTTCATCAACCGCCTCAAGTCCAAGCTGGCCCGCTACGACGAATACGACAGGGATCGCAAGAACTGGGAAAGCTTTGGCATGTACAATGCCAATGACTGGGTCTACCGCGTGCCGCTGAACATGCTGCCTTGACCGGCACACAGTCCAACGCTTCCTCATCAGGGAGAGCCCTATGGTCCGTCATGTCTTTGATCTGGCCCACGTGACAAAATCCCGTCCGGGCACGGAAAACTACCGCCTGAAAATCACCAGGCTGCAGGTCCTGCCAAGGGACACCATTGCCATAGTGGGCACGTCCGGCTGCGGCAAGAGCACGGCGCTGGATCTGCTTGCCTGCGCCCTCAAACCCGATCCCGTCCCTGCCGAACCGGCCAGGGAAAACGGCCGGGACGAGCATCCCGTCTTCCGCTTCTCGCCCACCCCGGACAGGGAAGTGGACATCTATGCCGCCTGGGCCCGGGGCGGCAGCAATGCCCTGGCCAGCGACCGCATGCGCTATCTTGGCTATGTGCTGCAGACCGGCGGCCTTCTGCCCTTCCTGACGGCCAGGGACAACATCCTGCTCACCTGCAAGGTGCTCAACATCGTGCCGGATCGCATCAGGCGCATCAGGGACATTACCAAGGAGCTCAACATCTTCTCCCTGCTCGGCAAGTACCCGGCCCAGCTCTCCGTGGGCGAGCGCCAACGCGTGGCCATAGCCAAGGCCCTGGCCCACGGGCCCTCGGTCATCCTGGCCGACGAGCCCACGGCCGCCCTGGATCCCAGCCACTCCAAGACCGTCATGCAGCTCTTTTTAAAGCTGGCCCGCCATCAGGAGGCCACAGTCATCATGGTGAGCCATGACCAGGCCCTGGCAGCGGAGCTCGGCTTTACCCTGGTGCCCATGACCGTCACGAGCCGCAGGGATGGCGTGACGGCCAACCTCTTCTTCTCAAGCAGCATGGGAGGCTAGGTCATGCGCTCCTCGTTGCACATCATCCTGCTGGCAGTGGCCGACTTCAAACACGAGCGCATGCTCTCCATCTGCTCCATCTTCGGCCTGGCTGCGGTGCTCGCGCCCTTGCTCATCCTCTACGGCGTGAAATTCGGTGTCGTGCAGACCCTGACAAGCCGCATGGCCTCGGATCCCAACACCCTGGAGATAACCCCGGTGGCGTCGGGGCGCTTTACGGACCAGCACCTTGCCAACATGCGCACCGTGCAGGGCGTGGCCTTCATCCTGCCACGGACACGCTCCATTGCCGCCACCATGAACCTGACGGCCGTGCACGAGGGGGCCTCCAGGCAGGCCACCGTCTCCCTGGAACCCACGGCCACAGGCGATCCTCTGCTTGGACGCTACCAGGCGCCTACCGTGACCATGGTGCCCTGGCAGGAGCAAAAACCTGACCAGGCGAACCAGGCAGGCCAGGCACAGGGCAAATCTTCTTCCCTGTTGGCCAGGCGCCCAGAGGCGGACGATCCCGGGTTGCGCGAGGCAGGGGTTGTGCTCTCGGACGGAGCCGCCCGCAAGCTTGCCGTGAAAAAGGGGGACAGCCTCCTTGGCACCGTGGAGCGATCCTATGGCGGCCACATTTCCAGGGCCTACGTGCGCCTGCGCGTGCACGGCGTCCTGCCCCTGGCAGCCCAGCAGAAGGATACGGCCTACGTACCGCTGGAACTTGTGGAAGGCTGCGAGGACTTTCGCGACGGCCGCGCCGTGCCGGAACTCGGGGGCGAAAACGGCTGGACCGGCGAGGCGCGACCAGAGGCCGCACGCATCTACCCGAGCTTTCGCCTCTATGCGGACAACCTGCAGGCTGTCACCACCCTCAGGGACTATCTTGCCCGCAACGGGGTGGAAACCTATACCCATGCAGAGGAGATCGAGCAGATAACAACCCTAGAAAACGGTCTGAACCTCATCTTCTCCCTCATCTGCCTTGTTGCCTGCATAGGCTTCTTCTCTTCCACCACAAGCAGCGTGCTCGCCGCCATCAGGCGCAAGCAGCGCACCTTGGGCCTTTTGCAGCTCACGGGCTTCGGCAAGGGGCAGCTCATGCTCTTTCCCCTGACCCAGGTGGTGCTCACGGCCCTGCTTGGCACCATCCTGGCCATTGCGACCTACGTGGTCACGGCCCTGTGGCTCAACACCTCCTTTGCCGGCTCCCTGCAAGGTCTGGAACAGGTCTGCCTCCTCCTGCCAGTGCACTACGGCATGGCCTTTTTGCTGAGCATTGTCATCTCCCTTCTGGCAGCCCTCTGTCCTGCCTGGCGCAGCACCAAAATCGAACCGTCCGAGGTCATCCGCGATGTCTGAGAGTCTTGTCCGGGGCACGGCACGCCTGCTCCTTGTCCTGGCCCTGTGCCTTGCCTGCCTTGCCACCACCCAGCCCAATGCCTGGGCTGCCTTGCGAAAGAAGCAGGATGTGCAGCAAGCCGATACCTGGAATCCCCATCCTGACACAAAGGACATCATCCTGCCCATGCCAGGAGGGCTTTCCATGGCCTTCAGGGTGGTGGCCGTGCCGGCCTCGGGGTATCTGTGGTCCATGAAGGTCAGCATGGGGGTGGCCGACAGCGAACCCGACCGCTCCTATTACGACAGCACCTATCAGACCGTGCTCTCGGCGCCCTTTTCCTCCCAGGATGTGCCTGCGAGCTGGAAGGCAAGCCTGCCCGAGGACGCCCAAGGCACCTATTTCTACTATCTTGTGGCCAAGTACGAGGTGAGCCGCCAGCAGTGGAAGGCCGTCATGGACGAGCACTTCGATGCCGGAACACTGGAGAGCTCCGATGCCAGGCCCATGACCGGGGTGAGCTGGTACGAGGCTGTGCTCTTTACCCAGCGCTATACCGAATGGCTGCTTGAAAACCATCCCGAAAGCCTGCCCTCCTTCAGCGGCGACGGCCGCAATACGGGCTTCATCCGCCTGCCCACAGAGGCCGAGTGGGAGTATGCGGCCCGAGGCGGCCAGAACGACAGCACCAACTACCGCCAGCAGGATTTCTTTACCATGGCGGAGAAGACGGACTTTGGCGACTATGCCGTGTTCCGCGAGGAAGGCACCTCCCACGCACCGGAAAATGTGGAGCGCATTGGCTCCCGCCTGCCCAACCCCTTGGGCCTCTACGATACGGCCGGCAATGCCGCGGAAATGACCCTGGACGCCTTCCGCTTCTCCCTTGGCGGCAGCCTGCAGGGCTCGGCCGGCGGCTTTGTGCGCAAGGGCGGATCCTTCCTCTCGGACAAGAACGAAATCATGCCCGGCCGGCGCGAGGAACTTGCTCCCTTCCTGAAAGAGGGCGTACTGCGCGCCCGTGATCTCGGCTTCAGGCCCGTCATCTCCGGGGTGAACACCCCTGCAGGCTCAAGGCCACAGGCCCTGCAGAGGGAATACGCGGCCATCAGCGGGCAGCTGCCCAAGTCCCAGGATAGAGTGCCGCAGTTTGCCGGAACGCCTTCCCGGAAGAAGGACACCCAAAGAGAAGCCCAAAAGGAGGCCCTGGCTGCGGCCACTCCTCTGGAAGAACTTAACCGGCTCATCGAGCGGGCGTCCAATGAGAGCATACGCAAGAATCTCGTCTCCCTGCGCACCCAAATCGAGCAGACCAATATTTTGCAGGCCCGCGAGCGAGTGGCCCGCATCGAATCCCTGCTGCAAAACTGCGTCATGTCCCTGGAAGCCATCAGGAACTACCGCTACAGGCGGGTCATGATCGCCAAGCAGATCAAGGAAGGCGAAAGGCTTTTGCAAAAGATGAAGGGGCAGCCAAGCGCAAAGACCATACAGCAGAGCATGGTAGAGCTTGAAAGGGGCCACAGGGACGCGGAAAAGGCCACCACCCGCACACTCTCCGCCTACAGGGGCGACATGCAGGATGTGACCAGGCTGGACGAAAAGGATGTGCAGGGCGCCCTGCAGAACCTGAGCGCTCTCTATGCCGGCAAGGATCCCTACAATGCCCGCATGACGTCCAACCTGCAGATAGTCAAAAGGCACTATGCCTCGCTGAATACCGGCAGGAAGCTGACGGACAAGATTGTTCTGGACGATCTTGTGGCCTCGCAAAAAAAGCCCCAGAAATAGTCCCCTTCCGGAACGCACCCCCATCAACATACGAAACGACAAGGATGACGATATGGACAAACCCCGTATTGGCTGGATTGGCACAGGTGTCATGGGCCAGTCCATGGCAGGCCACCTTCTTGACGCAGGCTACGAGCTGAGCGTCTTCAACAGAACTGCCGCCAAGGCCCAGGGCCTTGTGGACAGAGGCGCCCATCTGTGCAGCAGCCCCAGGGAAGTGGGCAGCCGCAGCGATGTGGTGTTCTCCATCGTGGGCTACCCCTCGGACGTGGAAGCCGTGCTCATTGGCGAGAACGGTGCCGTGTCCGGCATGGCTCAGGGCGGCATCATCTGCGACATGACCACCTCCAGCCCCACCCTGGCTCAGACCATTGCCGCTGTGGCCGCCGAAAAGGGCATCATGGCCATGGACGCTCCGGTCACCGGCGGTGACGTGGGCGCCCGCAAGGCCACCCTGTCCATCTTCGTGGGCGGCGCCGAGGAAGGCTACACCCAAATCCTGCCCATGCTGCAGGTCATGGGCCAGAAGATCATGCACTGCGGCGCCGCAGGCCTTGGCCAGCAGGCCAAGCTCGCCAATCAGGCCGCTGTGGCAGGCGTCATGTTCAGCGTCTGCGAATCCCTGCTCTATGCCACAAAAGCCGGCCTGGACGTGCGCAAGTGGCACGAGCTCGTCTCCTGCGGCGCGGCCGGCAGCGTGGCCATGCAGACCCTGGGCCAGCGCATGATGGACGGCGACTTCGAGCCCGGCTTCTTCATTGACCACTTTGTGAAGGATCTGGGCCTGGTTCTGGAAGAATGCCGCCGCATGCACCTGGTCCTGCCCGGCTGCGCCCTGGCCGATCAGTTCTACCGCTCCATGCAGGGCAGGGATCTGGGCAAGAAGGGCACGCAGGCCCTCATCCAGGCCCTGGCCGAATTCTCCGGCACGGTCTGGACGGCCGTTCCCAAGGCCTGAGCCCCCTTTTTTTCAGCGTACTGACGACAAGACCCCGGTTGTGTACCGGGGTCTTTTGCATTGTCCGCTCCTGGGAGTCCCGTGCAGGGGCTCTCAGGGCGTTCAGGGCTTTCGGGAAAAAGCCGGCTGTCCTGCCCGTGCCTGCCTTCAGGCAGACTCCCGGGCAGGCTCTCAGGCAGGCTTTCTGGCCGTGACAATGGCGCACATGCTGGGCACATCCACGGCCAGCCGGGCTTCGGCAAAGCCCGCAGCGGCCAGATCTTCAGAAATTTCGCTCAGGCTGTACACCCGGCCCGTCTCCGTGTTCACAAGCATGTTGACCCCGAAGAGCGTGCCGGCCACAGGGCTGGTCCTTGTCTCGTCCACCACAAAGTCCCGTATGGCCACAAGGCCGCCAGGATTGAGGGCTGCCAGGGCCTTTTTGTAGAGGCTGCGGCTCTCTGCCCGGCTCATCTGATGGATAATGGCACTGATCCAGGCAAAGTCGCAGCCAGCCGGCAGCTCATCCCGGGTAAAGTCTCCGGCCACAAGCTGCACCCTGCCTGCCAGGGGACTTGTATCAAAGCGCTTGTGCGCCTGGACAACGGCGTCAGGCAGGTCAAAGAGCACAGCCCTTGTGTCCGGCAGGGCCTTCAGGAAGGCTTCGGTATAGGTGCCCGAGGCGCCGCCAATGTCCAGGATGACAGATCCTGCAGGCAGGGGAAAGACCCCGCAGGCAAGGAGGGAATCCACTACGCCCTTCACAAGGCGCGTGGCCACGGAATTCATGCCCATGATGAAGGAGACCCTGTCCTCCTCTGCGCCCAGGATGCTGGGCTCGTGGGGACGCGGTGTGCCCTCGCGGACCGACCAGGCAAGATGGCTCCAGGATCGCTGCAGGCAGGCATAATGGCGCATAATGGGGATGCAGGTGGTCGGAGAGCGGCTGTCCAGGGCATCCTGAAGGTCTTGGGGCACGGAATACTTTCCGTTCTCCTTGGCAAGGTACTTCAGGCCGCCGAGGGCATCGAGCAGGGCTTCCATGCCCCGCTCGTCACAGGCACAGGCCTGGGCAAGCTCGCTGGCGGTCATGGCATTGCCGCCCTGCAGAAGCCGTGTGGCCACATCGAGTTCGGCCAGGGCCGCGAGCACGCTGGTCTTCTTGAAGGCCTCCATATCCTGTTCAAGTCTGGCAAAGGCGCTTTCACTCATGGGGCAACTCCTTGGGAAAGAGGGGTGCACAGGCAAAGAGAGCCTGCAAGGGGTGCTGCTGCGACAGAGGGAGCCCGCACAAAGGGCTTGCGGGTCAGGAGATGCGGGTCAGGATGATGGGGACGCAGGCTGGCAGCGGCTAGTGTTTAATTTTATTAGTCCACATACTGCTATCGATTGATAATCACTGTATTTTCAGACGCATGTAGCATGATGGATTTTTGTAATTAGACACTAGCAGATACGCAGGGCCCTTACGTAGCCGCTTTTGTTCCTGAACTCGTCGATGAGGGCGTCCAGGCCCTTTTCCATTTCCTCCAGGGTCTTGCTGGACGAGGTCTGGCGGCACACCCTGATGTAGTATTCCAGGATGAAGAGGGCAATCATCTCGCAGCCAAAGGGCCGCACCTCGCCTTCCATGGCATAGGTGGCCCGGAAGGCGGGGTTCTGTATGTCCCATTCCCGGCTCGCCACCCGGCAGTGGCCCAGGGTGTCCACGGGCACGTAGAGGCAGTTGATGTTCTCGCCAAAGAACTGCACGATGGCCATGATATTGGAGAAGAAGCGGTTGCAGACAAGGCTGGCCAGCCGCTCGGCCTCTTCCTTTTTCGCCTCCATGCCGTTGTCGCCAAAATAGGCCTCGCAGCGCAAGGGGGCAAAGATGAGCAGTCCCCGGCCCGTGGTCAGGGCCCGGCCCTTTTCCCATTCCACAATGAGTTCTTCAATGCTGACTATGCGGTGCACGGCCTGGGCAGCCACTTCCTCCTGGGCGCTGGCCGCTTCCATAAAAAGGCTGGCGTCCACGGGCACAAGCAGCACCTCGGCCTGGGCCAGGGGCAGGACCGAGCTTGTGAAGGCAGGCAGATCGTCGATAAGTGCGCCCGGATAATCGTGAAAGGCGAGCTGCATGGAGACCCTGCCACTCAAAAGTTTGCCAAGCAGGGAGCTGGCACTCCCGCCCACGGAGACCGTGTAGGCATGGGGCCTTGCTGTCGGATCAAGCAGGGTCTGCGGCAGGGTGCCGCTGGCGGAACGCAGGCTCTGCAGATTCTTGTGCAGAAGGTCGGCGTCCTCGCTGCCGAGTTGTGCCGTGATGGAGCCCCCGGACTGTTCCAGGGTGGTGAGCAGGGCATCGATGACACTGCTCACAAGCGTTGTCTTGCCGATACAGGACGGGCCAAGCGGAAGAATATGACAGGTATCCATGATGTTGCGGAACCAGACAGTTCTGGATGTCGAGAGCGGTCCGGCGCCTCCTCCTTGGGTGACACGCAAAAGAATAGGAATGGACCCACCTTCCCTGCCACCAGGGGTGAAAGAGGGATGGCAGAAAAAAGGGGGGCTTTTTGTGCAGAAGGTTGCCCCTGGGGATGCAGGCCGGCAAGGAAGCCAGAGGGCAAGAGGGCCAGGGGGATCAGGAATTCAGGGTCCCGGTGGTCACAGGGGCCGAAGGAAAAGACGGCCTCCCGGGGCAGCGCACAAAGGGGTGAGGGCCCCTGTACGGGAGCACAGTCCTGACCTTAGCGCATCCTGGGCATGGATCTCAATGGGCCTGCAGCCCAAAATCCGGCTGCCCGGCTATTTTGCAACAGCTTGAGAAAACTTGTTTTCTTGTCTCCTGTTCACAGGGCAACAAAAAAGGACCTGTGAACAGCTCACAAGTCCTGAATTGTCTAGATAACTGGTCGGGATGAAAGGATTTGAACCTTCGACCCCTTGAACCCCATTCAAGTGCGCTCCCAGACTGCGCTACATCCCGACGCGAAAACTGTGTCTACGCTCATGCCGCCCGGCTGTCAAGCATTTTTCACAAATTTTGTTCCGTTCCGGCACAGGACAAGAAACGATCCCTGCCAGAATGTTCCCGACAGGATGCCACTGGCAGGATACCACTGACAGCTGTCCGGCCATTCTGCCCCCCTAGGAGAAGGCTTGAGACGAAAGGCGAGACTAAAAGGCGGACTGGTAAAAAACGGGCAAAAAAAGGCTCTTCGGGGGTATTTGTGGGTAAGGACTTGTCCAAAAATAACTTGGTCACATTTAGAACTGTTCATCCGCTTTTGACGCGGATCTCAGGGCTAATATGGATCCGGCATTGAGCAGTATGTTTTTTGTAATTAAATATTATATATTATCAACAGATTATGTAATTTTTACACGATTTTTGAAATTTTATTTTATTTACTGTATTAGAAAATTTTTTACTGATAAAGCAATTCATTTCAGGGTATAACCTACTGTACTTTTGTAAAATTGCAGTGGTATTTTCCCAAAGTAAATGGATTATGAAAGAGTCTGATTTGGCATGTTTTGTGCCTGCCATTTTTTATGTCGTCCTTTGATAATACTTGTTTTTAAATTCTTTACACCTAACTGCTCAATGTCGGTGGATGTAAAAGAGATTGAATAATTTTTGGACGGCTCCTAAGGCTAAGCAGCCATCATTTCATAGTGAGAATGATGGATGAGATCAATTGGTATGCTTGAATGACAAAATCTTACATTCTCCAGGCGCACCTCCTTTCCCCCTGCAAGAGCAGGGCTTGCGCCTGTTGCGCTGCTCACGATCCGTATCCTGTGGCCCGCAATGCCCGGCGGTTTTGTCTTGTGCCCTGGCTCTGTCCTGACCTCTCCGGCCTGTCCTGTTCGCTCGTTATCTCTCAGGCAGACGTCTCGCCCCCTGCGTACACAGGATGCGCCTGCTTCCTTGCGATTCTTTCCTGCTTTCCTGACACAGCCTTGTCTCTTTCAGGGCGGTATTCTCTTGTTCCTGGCCGTCACATTCGCTCAAGATGCAATCTGCTTCAAGAACCTGTCTTTTTTCGCAGCAGCAGCAGGAAGATGTTCTGCTTGACGCAGTTCTCCGTAATTACTAAAAAAAGACAGGATGGATGGCGCGCCCGGTACACTTTGGTGCCGCAACTGACGGATGGTTCCGTCCTGGTCACATGCAACCTTTAGGGAAGGAATGTCATGAACGTTACGCGTGGGGCGCTCGGCACTCGGATCAATCGGTACAGGGTAGTCCTGGAAAAAGGCCATTTGCTCAACACCTTCGGCTCGCTGGCTGTGGCCGGCATGCTCATTATGGACAGTGCCGGCATGGCGCAGGCTGCATTGCCTTCTAAAGAGACGGCAGCAGTCGAAATGGTCATTGTAGGCAATGCAGGCATGGCGCAGACAGCACTGCCTTCCGAAGAGACGACAGCAGTCGAAGTGGTCATTGAGGATGTGGATGCCCCAAGGGAAGGCGGGTATACTGGCACTCCGCAGACAGCTCTTGTCTTCAATGACCCCATTCCCTCCATTTTCAACAATATTGCCCTTGGTTTTGGAACAATACAGGCGAATTATGATGTGTCTGTGGACAATCTCTGTACAGGTATGCGCGGAAATGCAGAAACTGGTATCTTTGCAGAGACAGTTGCTCCCATCACCGTCAACGTCTTTGGTGCCGGAGCCATCACGGCCACGCATGTCGAGGTGGCAGATCATCAGACCCTGGTTCTCTCTGGCACACTCAGGATTTCCAATATCCTGATCGAAGGGGGAAGCAGTGAGCTCGTCATTCACGAAAAGGGCAAGCTGATAGTCATGGATGGTGGCATTCTTGACATCAGTAAAGCAACTGAAATACCAACAAGCGAGCAATTACAGCTCTCTGCTGGTGCCACCCTGATCATGGATCCCAGTCAGATTGAAGATTTTACAGGCGCAGCTCTTGACAGCGGTGCTGTTGTCTGCATTGCATCTGATTGGGAAGAAGGAAAAGTGCTTGATACAGACGTTCTCATGGCGAAATTCGGCAGTGAAGTAATTATCACTACAAGCAACACTGCCGCTGAAGATCTCATTGGAGAAGAGCGGGAAGAGGGAACCAGAGACTCTTCATCAATTTGAAGCTCCCCCGTTTCATAATGGGGGGATTCTCCCCTGGAACAGGGAAATGGCTTTCTGCCGAGCCTTAGCAGCTGTCCCAATCTCGGCTCCTTGTACTTTTTGCGGACATGAGGTGGAGCGGACAGACAATATGCTCATGGGGGCCAAGCCTGCGATAATCACAAGGCCCCCAGAGTGCCCTCTGTCCTGGCTCTCTGGGCAGTCTCATCTTGTCCTGTCCGCATCATTGTCTCTCTCAGGGCAGACATCCCAGCCCAGTTCGCGCCCTCAGGGGTGTCCTTTCCATCCGGGGCTCCCCGGGCCAGCGACCACCTTGGCAGGCAGGGAAAACTCAACAGGCAAAAAAAGGCTCTTCGTGACTTTCTGTGGGTAACTCCAGAGGCTCTCTCCTGAAGCATCTGTCTTGGTAACCAGGGAAACAGTCACCATGTCTTCAGAAAGCTAACTAGCAAATACTATTGACAAATGATCTGAGTTGCCTTTGCTGCGCGGACAGTGGGCTGCCCTCAGGCTGGAAATAGTACCTAGTGTCTAATTACGAAAATCCATCATGCTACATGCGTTTGAAAATACAGTGATTATCAATCGATAGCAGTATGTGGACTAATAAAATTAAACACTAGGTCGTGTTGACAAATTAGGTGTCGCCCTGATCTGGCCTGATTTCAGGCGGGGTCATGGTGCGACAGTGAGCTCTAATGGTAGTCGGTGCGCCTCATTATATCGGCATATGCCGGTTTGCCACTGCCGGATTTTGATTTTGTCAACACGCCCTAGAGAGAAGGCAGGTGAGGGGATTGGGGCCCTTACCCACAAATATCCCCGAAGAGCCAAAAAAAAGGACCTGCGAACAGCTCGCAAGTCCTGAATTGTCTGGATAACTGGTCGGGATGAAAGGATTTGAACCTTCGACCCCTTGAACCCCATTCAAGTGCGCTCCCAGACTGCGCTACATCCCGACGCGAAAACTGTGTCTACGCTTGTGCCGCCCGGCTGTCAAGAAAAATCTCTCATTTTGACATATTTTTTTTTGCGCCCTGCCCCTGCCGCCCCAGCGGCCGCCGGGCAGGACAAGAGAAAAACATCAGTCCTAACGGACCGTTGGCTCTGCTTTTCCGGCTGTTGCGCATTTGTCGCTTGACAGAAGCGGGCAAAAAGAAAAGAAGTCTTTTTCTCTTTTGTCCCTGTCCCTGCCTTGTGCCCGATTGTGTCGCATGTTCTGCACAATTTCGTCGCAAAAAGGGGCCTATGCCCCGCAAGGACACATTCCCTTTCGTGCATGCAGCAGCCCCGGGAGGGCTCTGCACTCCCCCTCGTGCACGCAAACCCTGCAACCCCAGCTCGATCAGCTATTATGACCACTCTTGCGCTTTCGCTTCCCCGGGAACTGGCCCGCCGTCTTGTGCCCCAGACAGCCAGGGGCAACTACCGCATGGCCCTCATGTTCTTTTTCTTCTTCATGGGCACCATCTTTGCGTCCTGGGCAACCCGCATACCCGACATCAAGGCGAGCCTGCAGCTCACGGATGCCGCCCTGGGCAGCATCCTCTTTGGTGCCCCCTTAGGCGAACTTGTGGCCATCGCTCCGTCCGCCTGGCTTATCGGCAAGGTACACACGCGCAAGGCCATCATCCTCTCCATGATCCTGCTGCCCCTGGCCCTAGTGGGCCTTTCCCTGGCTCCGGGCAGGCTCGCGCTCTTTGCTGCCCTGTTCTTCTTCGGCTTTGTCTACAACATGGCCAACATTGCCCTGAACTCCCAGGCCGTGGGCGTGGAGATCCTCTACAGGCGCAGCATCATCGCCACCTTCCACGGCATGTGGAGCCTGGGCGGTGTCATAGGCGGCCTCATCGGTGCCGTGGTGGCGCCTCTGGGCGTTCCGCCTCTGCTGCACTTTGTGGCCATCACCGTCATCACCCTGTGCGGCCTGGTCTTGCTGCAGCCCCTGATCATGCCACGGGAAGTGCACATCGGCTCCTCCAGGGGCGAGCCGCAGAAGAAAACCCGCATCCGGCCCAGTGCCTTCCTGATAATTCTTGGCTTCATTGCCTTTGGCAGCATGGCTACCGAAGGCGCCATGTACGACTGGAGTGCGGTCTTCTTTGCCCAGGTCATTCAGCCAGAGGAACACTTTGTCCGCCTGGGGTATCTTGCCTGCATGACCTTCATGGTCATGGGACGCCTGCTGGCAGACGGCCTTGTGAACCGCTACGGCGTGACCCCGGTCCTGCAGGCAAGCGGCCTGTGCATTGCCGCAGGTCTTACCCTGGCCCTGACCACGGGCGAGCTTGTGCCGGCCACCATGGGCCTGGCCCTGGTGGGCTTCGGCATGGCCTCCATTGTGCCCCTGTGCTACAGCCTGGCCGGCCGCTCCAGGACCATCCCGGCCCAGGTCGGCATCTCCTTTGTTTCGTCCATCAGCTTCTTCGGCTTTCTGGCCTGCCCGCCGACCATTGGCTTTCTCTCGCACCTCTTCGGCCTGAGCTGGGCGCTCTCCCCCATCATTGTGGTGGGGCTGGCCATCTTTGTGCTGGCCACCCTGGCCCACAGGATGCGCCCCTGAGGATCCTGCACTTGCAAGTCCCCGGACTCTTTTGAGCGTGCTGTCTGATGTCATGGAAGCCGGCCTGCTCGCGGGTCGTCTCATGGACAGGTTTTCCTGATTGCCAAAGGCCCCTCTCAAGGAGGGGCCTTTGGCTGCAAACCCTGTACTGCAGCAGCCGGCGTATACAAGAACAGGCATATGGGCTAGACTGCAAACGCACGCCCCCTTTTGTCATAAGGCACCTGCATGACCCTCCTTGTCCTCTTCCTCTTCTGCCTCCTTCTGGTAGGGACCCTGCTGACAGGGCATTCCCTGCTCTGGGCCCTGGGCGCAGGCTATTGCCTCTTTGCGGGCTACTGTCTCTCCTGCCGCCTGTCCCCTGGCCGCGTTTTCAGAGCCTCGCTGGAGGGCATACGCACCGTCCTGCCCATTCTGACCACCTTTGTGTGCATCGGCATGCTCACGGCCAGCTGGCGGGCCAGCGGCACCATTGCCTATCTTGTGGACTGCTCCCTGCAGCTCATGACCCCGGCCCTCTTCCTGCCCTGTGCCTTTCTGGCCAACTGCGGCCTGTCCTATCTCCTGGGCTCGTCCTTTGCCACCGCAGCCACCATGGGCGTCATCAGCATGTCCGTGGGCATGGCCCTGAACCAGCCGCCCCTGCTCACGGGTGGAGCCATTCTCTCCGGGATCTATTTCGGGGACCGCTGCTCGCCCATGTCCACCAGTGCCCTGCTGGTGAGCACGGTGACCAAGACCAATATCTATGCCAACTGCCGCACCATGTGGGCCACGGGCTGGCCGGCCCTGCTGGCAAGCGTGGCCGCCTACGCCACTGGCGCCCTCCTGCTGCATGCCGAAGGGACCATCCCCGATACAGGCGCCCTCTTTGCCAGGGAGTACACCCTGAATGTCCTGACCGCCCTGCCGGCCCTGCTCATCCTTGTGCTGGCCCTGTGCAAAATCCATGTGCGCACGGCCATGCTGGTCAGCACCCTGTGCGCCCTTGGCCTCTGCCTCCTGCTGCAGGGCACAAATCCTGCCGACATCCCGGGCCTGCTGCTCTGCGGCTACACGGCAAGGGATCCAGAGGTGGGCCGGCTCTTTGACGGCGGCGGCATCAGCTCCATGCTCACGGTGGCAGGCATTGTCTGCATCTCGTCCACCTATGCGGGCCTCTTTCAGGCAAGCGACCTTCTGCACGATCTCAAGGCCTTCCTGCACAAACGGGCCGGCCGGCCCGGATCCTTCACGGGCTTTGCCCTGGCAGGCCTTGTCACCTCGGCCATTGCCTGCAACCAGACCCTGGCCGTCCTCCTGACCTGGCAGGTCACAAAGGACCTTGAGCCCGATCCTGCCCGTCTTGCCAGCAATCTGGAAGACTCCGTCATCCTCCTCTCGGCCCTCGTTCCCTGGTCCATAGCCTGCGTCATCCCCTTAAGCATGCTGCAGGCGCCCCATTCGGCAGTGCTGGCTGCCTGCTACCTGTGGCTTGTGCCGCTCTCCCGCCTGATCCTGCCTGCTCCTGTCCTGACAAGGCGCAGCTGACCGGCACAGGTCCCTTCCCAGATCCTCAAAGACTTCCAAAGGCATCCCCCATGGCCAAAATCATCATCCTTGTCCTGGTTGTTCTTCTTGGTGGCTTTGCCATCTCCCACTTCTCTTCCCAGCCTCCGCTGCGGGGCATGGTGCGCCAGCCGGGCTCCAGTCAGGCCGTGCTGCTTGCCAGGGCCAGGCCTGCGGCAACCTTTGCGCTGGATCAGAACATGAACCTGCTGACAGCAGGCTGGTGCAGCATCCGGCCCGAGACCCACGAAAGCCTGCAGGGCGAGGCCAGGCTCTGGCTGGCCCTGTACGGCCATGCCAAAGGCCTCCTGGTAACAGCCGTTGCCGACGGAGAAAACAACTGGGAATGGATGTCCGGCGATCACACGGCCTTTCCGGCCATACGCCGCATGAGCCAGAACCAGGGCAACAGGACCCTGTTTGAAACCCTGAGCGTTCTGGACAGAAAGCACGATCCCTTCTGCGGATCCGGCCAGAGAGCCGGCCAGGAATCAGGCGTCTGTCTTGTCTACAGGGCACGGCTTCTGCTGGAATTCGAGCAGTGCCAGGTGATCGTGGAGTACCACGAGGACCTGCCGCAGAACCTTGTGCAGGACATTGCCTTTGCCAACGACTACCTCAATGCCTTCCAGCAGCGTGCACGCCAGGCCGGCCACATTGTCCGTCTGGAGAAGGAGGAAAGCCAGCACCTGGTCCAGGGCATAGAGAAGATGGGTACCCTGGACAAGGCCGTCTCGCGTACCTCCCTGGCCCGCTGGACCGGCATGATGCACCGCAAGGGCAGACTCTAGGCCCATGGAGACCGCACGCTTCGTTTGAGAAAAAAAGGATTTGTGCCCAGGCACAGCCCCTTTATCTGGACAGTCCCGGACAGCTTTTTGCCAGGGACTGTCTTTTTTTGTGTCTGCGCGCACTGTATTTCGAGCCCTTTTTCAGAAAATGGAAGCTGGAAACAGACAAGACGACAGGTGTTCCCTCTTGCACGCTCAGAGAAGAACCCGATCCGTCTGAACATGCAGTCTGCAGACGCCCTGTCTGCATGTCTAAAGCTCAGGAGAGACAGAGATCAGGCAGGCTGCCCTGCTTTCCAAAAGGGCGTGCTGTTCCGGCAAGATTTCTGGCAGATTGTCTGTCTTCTCAAACTGATAGAGAGCCTTTCCCCGGACGTCTCCCTCTTTCTGGCCAGCATGACCGCAATGGGACATGGGACAGCTTCCGGGAATAACAGAGCTTGTCGCTCGCCTTTTTTGGCGTTTGACATCCTCCCCCCGCTTACGCAGGGGGATTCCCTACTGCGTTGCTGACCTTGCGGTCAGTCGCTTCGACGGGTTCCTGCTGCTGGACGGCTTGTGCCGACTCACTTGAGCTGAAGCTGTATTCTCCAGCTCCCCACAGGCTCTGAGGCGCTGCCCGCGCCCGAGTATATTCATTGCGGCAACGCAGTCCGCATTCCCCTCAAATCCGCAGTTCACACATTTGAAAACTGCCTGCCTGGGGCGATTTCTTGCATCTTTGCAACCGCACTTCGGACAAGTTTGACTCGTGTATTGCGGTGGCACTGCGTAGACCTCGCCGCCCAATTCCTGCTGCTTGGCCTCGATCATGCGAAAAAGCATGCCCCAGCCCTGATCAAGAATGGAACGGTTCAGGCCGCGTTTCTGCGCGACATGGACTCCAGGCTCTTCCCTGGTTCCCGATGCCGATGCACTCATATTGACGATCCTCAAATCCTCGCGGTAGACGACTGCGTGGTTCTTGCAGACATCACTGGCGATTTTCCAGAGATGATCGTGTCGTGTATCGGCACTCCTTTTATGGAGCCTGGCAATCTTTGCCTGAAGTTTCTTCCAGTTCCTTGAGAATCTGGTTTTATGTTTGAGTTTTCTTTGCCATTTTTTAAGCTTCTCAAGATTATTCCTGAGCGCGTTGATCGGGGGCCAGGCAGTGCCGTCCGAGAGCGTGACCGTGTTGACCACACCCACATCAAGTCCGACTTCGATGCCGCTTGCAGGGTGTCTGGGCTCGTCCACTTCCTGCTCGGTCAGAATCGAAACATACCAGCCGTCGGCTTTGCGACTGACAGTGATGCTTTTTGCCTTGCCTGCAATGAAGCGACTTCTATGATACTTCATCCAGCCTATCTTTGGCAGATAGATCTGCCGTTTACCCTCGTCGATCTTGAAGCCTTGCGGATAGCGAAAACTGTCCTTTGACTTGAACTTCTTGTGAAACTTTGGGAAATTCGCTCGCCCCTCTTTATAGTTGATGTATGCCCGCTCCAGATCTTTGAGTGATTGCTGCAACACCTGGCTGTGGCATTCGGCAAGCCACTTCGTATCCTCCTCCTGCTTCCATTGAGGAAGCTGATTCGCCAGGTCATAGTAGGAAAACCGAAACTCTGGATTCTGCTTGAGTTGTTCGATGAGCCACGCCAATCCCCGGTTGTAGGTATAACGTGAACAACCGCAAGAGCATGCACACGCCCTGGCTTGCGCGCCATTTGGCTCGAGCTTGAAGAGAAAAAACTTGTGAAGAGTAGTACCCATAACACTTCCTTAGCCAGAAGTTCTGGAGAGTGTCAAGGGGCAATGCGCGCCTTTCATCCCCACCCTTACGGATGGGGTATTTCGGCGCGTCTGATAAGGAAAGACTCTGTTCCCTTCCTGCAGACAGGGCTGTCTGGTCCCGGAACTGCAGGATTTTCGTGCGAGGTCTCTGCAATGCGGCTGACAACCTTCTTCCCCTTTCTGGGGGATCTGAAAAACTACACGGCAAAGGATCTGCGGGCAGACCTTGTCGGCGCCCTGACCGTCACGCCCATGGCCATTCCTCAGGCCATGGCCTATGCCCTCATTGCCGGTGTGCATCCGCAGTACGGCATCTACACGGCCATTTTCCCGGTGATCGCTGCCGCGCTCTGGGGTTCGTCCCGCTACCTCATAGCCGGTCCCACCAATGCCATTTCCATGGTGCTCTTCTCCTCCCTGGCCACGGTCAGCATTGGCGGCGTGGTCGCAAGCACCATGCCGGAAGAAGTGCGCATGCCCTACATCTTCATGATTGCCCTGCTCGCAGGCCTCATCCAGATAGTCATGGGCCTGGCCAGGCTTGGCGAGCTCACCAACTTCATCTCCCATTCGGTCATGGCGGCCTTTGTGGCAGGCGCAGCCCTGCTCATTGCCGCAGGCCAGCTCAACACGGTGCTTGGCCTCTCCCTGCCCAGGGCCGAGGGCGGCTTCTTTCCGCAGATTGCCACCACCCTTGCCTCGCTGGATCAGACCAATCCCTGGAGCCTTGGCATTGCCGCAGGCACCGTACTCCTCACCATTCTCTTTCGGCGGATCTCCAGGCGCTTTCCGGCCACGCTGGCAGCCCTGGTGGTCGCAAGCTGCCTGAGTGCCCTGCTTGGCGCAGCCGCCCACGGCGTCAAAATGGTCGGGCCCATTCCCAGCGTGCTGCCGCCCCTTTCCCTGCCGCAGACCCTGGATCCCGAGGTCTGGAGGGCGCTCTTCTTCCCGGCACTGTAGAGTCCCTGACCATTGCCAAGCAGATGGCCAGCATCAACAGGGATGCCTTTGACGGCTCCAGGGAACTCATAGGCCAGGGACTGGGCAACATTGTTGCCGGTCTGACCTCCGGTCTGCCAGGCTGCGGCTCCTTCACCCGCAGTGCCCTCATGTTTTCCTCTGGCGGCAGAACGCGCTTTGGCGCCGTGTTCACGGGCCTGCTGGCCCTGCCCATGCTCTTTCTCATGGCGCCGCTGGTGAGCTGGCTGCCCATGCCGGCCTTAAGCGGTGTCCTGCTCCTGGCCTGCGTCCAGATGATCAATGTGGAGTCCTTGCGACTGAGCTTCGAGACAACACGCTCGGACCGCATTGTGCTCCTCATTACTCTGGCTTCCACCCTGATCTTCGATCTGGAACGGGCCCTCTTTATTGGTGTCATCCTTTCCCTGCTGCTCTACATTCAGCGTTCCTCCCATCCCATTGTGCGCAAGCTCTCCCACAACAGTCCGCTTCTGCGCGATGTGCCAGACAGGCCCAGGGGGCTGGTGGTCTACAGCATAGAAGGCTCGCTCTTCTTCGGGGCCATTCATGAGCTTGAGCGCAAGCTCACGAAGCTGGAAAAGAAGGAGGTGCGCCTCATTGTCCTGCACATCACCCGTGTCTTCTGGATTGATGCCTCGGGCGCACATGCCCTCATGCTCTTCCTTGAACGCTGCTACGCCCGCTCCGTGCCGGTCATCCTGGTGGTCAGCAACAGGGAGGTTCGCGAAACACTGCGCCGGGCCGGCATGCTCAAGGACTTGAGTGAAGGCTTCATCACCAACAGGCTGAAGGACGGCATCAACCTGGGCATTGATCTTTTGAGCCGCATCTCCTGCTACCAAGAAGAGAAAGCCGATGGCGTGGGCACAAGCTGCCAGATAGCCAACCACAGACCTGCATCCCCCAACTCTGCACAGGACAGGGCAGCAAGCGGGCAGAAGGCCTGACGGAACGGTTCTCTTTCCCGATCCCAAAGAGGAAGGGGTACAGGAGCGCCTGATCGGCCTCCTGTGCCCCCGAAAGACGTCCTGCCCTGCCGTGCTTCGTCCGGTCCCGATGCGCTCCAGGAGCCGGACCTGGAAGGCAGGCTGCGAGGTCTGCCCGCCACTGCCACAGCAGATGGTCTTCTGCCTCAATCAGTCCGGTGTCCGGAGCTCCATATGGACAAAATGACAAACAGCAACGCATGCACAAAGCAAATCGGCCAGGTTCTCTGGACAGCAGACAGCCTGCTGCATGACAGCATATTGGGGATATATCTGCATGGTTCTGCAACACTGAACAGACTTCGTCCCGACAGCGACATCGACATACTGATCATCACTGCCAAAGACCTGAGCGATTGGGAACGGGAGCACCTGACAAGGCAGCTCCTGGACATTTCCGGTCCTGTCGGCTGTCCTGGAAAAAGGCCCCTGGAAATCGCAATCATCGCTCTCAATGACATCCGCCCATGGCGCTTTCCGCCACGATGCGACTACATGTACGGAGAATGGCTTCGGGAAGAAATGGAAGCCGGTCACAGTCCTCAGGCATGCCATGACCCGGACGTGACGATTCTGCTGTGGCAGGCGAGACAAAGCAGCCGCACTTTGCAAGGGGCAGAGAGCAGGGAACTGATTTCTGACATCCCGTTCCATGACATCAAAAAGGCCATGCACTCTTCCCTTCCAGGTCTTGTTGTCAGTCTGAAAGGGGACGAAAGAAATGTATTGCTCACATTATCAAGAATGTGGTTTACTCTGGAAACAATGGAGATTGCCACAAAGGATGTTGCTGCAGAGTGGGTACTTCCCAAATTGCCAGAGGAATTTGTTCACCATATGAAAAGAGCTCGACAAGCCTATTTGGGCAATCTGGCTGATGACTGGGAAACGAGAGACAAGGAAGCTCGTGCTCTTGCGCTGTTCATGCAGGAACACATTGAAAGACTGCTGAAAAAATGATCTTCGGGACGATACGGGCACAGGTGTGTCTGGTCAGCGTCCTGTGCCCCCCATGGAGACCCGGCTACCCTGGCTACCGTGGACACCGTGGATACCCATGGATACCGTGGACAGGCCCTGCTGTTCCTTCGTCCAGTCCAATCCCCTGAAGCTGCTCTCCCCTCTCAGGGCGTTCTCTGGTACACCTGATCTGTCGTTTTCCGGTACATTTTTCGTGTCGCCTGACACGTGTCATCGGACACACAAGACTGGCAAGAGAAGAGGCCCCACATGAACACAGAAAAGACAGCAGCAGGACAGCGCAGGGACGTCCCTCTCGACAGGCTCTGCTTCGACCCGGACATGCCCAGGCTGCCAGCGGGGAAGCGGACTGGCGACGAGCAACGCATCCTGCAGTGGATGCTCATCAATGGCGATCTGCCGCAACTCATGCTCTCCATTGCCAGCAGCGGATATGACGAGGCTGAGCCTCTGCTGGTCACGCCAGGCCCGAACGGCTTCATTGTTGTCGACGGGAACAGGCGGCTTGCGGCCCTCAAACTCCTGCACGCGCCCAAACTGGCCCCCTTGCGGCAGAAAACCGTCGCCGGGATTGCAGCCAGCGCCAGGCACCAGAACATCACCCAGGTGCCGGTCATCCTGTACGAGCAACGACAGGATATCGTGAGCAGCCTGGGATTTCGGCACATCACGGGCATCAGGCCCTGGGGCCCCAGGGAAAAGGCGGACTACCTCGGCACACTCCGGGAACGGCATGGCACGGAAAACGAATCGGACGAAAAGACGTTCGCCCTCATCTCGGAGCGGGTCGGCACAAGGCCACAGTACGCCAGGCGCCTTTTGCAGACCCTGGCCGTCGTCAAATGGGCTGAAGACCATGCCTTCTGGGGCAATGAGGCGGTTGCCCGCAGCATCGACACCAATTTCGTCCTGATCCACACGGCCCTCGCCCATGGCGGCATCAGGGCCTATATCGGCCTGGGCGATGGTGCCGACGAGCAGCCCGACGAACTTGATGCCCGGGCTGCGGCACATCTTTTCGACTGGCTCTGCGGCAACAGGAAAATCAGCGATTCTCGTGACCTCCCCCGGCTCGACAGTGTCCTCAGCTCCCCTGCAGCCCTGGCCATGCTGGAACGCGGCGTCTCCCTGGAGGAGGCCTCGAAGTATTCCCGGGAAGCCCTGAACGACTTTCGCAGCTTCATGCAGCGTGCCGGCGCGATGCTTGAGGAAGCGGACAGGCTCCTGACCAGGGCTGAGAATTTTGATGAAAGTGACTGCGCGTGCGCCAGGGATCTTGCCAGACTGGCCAAAAAGATAGCCGTGCTGATCAAGGACATGGTCGACAGGGACCGCTCGGAGTCCGGCACGACAGACAGGCACGGCCCACTGGCGTGAGGGCAGCTCCCGCCTGTAGTGCGCGCCGGCCGATGCCTTTTCAAGAGGCTCGCCCCCTCAGTCACTTCTCCGGTTTCCTGTAGAGCGGAAGCAATGGTCTCACCAGCCTGGGGACACCGCCCAATCGTCCCTCCCTGTACCATCTGGCCAGCCTTTGCAAATCATGACAGGTCCTGCCGGCAGGCAGCCTGAAGTCGCTCACCGAACAGAGGACAGATCCTGCATGGCCCTTGTCCGCGAGCCAGACTTCGTCCCGACGCACAAGGCCCTCCTCCATCAGGACCGTGCTCTGTGCAGTGGCAACAAGCTGCGTTCTGGAGGCAGCCGAGCTCTGCAAAAGAAACTCGGTCACAAGCTGGCACAACAGATTGGGATGCAGAGATCTGTCGATCTCATCCAGGACGTACACATGGCTCCGGCTGCTGTCCAGCCGGGGCTGAACAAGAATCTGCAGCACGTCGAGCAGACGTTGCGTGCCACTGGACTCCCTTGTCAGATCAAGGAGCATCTCGTTGCCCAGGGCGTCCCTGTGCCGTGCGCAGAGTTCCCCTCTCCCGGACTCCCTGCCGTGCCTGCAGGCTTGTGCCAGGCACGCCCTGTCCTCTCCCGCCTGTCCGGCAACAAGTTCCCGTATCCCGGTATCAAGGAAGGCAAGATACCGGGCAAGCTCCTTCCGGCAGCGCACAGTGTTCGCCCAGGCTGTGCGTTCGCCTGAGCGTGCCCCACTGCTGTCCCCGGCACCAATGAAGACAAGGGTCTCCCGAAACCACGCGCAGGGGTCTGCAGCAAAGGCCAGCCCCTTCCTGCCGGCCTCAGTCAGAAAGGGGCAGGCCTGGTGTGTCCCTGCAAAGACACGATGCACGCTTGCTGTCTCGACCGATTGGTCGAGCTGCAATGTGTCTCCCTTGCGGACAAAGAGCTCGCGTTCTCCCTTAGAAAGGAACAGGACAAGCCGCTCCTCCACGACGTCTCTGCCGGTCAGCGCCAGCTCATACTTTCAGACGTGCTCGCTGGTACGGAACAGGATGGAAAAGTGTACAGGCTCCCGGCGTTTTTGCGGGTCGAGCAGACAGGGGGCCACCGGGATGCGCCCATCGTCCTCGCAGCCGTGGAGGACAAGATGGGTCAGACAGCGCAGGCCCTCCAGCACGGCGCTCTTGCCCGAGCCGTTTGCGCCATGAATGAAGGCAACGGGAAGAAGTCTTTTGGGCGCAGTGGCAAAGCGCGGCATGGTCCAGGCATAGCGCCGTTCCCGGGAGGGCAGCATGGAAAGAGCCGCTTCCTCTGCAAAGCAGCGCCAGTTGCGCAGGGTGAATTCAATGAGCATGGCCCAGTCTCCCATCAGGACTGCCGGCACGCCTTTGCATGCAGATGGCTCCACGCCAGGACAGACAAATTTGTGCAGGCACCTTTTTCTTGAATTTTCGGTTGTTGAGAGCTCTTTTGCTCCCTCGCATTTTTGCAGGAGTCAGTCTTTTGAGCGGCAGACGCCTGCCTGACCCTGGCTCCAGGTCTGGCCGTGCTGGCCCTGGCCGGGCCGTCTGCGGGGGTCAGTTTTTCCTGCGTTTTTGGGGCCAGTTTGTCGTGCGTCCTGCACCACCGGCTCTCCAGAGCCCCGGCAGGACGACAGGATCCCTGGCTCTCTTTCCCTTGTCCCCTTGCCTGCCGCCGGCATCCTTTCAGACACT
>CALVHF010000013.1 GCA_944327295.1 uncultured Desulfovibrio sp. | reverse complement strand
TCAGCTCAAAATATTCCTTTCTGAATGCTCGCGCTAATAGCCTAGAATTGCATGATAAAATAGAGCTGAGTAGTTACCTTCGGCGCATCGGCCTGAATCTTTCGATGCAATGACAACGTTGTCGTCACGACCTCTTTGCTGTACTTTTTTCATCTCCCAGGAGCGCGTTTCTGTGTCTTTTGAAGATACAGGGGGCGTGTAACTGGTATCCACAGGGGAGTGCAGGGAGGCTTCCGTGAAACTCGATCATCTTGTTTCCTTCAAAAAGGTCGTGGAAACCGGCAGCTTCACCAGGGCTGCTCAGGAGCTCTTCATGACGCAGCCCACGGTGACCCACCACATACAGGCTCTGGAACGGGAGCTTGGCTGTGCGCTCCTTGTGCGTTCCAATCAGGATACCAGGCTGACAGCCGAGGGCGAGGAGCTTTTGCAGAAGGTGGAAGAGCTTTTCAGGCAGCTGGAGGACATCCGGCATATTGGTCTGCGTACCCGCCATATCACGGGCAGGCTCGACATTGTGGCCAGTTCCGTCATGGGTACCTATTTTCTGCCTCCTGTCCTCAAGGCACTTGCAGCCAAATACACGGACGTCAGCCTGCATCTGCGCTTCGGCAATTCCCATACCATTGCCGCTCTGGTACAGGATGGTCTGGTGGACATAGGCTTTGCACCATGGGTGCCCGGTTTTCCCAGCTTGAATTTCACTCTGGCCAGGGCCGAGTCCAGTGTCATTGTTGCCAGCAAAAACTATTTTTCTGCCCACAGGGAAGCCCTTGAGTCCGGAGATTTTTCCAAAGAGCAGTTCATCCTGCGGGAAAAGGGCACGCGCATTCACGAGATTGCCATGAACTGGCTCAAAAAGTATTCCCTGCGTCCCCCGAACCGTACAGCCATCATCAGCGATGACATGGAGTCCATCAAGAATCTTGTCTTGTGCGATGCGGGACTGGCCATTATCCCCAGATGCTGTGTGGAACAGTGTCTGGAGATGGGCACAATGGTCATCGTTTCGAGTCCCACGGAAATTCCCGATGTGGAATACTTCATTGTGCAGCGAAACAATGAGCCTTTTCCTCCTCTTGTTTCCGTGCTTCTTGAGGAGTTGCAGGAAATCTATCCTGGCATTGAAGTCAAGAGTCCAATGCATATCAGTTGAATTTCATCAGGTACACGTTCCGGATATCTCAAAAACAGAAGATAAACTTCCCCCTCCTGCTCTGATCAGATGCCTTCATGTGTGGAGCAAAGGGGCAAAGAGTGTTTTTTGTCCAGCAGCTTCAGGAATCCGACATCGGCAATAAGACATCCAGCGTCAGGCATAGGGCCGTTCGAGAGCTGAAGATACCTCGTCCAATGCTACGCAAGACTTTGCCGTTCAGCCTATTTTCAGGAGCGTTAGTTGTCCTCCTCGCAGGGCAGGCTCAGTCTGGCTTCCAGACCGTCTTCAGGGCGATTGGCAAGCGTGAGCTCAGCATTGTTGAGCAGGGCCATGTTGCGGGCAATGGTCAATCCTAAGCCCGTCCCCCCAGGGCCTTATTGCGGGACGGCTCCAGTCGGAAGAAGGGCTCGAAGACCGAATCGAGCAGGGGCTCCGGGATGCCCGGGCCTTCATCCAGAACGCGGATGGTGCAGCGGGCATGGTCTCTTGTCAGGGTCACCCTGGCGCCGCCTCCGTACTTGCAGGCATTGGAAATGAGGTTTTCCAGGCAGCGCTTGAGACAGAGCCTGCGGACCCGCACAATGATTGGAGAAAGATCCTCTTCGGCCTGGGACATGCTGACCTGCGTGCCCGTCTCGGCATTATCGTCCACAATGCTCTGCACAAAGGAGGAGAGCTCGATGCGCGTCGGAGCTTCTTCGGTGTCCAGACTGCGGGTCAGATCCAGACTCTGGCTGATGATGCCGGAGATATCGTCGATATTGTTCTGCAGCCTGTTCTGCAGCGCGCTGTCCTTCACCCGTTCCACATTGAGCTGCAGTCTCGTCAGCGGCGTGCGTAAATCATGGGCCATGGCTGCCAGCATGCGATCCCTGGCTGCCAGATTGCCGCAGATGCGCTCGCGCATGCGGTTGAAGGAGCAGGCGGCCTCGCGCACTTCCCTTGGTCCGGTTTCGGGCAGGGGCTCTGTGTGCTCGGGCTGGCGGCCAAAGAGTTCTGCGGCCTTGCTCAGGCGCCGTAGCGGCGTGTCACCCGTATAAGCAGCACAAGGCAGATGCCAATCATGATGAGGGCTGCCACAATGGTGAAGACACGCTGCGACCAGACAAGGAACTTGTCATCCACATCGAAGGGCTGGGTGACCCTGAGCCAGGTGCCGTCCGAAAACTGCAGGGCTGTCTCGAGCATGGCAGGTAGGGAGTGAAGAACTGATCTTCGTTCTCGTGCATTCTGGCAAGGATCCCTGGTTCCCTCTGTACGGCAGTGTCCTTGCTGGCACTGTTCGTGCCAAGGGCTTCCCTCGCATAGGTCAGGAAGTGGGCAATGACAGGGGTGTTCTTCTCCATGATCCAGTCGGGCTGATCTTTTGAGATCTCCACCATTTCCCTGAGACCCTGCGGCCGTTCGGAGGCACGCAGAAGCGCAAGGGCGTCCTCGCGTCTGGAGGGCGGCAGGGCCTCGAGAATGGTCCAGTAGGTGACCAGGTATTCGGCCCTGCTTTTTTCTGCCTGGCGCACGTAGCTTAGCTGCACGTCGCAGACCACCAGAAAGGAGCTGATCTGCAGGACGCTCATGCCAAGGAGAAGGATGAGCACAAGCTGCACGATCAGGGAATCCGTCCGCGAGAGGAGGGCGGCATACCATGCGGGCTTCTTCCCCGAGGATGGCTGTGCCCCGGCCTGCACGCCCGTCCGGGAAAGATTCCCTGTGACTTGAGAGAATCTTGCCCCTGAACCTGAGCGTCCTCGAACAGTGTGCTGCTGGCGCCCTTTGCGGGCAGACTGCCGGCATTATCGTATCCTGTGTACATGTCTTCTCCCAGGCAGGCCCGTTTGGGCCCCTATGTCGTTTCCCGGCCCCCCTGTCTCCTTTCCAGGACAGAGAGAAGTGCCCAGAGGGCAAGGAGCATGCCTTGCGAAAAACGATGGCTTGTTCTAGCACAAGGAGTCATTTTGTACTAGCTACAAATTCTTGCAGCTTTTGCCTCTTGTTGCAGGATTTTGCAGGACTTTGTCAGACACCTGCAATACGTCTGCAAGACGGAAAGGCGATGCTCTGGCGGGGTCTGGAAAAGGCTGCTCCGACATGTTCTGGGCAGCCCCGGGCCTGTGACAGGAGCAGACTGCCCAGGTGGTCTGTACCTCATCCACAGAAATGAGCAGCATCATGCGAACTCAAGAGAGCACCACCAGATACGACGGAGGTTATACCCATGAAGACACTGAGCGTACTGGCTCTGACGGCACTGGCCGGAGCAGGTCTTGTGCTTGTCCAGCCGCAGACGACCCTGTCTGCAGAAACAACAAAGGCCACACAGACCGTGACCAGAGCCGGCAGCTTTGCGGCCACACAGGGCCCAGCCACCACCTTCACGGGCCGGGTGCGTGTGGAACGCATCTTCAAGGCCACGGAGGCCGCACCCTATACGGCTGCCTCTGTGACCTTCGAGCCCGGTGCCAGGACCTTCTGGCATAGCCATGTGGCCGGTCAGCACCTCATCGTGGTGCACGGCGTGGGACTGACAGGCACGGCCGATGGCAGAGTTGTGGAAATTCGTCCTGGCGACGAGGTCTGGTGCCCGCCGCATGTGAAGCACTGGCACGGGGCTACGGCCACAAGTTCCATGACCCACATTGCCATTACAGGGATAAAGGACGGCAAGAGCACGACCTGGCTTGAGGAAGTGACCGAGGCCCAGTACACGGCAAGGCCCGATCGGAAGTAGGTCCCGGACCAGGCATCAGCAAGGCAAGAGGAGGTTTGAGCCATCATGAGGAAGGATTTCGTGAAGAAGGGAACCATGAGAACAGTGCTTGTCCTGTTGCTGCTTGTGGCAGGACTGTGCTGTGCAGGAGCGGTCGCTGCGGCAGGCCAGAACGGCCCCCGGACAGGGGCAGCAGATTCCGCAAGAAAAATTTCGAAGAAGAGCTTGACAGAAAAGCAAAAAAGTATTATTGTCATGTCAATTTTTACTACAAACGGAGATCTGGTCCGCCTGAAGAAAGCACTGATACGCGGGCTGGATGCCGGACTGACCGTCAGCGAGATCAGCGAAGTCCTGATACAGCTCTATGCCTATACGGGCTTTCCCCGCAGTCTCAATGCCATCCATTGCTTCATGAGTCTTCTGAACGAGCGACGTGCCGCTGGCATGACCGACGTACAGGGGCGGGAGCCCACTCCCATGCCTGACGATTTGGACCGCGATGCCTATGGTGCAAGGACCAGGGCCACACTGAGCGGCAGGGACACCGTTCCTCCGCCGTCTGGCTATCAGCTCTTTGCTCCGGCCATAGATTCCTTCCTGAAGGAGCATCTGTTTGCAGACATCTTCTACAGGGACAATCTGGACTGGCAGAGCCGCGAGCTTGCCACCATTTCGGCCCTCTCGGCCATGAGCGGCACTGCGGGCCAGCTGAGCTTCCATCTCAATGCCGCCATGAACATGGGCCTAACCGAAGCACAGATGCGGGCCTTTGTGGACGTGGTTGCCGGCGAGCTTGGCCGCGACTGGGCACGGCAGACAGAGGAAGTTCTCGACAACATCCTGGCAGCCGGGGCAAATAAGTCATGATAAAAAACATGTCTCCGCGGGAGGTTGCATGAACAAGACCCAGCAGTTCCATCTCCGTCCCTTCCGGGGGCTTGCTGCAGGCTTGATGCTCTGCGCACTTGCTTGCCTGTGCGAGCCCGGGGCCGTACAGGCGAAAGATTCGGTCCAAAAACCCATTGTCCTCAAGACCATGGGCAGCTTTTTCTTTGGCGGCACGGTGCAGACCCTGGAAAACGGCGTGACCTTTCATGGGGAACACGGCTATGCCCAGTACTACATCCCCGAAAACGCACGCAATTACCCCATCATCATGTGGCATGGCATAGGCCAGTCCGGCAAGACCTTTGAATTCACACCTGACGGCAGGGAAGGGTATCAGGCCATTCTGACCAGGCGTGACTGGCCGGTGTACATTATCGATCAGCCGCATCGCGGCAGGGCCGGCCGCACCCTGGCACGTCCTGGCAAGGCTGCCTCGCCGACGGCGCTCTATGAAAGTGCTGCCTGGGATGCCTTTCGTCTGGGGCTGTGGATTTCTCCCAAGGGCCCCACGGTCTTTCCCAATGTGCAGCAGTCCCTGGACGGAACAAGCCTTGATCAGTTCTTCCGTCAGCAGACCCCGGATACGGGTCAGGAACCGGACAAGATGACGCTTGGCAGGACCATGGCCGAGCTCTTCCGAAGCACGGGGCCTGCCATACTGCTGACCCATTCCCGCAGCGGCCAGTACGGCTGGGCCACGGCTCTGGAAGTCCCGGAATTTGTAAAGGGCATAGTGGCCTATGAACCCGCCCACTTCGTCTTTCCTGAAGGCGAGATCCCTGTAGACATTCCCAGGGGAGAACTTCATGTCACAGCCATGGACACCCCCACAGTGCCGGTGCAGGAATTCAAAAAGCTGACCCGCATGCCCATCCTCATTGTCTTTGGCGACAATGTCGCCACTGAGGTGAGCAAGGTGTACAATTCCGAAGTCTGGAGGGCTGCAGCCCTCAGGGCCAGGCAGTTTGTCGAGGCCGTGAACAGGCATGGAGGAGATGTCACGCTTGTTTTCCTGTCGGATCTCGGTCTCAGGGGCAACACGCACATCCCCTTTGCGGATCGCAACAATGTGCAGGTGGCCGACCATCTGGAAGCCTGGCTGCATGTAAAGGGCCTGGATGCCAGGGATGCCTCCCACAAGGGCCCTGTCCTTCCAAGGAAGGAGCTGACCATTCCTCTGCAAGGACAGTAATGGAAAAAGGCTGCCATGTTCGCATCTCCCGGCTTTTCGGGAGATGCGGACATGCGTGTGTCCGGGAGGTGTGCCACTTCCTGCACACGCGCATGGCTTGGTACATGGCAGAACAAACGACAGAGCAACGCGAAAAAACAAACAATCCTTCTGCCGTCCCTCACGCCCGTGCACCGTGTACATGACCCGCCACAAGCCCAGGACAGTCTGAAAGAGAGCTCGTGCGCAGGATGTTGCGCCGTATCTTGCAATACTGCGCAGGATGCTGGACGAGGCATTCTTGCAGCACTTTCCACCGTCCTCACAGGGAGCATTTTCCTGTCGCGAGACGGGTGCACGTTCCTTCGCCAGAAGCTTCGGCGGCATGAAAGAGAGCTCGTGCGCAGGATGCTGCGCCGTATCCTGCAATACTGCGCAGGATGCTGGACGAGGCATTCTTGCAGCACTTTCCACCGTCTCACAGGGAGCATTTTCCTGTCGCGAGACGGGTGCACGTTCCTGCCGCCAGAAGCTTCGGCGGCATGAAAGAGAGCTCGTGCGCAGGATGCTGCGCCGTATCCTGCAATACTGCGCAGAATGCTGGACAAGGCATTCTTGCAGTTCTTTCCACCGTCTCACTGGGTGCATTTTCCTGTCGCCATGCGGGTACGTTTCGTGTCGCCTGGTGGGTGCGTTTTCCTGCCGTCGCAGCACAAGGCAGCATGAAAGACGCGCTCTGCACAGGATGTTGCACAGTTTCCAGGAACACTGCTCAAGGTTCTGCGGCTGCCAGAATCTCCGGAAAACAGAAGAGCCACAGGAGAAAAAAATAATTGTTGACATGTTAGTTTGTTTGAAATAGAAATTTATTCACACAACTTTTCCAAGAGTGGCAATTCTCTGAAAACATTCATAAACCTTTAGTACTTTTCAGAGGTTACGTATGCCAAAGAATGCTTACGTCCTTCGCTCGCTGCAGAAGTCCGGAAGGGATCTTCGCAGTGCCCGCATGCGTCGCCGGCTGCCCAGTTCGGTTGTTGCCGAACGTGCCGGCATTTCCCGCAACACCCTGCTCGGTATCGAAAATGGTTCCGGCGGAGTGAGTCTCGCCAATGTCGCAGCGGCGCTGTACGCCCTGGGACTGCTGGAGCGTTTTGACGAGCTCGCCGATCAGAGAAACGATTCCGTGGGCCTTTTGCTGGACGAGGAACGTCTGCCGAGAAAGGCCTACAAGACAAGGGAGCATGCGCATGAGTAACAGCGTACAGTACACAGTCCACCTCCAGCGCAAGAGCACGGAACTGGTGGGAAGGCTCTGGGTCAGGCCGTGCCGGGAGCGCCTCCTCGCAAGCTTTGGCTACGATGCCGACTGGCTGCAGACGCCCCGCGCCTTTCCCCTGAGTCCCGACCTGCCCTTTGATGCCCATCCCACGGTGCGCGAAGGCCTCTTTCTCTGCCTGACAGACTGTCTGCCCGGAGAATGGGGCCAGCGTCTGCTGCTGCGCAAGAAGGAGCTGCAGGAAGAACAGGCACGCTCTGCCGCCGGACGCTCCGGAAAGCCCAGGCGCAGACCCCATGCTCTGGAGGCAGTCCTGACCTTTCTGCGCAATGATGCCACCCGCATGGGGGCTCTGCGTTTTTCCGCGGATGGCGGAGCACGCTTTACGGGCGCATCGGAAGAGGAAGCGTGCCCGGGCCTGCATGATCTGGAAGCACTTTGCATGGCCACGCAGCGCTTCTTTGCCGGCACGGCAGACCTTGCAGAGACGAACCTGCTGGTGCGTGCCGGAGCCTCACTTGCTGGAAGAAGGCCCGGGGGATTGTCAGCGCCGAGGATGGCACCCTGTATGTGGCACACCTGCCTGCTCCCGGCGACGAGAGAGACAGGCCCCTCTGGGAGTATGTGACCCTGGAGCTTGCCAGCAGAGCAGGGCTGCGCATTGCGGAGTGTCGTCTTGAGAAGGTGGCAGGGCGAAACGTGCTCCTTGTCCGCCGCTGTGACAGGGTTGGTGCGCAGCGCATCCCCTTCCTGTCAGGCCGCAGTTTCCTGCAGGCCAGGGGCCATTCCGAGACAGACCTTGCCGGCATGGCAACTGTTTTGCAGCAGGAAGGGGGTGCCGTCCGGAAGGATTTGCAGGAGATCTGGAACCGCCTGGTCTTCAGTGCCTGTGTGCACGCAACGAACTCCGACCTCGGCAGCTGGGGCTTTATGCGCGAGGACTTTGGCTGGCGGCTTGCTCCTGTCGGCAGCCTCTTGAGCCGTCCCTGCCTTGGGAGAGCACTTCTCGTGCGGGCCTGTTGCATGAAGGCGCCCTGGATGCTGCTGCCGCACGGTTTGTGCGGATGGCCGATCTGTTCCGTCTGAAGGAGCAGGAGGCGCAGAGCCGTCTGGAAGCCTTTCGCGAGGCCCTCTCGCAGTGGCGGGACGTGGCCGAGGAGGCAGGCGCCGATCCCGAAGAGGCCGAGCGCATGCAGCTCGTCTACGGGGGCAGCGGCAAGGCTTCCCTGATCGCCAGCCCTGTACTCGAGAGCCTGGACGCAGAGGCAGAACCAGGCTGGGAACTGCCGTCCGAAGCTCCTGTCAGGGAGCCCGAAGCCAGCGCAGACGCAAAGGGCTCGGTAGCTGCAGACAGCAGGGATGCCCCTGCCACTGACACCGAAACCAGCGCAGGAACAAAGACCACAGACGCAGAAAACACCGACGCATAACCCAAGGTGCACATAAGCACCCGAAAACCAAGGGGCCTTCGGGCACAGGGGAAAAGCCGCTTCAAAAGCACGGCACTTTCCCCTATGCTCAGGGTCCCTTTCCTGTATCCCCAAGTCGGAGGAGCCTTGCATGGATATCGAGCAGTGTACCATACGTCCGCTGTCGGCAGCCGACGATGCCGCCTTGGCCCACATCATCCGCACCACCCTGCGTGCCTGTCATCTGGACATTCCCGGGACGGCCTACTTTGATCCAGAACTGGATCATTTGAGTACCTACTATGCCCCCCTTCCGGAGCGGCGGGCCTACTTTGTGGTGGTGGATGCGCAAGGCACAGTCCTTGGCGGTGCCGGCCTTGCCGAAGCCGTCGCCTTTGCCGACTGTGCCGAGCTGCAAAAGCTTTACGTCACGGAAGAGGCCCGGCGCAGGGGCCTCGGACGGGCCCTCATGGAAACCTGCGAAAACAGGGCCAGGGCCCTGCACTACCGTACAATGTACCTGGAAACCCATTCCGTCCTGACTGAGGCTCTGCAGCTCTATGCACGGCTCGGCTACAGGGAGATCCCAAGACCCGAGGCTGTCCTGCACACGACCATGGATCGCTTCTTTCTCAAGGAACTTGCCTGATCTTCAGGCTCATGCCAGGCGGATTACTCCGCAGCCGCAGGCTTTTCGCAAAAATTGCTCATGCCCTGTCTGACTGTCTCGTTGGGCACAAGGCCGCTGAAAACCAGGGCCTTTGAACCAAGGCATATCTGCATCCTGCCTGGCAGCACAAAGTGCCGTGGCCGCTGGGGACGGTCCAGGGCGGCATTGAGCTGCAAGAGCACACCGGATCGGGCCTGGCCCTGTACGCCGGCACGGGCCAGGCGCTGAATGAGGGTCATGAACAGGCGCAGCCGTACGCTCGGGGCTAGTGCCTTCACAGATCGCGCAGGCAGACTCAGGGTGAGGCGTGTGCCTGTTGTTTCCAGGCTCCGTTCCTCTGTGCACTGCGCGCACACGGGGGCAATAAGGCCTGCAAAATACTCTTCATCGATCCTTGCAAGCAGGGAAAGGTTGCCAAGGGCTGCATCAAGCCCCGGATTTTCCCGGTAGAGCAGGGGCAAAAGCTCATGGCGCACACGGTTGCGGGCAAAGCGCGTATCCGCATTGCTCGCATCCTCGCAGTGGGGCATGTGCAGCTCATGAAGCACGGTTCGCAAGTCTTCGGGGGCCGTGAAGAGCAGGGGCCGCAGCAGGTGGCGTGCCGGGTCGGCGGCCTTCATGCCGCCAAGACCAGGCCAGCCCGTGCCGCGCACAAGGCGCAGGACCATGTCCTCGCTCAGATCCCGTCTGTGATGGGCAAGCAGGATGTGCGAGGCCCCGCTCTGTTTGCGCACTGCTTCCAGGGCCGCATAGCGCTTTTTGCGGGCCACTTCCTCAAGGCTCCCCTGTCCCTGCACAGTCAGGACAACGGTTGTGACCTCAAGGCCCAGCAGATGCCCGAGGGCCTCGACAAAGCGCGCTTCCGCAGCACTCTCTGCCCGCAGGCCGTGGTCGCAGCACACCATGTGCACCCGGGCCTGCAGCCTGGGGGCCGCAAGGGCCGCAAGACAGGCCAGAGCCACGGAGTCCGCTCCGCCTGAGACGGCACACAAAAGCGTGGCGCCTTGTGCAATCCCTGCTTCGGCAAGGTTCTTGTGCAGCTGCAGGGCAAGTCTTGCCGTAAAGGCCGGCGCCGCATGCAGGGAGGGAACGCTTGCCGGCAGATCGGCTGCGCTGGGTGTTGGCAGGGGGGCAGTATGCCTCATGACGCTCTCCTCCGGGCAGTCTGGCCCAGGAACAAACGCGGACGAACATCAAAGCCGAAGCCTCGACAGGCAGATCAGCCAGCAGATCTCAGTCAGCAGATCAGCCGCAGTGCACAAGACAGGAGGGCCTTCAGACTTGGAGGGCATGTCCTCCGAGTCTGAAGGCTCTTTGTGCGTTGCAAAGCCCCTGGCCCGCACGCTCGTCGTGCAACTTGTCAGCACATTCTGTGCCTCAGCACTGAATGCCCTGTTCGGCCAGAAGCTCGTGCAGGCTGGCCAGCAGGGCCTGGAGCTGCCCGGCATCGGCATAGGCTATGCAGTCGCAGCGCAGGCGGTTTTTGGCCCGGACAAGCAGCTCCATGCGCAGAGAGGTCTCTTCCACTTCCAGGGCCACCACATGGGGGCCGCAGGAGGCGGCGTGTTCCTTTTGCACCGCCGTCAGCTCAGGAACGGGCAGCCAGTAGAGGTGCTCTATGCCAGCGGCCAGATTTCTGGCGGCAAGGGTTTCTTCCAGGCCTTGCGTCTCTGCAGGCGTCAGATCGGAAATCACGTACTCACGCATGGCACAGTCCCTCCTGTGTGCCCTGACAGCAGGTACAGGGCTTGTCCTTGGAACAGGAGGAGGCCTTGTCCGCTTCCTGTGTTCCGGCATTTTCTTTTGCCTGTTCGCCAGATTCGGCCCTGTCTGCCGTGCACGAACAGGAGAAGGCCGGGAACTGCAGGCCGTCCTCTTCCTGGCTCTCTGCATGCTTGCTCTGGGCAAAGCGGCTCTGGCAGTGGCCGTCCAGGTTGAAGACCTGCTGTATGGTCAGGATGTGGCGACTGTGCTCGGCACTGTCGCCCTCCTTGAGGTAGGAGATGGGCGCGTGCAGGAATTTCTTGACCAGGGCCTGGCCCATGCATTCCAGGGCTTCCTTCAGGGTTTCATCTGTGGAGCCCAGCCTGCGCATGGTGCGCTCCACCTCGTCGCAGATGGTGTCCTGGCCTATCTGCACAAGCTGCTTGATGGTGGGCTGCACGTTGAGGCGGGCGAGCCAGTCCCTGAAGGAGACCATTTCCTCCTCCACGATGCCCTCGGCCTTGATGGCCTCGCCCCTGCGGCTGGCGCGGTTTTCCTCCACCACTTCCTTGAGATCGTCGATGTCGTAGAGGTAGATGTTGTCAAGGCCGTTCACGTCCGGATCCACGTCTCTGGGCACGGCAATGTCGATGAAGAACATGGGCCTGTTGCGGCGGGCCTTGAGCACCTGGCGGATGTCCTTTGCATGGATGATTGCTTCGGGCGCTCCTGTGGAGGTGATGACAATGTCCACATCCCTGAAGGCTGAGTTGAGGTGCTCGAAGGGCACAGCCCGGCCGTGGTAGAAGCGGGCCAGCTCCTCGGCCTTGGAATAGGTGCGGTTGCTGACCAGGATTTCGGCAATGCCGTTCTGGACCAGGTGAGTAGCTGCCAGTTCCGCCATCTCGCCCGCACCGATGAGCATGGCCCTGTGCTCGTTCATGGTGCCGAAGATGCGCTTGGCCAGTTCCACGGCCGCGTAGCTGATGGACACGGCGCTCGACGCCACGGCCGTTTCCGTGCGCACCCTCTTGGCCACGGAGAAGGCCTTGTGCAGCAGATGGTTCAGGATGACGCCCGTGGCATGGCTGGCAGCCGCCTTGCGGTAGGCCTGCTTGAGCTGGCCCAGGATCTGCGGCTCGCCCAGCACCATGGAGTCCAGGCTCGAGGCCACGGAGAAGAGGTGCCGCACGGCATCGTCGTTGTGATAGGTGTAGGTGTAGGGTTCGAGATCCTGCACGCTGGCCTGCCGGGCTTTGGCCCAGGCAGACAGCATCTGGCTGCGCACGTCGCCCGTGCCCATGGCCAGCAGCTCCACGCGGTTGCACGTGGAGAGGATCAGGGCCTCATGGACAGCGCCGCCCAGGGGCAGGGCCCAGTTCTCGGGATCCGTCTGATGGACCAGAGCAAAGCGTTCGCGCACATCCACGGCTGCTGTGCGGTAATTCAGACCAACAAGTACGATATCGCAATCCATGGCTAGATCCTGGTGAAGGCGTGATGACTGTTCATGAAAAGGTTGACCCCGACGATGGAGAAGAGGCTCAGCACAAAGACGAGAGCCATGAGGCGGGCGGGCTTGCGGCCCCTCCAGCCCCGGCACACGCGGCCGTAGAAGATCACGGCAAAGCAGGCCCAGATGACAAGGGAGATGAGCTCCTTGGGGTCGCCGGTCAGGGTGGCGCCGTACACGGGCCTGGCGTAGATGAGCCCGCAGACTATGCCGGTGGTGAAGAGCGGAAAGCCTGCCAGGGTGGCCGTGCTGTTGATGCTGTCCAGGATGTTGAGGGCCGGCAGATCACGCAGAAAGTGCGGCAGGGGCTTTCTGGCCTTGAGACGCTGGTCCAGGTAGAGGAAGGCCAGGCCTGCCACAAAGGAGATGGCGATGAGGGCCAGGGAGATGTAGAGGGCGCCTATGTGCAGGGCATAGAAGGGCGCGTGCAGGGAGCCCGGCACATGGACGACAAGTTGCAGGGATCGGGCCGAAAAGCAGAAGAGAACGAGGGAGAGCAGGGCTCCGAAGAGCAGGGGGATTTCCTGATGTATCTTGATCCACAGGACAAGGCCGCAGAGCATGACAAACCAGGCCATCATCTGCAGGTAGGCGCCGAGGCTCAGGCCGCCTGCCGTCTGGGCGTGAAAGCCCATGAAGAGGATGACGGTCTGCAGGATGAAGCCGCAGGTGGCCACGGTGGCGGCCACGACCCTGATGGTCTGGTTCTTGAGGATCATGCCGAGCATGCCTGCCACACCGGCAAAGGCATAGAGCACCAGGGTGAGCAGGGTGGATGAGGCGGGTGAGAGAAGGGAAGTCATGAGTAGTCTCTATTGTTTCAGGCTGTTCAGCACATCGGGGAGTTCGGGGTGCAGGGCTCCAGGCAACAGGTCTTGCAAAAGGGCCAGGGCCTGGGCCCTGTCGTTTCTGGCAAGGGCCTCTTCCAGGGCTCCGGAACTCAAGGAACGGAACAGCGCCGTATTTTCGTGCGTTGGCAGGTCGAGGGCCAGAATGCGGGGTCTTAAGCTGCCCATGAGCGCGGCCATCCTGTCCCGTGGCGCAAGCCAGGTGATGAGCTCCTCCTTCCAGCGCCTGGAGAGGGCCGGGCTTGCCCCTTCTGTGGAAAGGGCTGCGGCCAGGTGGCCGCTGCGGGCCACGGCAGGCACATGGAAGGTACCTGCCGAAGGATTGTCCGTGCAGTTGCACAAGATGCGGGTTCTGACACAAAGGGCCGCTATGCGGGCATTGAGGGCCCTGTCGCCCGTGCAGGTGAACACAAGGCTTGTGCCTGCAAGATCCTCCTCGCAAAAGGCCCTGGTCTCGCAGGTGCAGGTGCAGCCAGCCTCCCTGGCCTTTTCAAGAAGTTCGAGGCCTTCCGCAGAAGGGGGCGCCGTGTCCACGATGCGCACACCACGGGGCGCGCAGGGCACGAGCATGGCCAGCTTGCGCTGACCCACGCTGCCAAAGCCCACGATGAGGACGCTGAGGGTGTGCAGATCGAGAAAGACAGGATAGAGATGCGGCATGGTTGGGCCCTTTGCGGGGAACCTGTAAGTTTTAGGACCAGGAACGGCTGATGCCCATCCTGCCCCGCGGCACGACAGGGCAGGAGGCGTGAAGCCGGGCAAGTATGCCTCATTGGTGCTCCTTTTGCAAAGGGGCACGTTTGGGGCCGGCAGGAGCCCGTGCCTGCCAGGGGCCGGGTAGTCGAGCCAGTTCCGTGCGCACAGGAAGGCGCCTTGTGCAGGGAGCCTGCGGCCAGTCGTTCAGGCATGCAGCGTTCAGGCTGCCGGGTGGCGGTGTTCCCTGTGGGCATAACGGTGTCCAGGCCTGTAGAGCACAAGCAGGATGAAGATGAGCACCGAAGTGGCGGCAAGGCTGATGGGGTAGACCATCATGACCGACCTGAAGGTGGAGGTCGAGTCGAAGAGGACGAGGACATAGACCATGCGGGTAACACACACGCCTATGATGGTGAGCAGGGCCGGCAGGGTGGAGATGCGAAAGCCTCTCAGGTAGCCGCACATGATCTCGTAGAGCACGGTGAAGATGTAGGCCACGAAGATGATTTCCAGACGCAGGTAGCCGAGCTCCACCACCTCCGGGTTGTCGTTGAAGAGGGCCAGCAAGGCGTGTCCGAAGAGCAGGATGAGGCCGCCTGCCACCGCAAAGACCATGCCCGTCTCGCCAAGGCAGACCAGCAGGATGCGGCGGCAGCGGGCAATCTGCCTGGCACCGAAGTTCTGGCCCACGAAGGTGGTACAGGACTGGCCAAAGGCATTGATGATGAAGAAGAGGAAGAGCTCGATGTTGAGGGCCACACTCGATGCGGCAATGACCGTGGTGCCCAGGGTGTTGATGGCCGATTGAATGACCACATTGGCTGCGGAAAAGACCGCGCCCTGGGCGCCCGCGGGCACGCCAATCTTGAGGATCTGCCGAAGGCTTGCGTGATCGATTCTCAAATGCCGCCAGTGTACGCGGATGAGCATTTCGGTACGGTTCAACCTGTACAGGAGCAGGAGGGCGCCAGCCACGTTGGCAAGCACCGTGGCCAGGGCCACGCCGTCTTCCTGCATGTCCAGCACAAGGACAAAGAAGAGGTTCAGGATCACGTTGAGCATGCAGGCCACGAAGAGGGCATAGAGAGGTGTCTTGCTGTCGCCTGTGCTGCGGAAGATGGCGGCCGCAAAGTTGTAGAGCAGAATGGCCGGAAGACCTAAGAGATAGATGCGCAGATAGATGAGGGCAAAGGGAAAGACTTCCTCGGGGATTTCCATGAGCTCGAGGATTTTTGGGGCACACAGCTCGGCCAGGCCCATGCCGGCAAAGCCTGCCGCAAGGGCCAGCAGAATGGAGGTGTGCACGGCCTTTGTCACGGCCTCGGCGCGTCCCCGGCCCAGGGCATAGGCTATGACTACGTTGGCGCCAAGGGAGATGCCCAGGAAAAAGCCCACGATAAGCCCTATGATGGGGCTGTTGGCGCCAACGGCCGCAACGGCCACCGTGCCGTGCGATCCGGTATAGTTGCCGACCACGGCCACGTCTGCGGCATTGAAGAGCTGCTGCAAGATGCCTGTTGCTGCAAGGGGAAGGGCAAAGAGCGGAAGCTGACTCCAGAGGGAACCGTGCAGCATGTCTATGCCCCTTGTTTGTGCCTGTGTCATATAAGTGTCCTTCGTGTCCCTGGCGGACACGACGAAGAAAATGCGGTTGTCTGAGCTTCCTGGTCCGAAGGGTATGCAGGAAGCGGCGGGGTATGTCCCGACTGTACGTCATACTCGTGTTTCGGCCGCAAGGGAAGGAGGAAAAATGGGCTTTTTCCTGCCCGTTTCTGACAGGGAGGACGGCCTGCGGGGGGCTTTTGCAAGAGAAGAATCTTGTGCTTGAGTCTGCAGGCAGGCCGTGCTAAACAGGAAAAGACTTTGTATGTTTTTTTTCAGGGCCCTGGCCCGCAGATCAATTCCATGCAGGACGGCCCGGGCGGCCCAAAAGTGCCTGCACCCTGGAGCGGTTACACGCCTATGAGCGAACAGAACAGAACAGAATCCGAACCCGGCACAGCCGGCCCCATTATAGCCATTGAAAACCTGGGCAAGAAGTTTGTCGTGGGCAAGACCGAGGTCTATGCCCTGCGCAACATCAGCCTGACCATAGAGAAGGGCGAAATCTTCGGCATCATAGGCCGCAGCGGTGCCGGCAAGAGCACCCTTGTGCGCTGCATCAACATGCTGGAGCCGCCCACCGAGGGCCGGGTCCTGTTCGAGGGCCGGGACATGGGCGCCCTGAGCAAGGCCGAGCTCAACATCGTGCGCCGGTCCATGGGCATGATCTTCCAGCAGTTCAACCTGCTCATGCAGCGCACGGCCCTGGACAATGTCTGCTTTCCGCTGGAGCTTTCCGGCATGTCCAGAGAGACAGCACGGAAGAGGGCCATGGAGATGCTGGACCTTGTGGGCCTTTCTGCCAGGGCCAAAGCCTACCCCTCCCAGCTCTCCGGCGGCCAGAAGCAGCGTGTGGCCATCGCCCGCGCCCTGGCCCCGAGTCCCAAGGCCCTTTTGTGCGACGAGGCCACAAGCGCCCTGGATCCCGAGACAACGGACTCCATCCTGGCCCTGATCCGCCAGATCAACAGGGAAATGGGCATCACGGCTGTGGTCATTACCCACGAAATGGATGTCATCGAAAAAATCTGCCACAAGGTGGCCATCATCAGCAAGGGCGTCATTGCCGAGACGGGCAGGGTCAACCAGGTCTTCTTCCATCCGAAGTCCGACATAGCCAGGCGCCTCGTTGTGCCCGAGGCCCTGCATCCGGACAAGATGGTGGTGGACCACCTCTACCGGCTCATCTTTGACGGCCAGTCCAGCTACGAGCCCGTGCTGGCCAATCTCATCCTGGCCTGCGGCCAGCCTGTCAACGTCATGTATGCCAGCACCCGTGACATAGGCGGCACGGCCTTCGGGCAGATGGTGCTGCAATTCCCCGATGATCCGGCTGCACGACAGAAGATTCTCGACTACGCTGCCGAAAATCTGATCTACATAGAGGAGTTCAGCCGTGTTTAACGAAGCCCTGGTGGAACTGTTGTGGGAAGGCACGGTGGATACCATCTACATGACCTTGGTCTCCACCTTCTTTTCCTATGTCTTTGGCATGGTGATGGCCATGGTCCTGGTCATCACCCGCAGCGACGGCATACGGCCCCAGCCCGTGGTCTTCCGCGTGCTGGACGTGCTCGTCAACCTGACCCGCTCCTTCCCCTTCCTTATCCTCATGATAGCGGTCATCCCCTTTACCCGCTGGGTCGTGGGCACAACCATAGGCAACAATGCCACCGTGGTGCCCCTGGTCATAGCCGCAGCCCCCTTTGTGGCCCGCCTCATAGAGCAGTCCCTGCTGGAAGTGGACAAGGGCGTCATCGAGGCCGCCCAGTCCATGGGCGCGAGCACCTGGCAGATCCTCTGGAAGGTCTACCTGCCCGAGGCCAGGCCCTCGCTCATCAACGGCAGTGCCATTGCAGCCACCACCATTCTTGGCTATTCTGCCATGTCCGGCGCCGTTGGTGGCGGCGGTTTGGGCAAGCTGGCCATCATGTACGGCTACAACCGCTATCAGACAGACATCATGTTTGCCACGGTGGTGCTGCTCATTGTCATCGTCCAGGTGCTGCAGAGCTTCGGCGACTGGGCCACACGCAAATCCGACAAACGAAACGGGTAATTCCGCCCGTTGAGCCTATGCGCCTGCAGGAACGCGTCCCGCAGGCATCCCTTGGGGGGAAATCATGCGCAAACTCACTCTTCTTGTCCTGGCAGGTCTTGTGTGCCTGAGCCTTGCGGCCGTGCCGGCCATGGCGGCCAAAACGATCCGCGTGGGCGCCTCTCCGACGCCCCATGCCGAAATCCTGCGTGCCTGCGAAGGCATTCTGAAGGAAAAGGGCTACAACCTGGAAATCGTGGAATATGCCGACTACGTGCAGCCCAACGTGGCCCTGGAAAGCGGCGAGCTCGATGCCAACTACTTCCAGCACAAGCCCTACATGGACGACTTCAACGCCCAGAAGGGCACCCACCTGCATGCCATGGCCTTCGTGCACTACGAGCCTTTCGGCATCTATGCCGGACGCACCAAGGCACTCAAGGATCTGAAGAAGGGTGCCATTGTTTCCGTGCCCAACGACACCACCAACGAGGCCCGTGCCCTGCTGCTTCTGCAGGCCCAGGGACTCATCAAGCTCAAGAACAACAGCCTCACCGTGACCAGGCTGGACATTGTGGACAATCCGAAGAAGCTCAAGATCGAAGAGCTTGAGGCAGCCCAGCTCGTGCGCTCCCTGCCCGACGTGGATCTGGCCATCATCAACGGCAATTATGCCCTGCTTGGCGGTCTCAATGCCGCCGATGCCCTGGCCACCGAATCCTCGGACTCCGAGGCAGCCAATGCCTATGCCAACGTGCTGGCCGTGCGCGCCGGTGACGAAAAGCGTCCCGAACTGCAGGCCCTGGTCGACGCTCTGAAGAGCGCTCAGGTCAAGGACTACATGAACAAGACCTACCGTGGTGCCGTGGTGCCCAAGTAGGCCACGGACACTCTCTTTGAGGGCCCCGCATTTTTGCAAATGACGGGGCCATTGCCTTTTCTTGGACCCGTTTTTTTCCCAAAAGCCGGCAGGGCACGGGAAACAGGGTGTGCAGGCGCAGTTGTTGTCGGGTGTTGTCGCTTGTCTCGAAGCAGTCCTTCCTCTCGAGGGGAGTCTGGCTGATCCCGGAGGGCATAATGAAGATTCTTGTTTGTGAACCCATACATGAGCAGTCCCTGGCCATACTGCGGGCCAAGGCGCAGGTTGTCGACTGGAACGAGATGGCAGGGGCGGATCTCCATGATGTGGACGGCCTCATCGTGCGCCAGATTCCCATCACCGCAGCCATGATGGACCGCATGCCCGCCCTCAGGGTCATCGGATCCCACGGCGTGGGCGTGGACAATATCGATGTGGCCGAGGCCCGCAGGCGCGGGATCGCCATTGTCAACGTGCCCTTTGGCACGGCCAACTGCGTGGCGGAGCTCGCCTTTGCCCTGATGCTGGCTGTCAGCCGCCAGCTTGTGCTCGGCATGGACGCCATACGCGGCAACTGTGCCCGCAGGGGTGCCCCGGATCAGCGCGGCCTCGAGCTCACGGGCAAGGCGCTGGGCATTGTGGGCTACGGGCACATAGGCGCCCGCATCGGCGAAATAGGCAACAGGGGCTTTGGCATGAGCATCCATGCCTATTCGCGCTCCCTGACCGTGCTCGACGCTCCTGTGGGCGTGTGCACCTACACAAGCCTGACAGAGCTCTTTGCGGCCTGTGACTACATCTGCATCTGCGTGCCCTTGACCGAACAGACCAGAGGCATGATAGGCGCAAGGGAGCTTGCGGCCTGCAAGCCTTCGGCCATCCTCGTGAACTGCGCCCGCGGAGGCGTTGTGGATGAGGCGGCGCTTTTCAATGCGTTGAAGGCAGGACAGCTCTTCGGGGCTGCCAGCGATGTCTTTGTCAGCGAGCCGCCCAGGGCAGACAATCCTCTGCTTTCCTGTCCGCGCTTTGTGGCCTCGCAGCACATAGGCGTGAACACCGAAGAGGCGCTCATGCGTATTGGCAACAGCGTGGCCTCTGATGTGCTGGCCTGTCTGCAGGGCAAGGAGCCGCGCTACCTCTATGTTGGCAAGGAGTTCTAGCCCGGGCACTTCCTGACGATGTGTCCTGTTCCGTCTTTGGGAGCAGAAATGAGGACAGAAGACGGCGCGTCCATCTCCCCAGAATCATGCGGATCATGCGGGGGACAGGGACACGCCGTCTTCTTGTGCTCTCTCGTGTGAGGGGAGCCGGCTTGCCTTGAGCATGTCCTGACAGGGCGCCGCTGCGCAAGGCTCACGAGTGCGAGAGCAGTCTGGACGCGAGGGGCGTGTAGTCCTTCTCAAAGGCAGGCCTGTTCCCAATACCGGCCCCGGATATCCCAGAATATCCCAGGGATATCCGGGTGCTTCCACAGTGCTCGGGCATGGGAACGTCTGCGTCCCTCGAGAATACGACGAGGACATCTGATCCCGCAAAGAGAAAATTTCGTTCACAGGCAAATTTGGTATCCCTTCAGTCACTTCTCCAGAAAGCGCAATCCCTGTGGTCATGCGCACATTCAGCCTCTCTTGCCTGCAAAGGCAGCAGGATGAAATGGCTAAATCACGTGGTTTTGAAGCAAGGCCAGTTTCCGGCTGCGCACTTCAAGAGCGTTTTCCCTGCTTCCTCGGGGCATATGACTGAATGGATACGAAAAAGGGCAGCTCCGGCTTGAACCGGAACTGCCCGTCATGTGTCGTGCGTCTTGTTGTGCAGGGGCCTGAGCTCAGCTGGAAGGCTAGAAGGTGGTCGCCCACTTGAAAGCAAAGTAGGCCGAGGGCATGCCCAGGAAGAAGGCGAGGATCATCCAGGGCTTGAGGCGCATGGGCAGGGGGGATCTGCCCACTGCGGCCATGGTGATGCAGATGATCAGGGGCAGCACCACCCGTGCGGCTACAAGGGCCAGAGTCTGCGGATCAATGGGATTGGGCTGGTCGAGCAGGGGCCTCAGGTCAAGGAAGGCCGTGCCAAGGAAGAGGATCGTGACCAGTCCCCAGGCCACCATGCCCCAGCGGCCGCACCAGGACAGCATGGTATTGTAGTAGTCCCTGCCAAAGTCGTCCTTGTTGCGGCGCACGATGAGCCAGATGAGGGCTGCTGAGGCCGGCATGGCCAGGCCCAGGGGCAGTATGAGAGCTGCCGCGTTCACGAGGGGCGAGGGAATCACCTGGAAGTTGAACAGATCGTAGAGCGAGAGCTCTGCCGCATTGGGCAGGGAGACGGCCGTGACAAGGCGCAGGGCGCCCAGCAGCACAAAGAGGGCAAAGGTTCCGTTGAGGCCGGCAAAGAAGCCCAGGAAGGCGTGTATGCCCCTGTGGTTGGTCAGGGGCTTCCACATGGCAAAGTGGATGCTCGAGGCAATGACGGCAAAGCCGAAAATGCCCCAGCTCAGCTCGACCATGGTGGCCAGGAAGGACTGGGGCACATATCCATCGGATTTGAAGAAGATCCAGATTCTGCTGACAATGAGCAGTGCCCAGCCAAGGATCAGGCCAAGGACGGCCAGCTGGCGGGCGGCCTTGTCGTAGGCGGAGCGGCCGGTACGCAGGCCCTTGACCTGCAGCGTGCCTGTCATGAAGCCAAGCCCTGTGTAGGAAAAGAGCAGGGTCATGGGGATGGCGGCGCCCAGAATGGGCAGCAGGACGGCCAGGACCGGGTTTGAGGAGTATAGCTGAAGGAAATTCATGGCTTTTTTCTGAAAGCAGCAGGATTGTGTCTGGCGAAGGCCTGAAAACGTTTCCTGTGCTTTCCCCCTTGAGGTTTGAGATGACGAACGGCCAGCAAAGGGTCCTGTACGCCCTTGAGACAGGCCAGGGGACTGGCTCATTGACAGGGCAGGGCCTGCGGCTGTCTGTGTGTGCCCTGTGTTCGTGCAGGAGCAGGGTCGGGCGGGTCTGGCCGGGATAGGAAGTCCCGCAGGAACACGGCCTTGTTTCTGCCTCAAAACAGGGGGCAAGGCAAGTACTTGGGACAAGGATAGGCAGGACGCGCCAAGGGCGCGGAGCCGCTCTGCGAGAATCTTTTCCCGAAGGCTGTTGAGGCACGATGGCTCTGGAAGAAAGGTTCGGACAAAAGGCAGGCCGGGCCCGCATTTGAGAGAAGGGCCCGTTTGCGTTACCCTGTCATTGGCAGGCCCGGTGTCACCCGCAGTCCGAAAGGACGCTCCGGGACGTACGCACATGCTGATTGATGGTAGGTGGAAGAGCATGGCAAGACTCTCCAGTGCCCTGACAGGGCAGCACAGAACAGGACGGGACGGGACGGCCGTCGCAACGAAGGCAAGGGCCGCACAGGGACAGGAGCCAGAGACGTCCCTTGGGCAGGCCGCGGAGACGGGCAAGGATGCGGGCAGATCCAGGCCCGGCGTTCAGATACGGAGCAAGACTTCGTCTCGGACTTCCGCCCTTCCCTTTGAGCATGCGCCCTGTGTCCGGGACTTCCTCCAGGAGCTGCTTGTGCAGCGCAATGCCTCTCAGGCTACGGTGCGGGCCTACGGAACGGATCTTGCGGATCTGGAAACCTTTCTCGCCTCCAGAGGCCTGAGCCTGGAGGAGCCAGGCTCCATTGAGCGCAGGGAGTTGCAGGCCTGGCTTGCCGGGCTCTTCAGGGCCGGATGCGCCCGAAGCACCATGGCACGGCGTCTTTCGGCCGTGCGCTCCCTCTACCACTATCTGTACAGGAACGGGCGCATAGACAGTCTTGAGGCCATACAGATACGCAATCCGAAGCAGGAACAGCACACGCCAAGGGCCTTGAATGTGGACGAGACCTGCGATCTGCTGGACCGGGGAGCACGCACCCAGGCCCCGCGGGCGCGGGGGACAACAGATGCGCAGGCCGAAGCCCTGCAAAAGCGCGATCTTGCCCTGGCAGAGCTGCTCTACGGGGCGGGGCTGCGCATTTCCGAAGCCCTGGCCCTGAATGTGAGGGAGGTGGACCCAGCTCTTGGCTATGTGCGGGTCATGGGCAAGGGCAGCCGCGAGCGCCTGGCTCCGCTCTCGGACACCTCCGTGGATGCCCTTGTCGCCTGGCAGAAGGTGCGGCCTGTCCTTGCCAGGGAGGGCGAGCAGGCGCTCTTTACCGGAGCCCGGGGCGGACGGCTCGATCGCCGTGAGGCCAGGCGCATCATAGAGAGCCTGTGCCGGCGGGCAGGGCTTGCCAGAACCGTATCCCCGCATGTCTTGCGCCACTCCTTTGCCACCCATCTGCTCAGTGCCGGAGCGGATTTGCGGGCCGTGCAGGAGTTGCTCGGTCACAAGCGCCTGAGCACTACCCAGCGCTACACTCAGGTGAGTCTGGGGCAGCTGGTGGCAACCTATGACAGGGCCCATCCCATGGCAGAACAGGCAGAGCATGCGGATCTTGCCGACTGTACAGACCGCCCGGACGGGGCAGACAGAGTGCGGGAACTATAAGGAGGGCAGGGGACCCGGATTCTGATTCGGGGAGCGGAGAACCTGTGGCAGGCAATGGAGTCCGTCTTGTCGAAAAGGACATGCTGTGCAGCACGGCACGGGCGCTGGATAAGGGGGAAGAGAAAAAATGCGCATGCTCCTGAGCCCTGTTCCATCTTGTTCCAAAACAGAGATGTCTGAAAGGAAACATATGAAAATTCAATATGTTGTATTGTGTCTTTCTTGAGAACAAGGGAAGGAGCGGCAGAACAAGGCAAAAAACTTGTTCCAGGGGACTTGGCAAGACCCCGAGCTTGTGCTATCTGGAACAAGGTTTTGACGAACGGAACATTCTGTATCGTTGCAACCGCACTCTCATGCGTACAAACGCTCCCATTTCCTCTCCATGTGTCTTCCCAGGCGCACAGCGTGAAGGATAGGCACGGAGGAGAAGGGGGAACAATAGCAATAACTAGGAGGAAGGCAAAGCTATGTCCGCTTTAGTTCTCGGTCACATGAATCCTGATACAGACAGCATCATGGCTGCCATCGCCGTGGCAGATCTCTACAAGAAACGCGGTCTGGACGTGAAGGCAGCTGCCCAGGGCAAACCCACCCCTGAGAGCGAGTTCGTGCTGAACAAGTTCGGTCTCACTGCTCCCGAAGTGGTGGAAGATGTGGCCGGCCAGGACATCTACCTGGTGGACTTCTCCGACTTGGCCCAGGCCCCCAAGGGCATTGACAGCGCCAACGTGCTGGGCATCGTCGACCATCACAAGCTGGGCGACATCACCACCTCCAGCCCCCTGCTCTGCTGGATCTGGCCCGCCGGCTGTTCCTGCACGGTGGTGAAGAACATGTACGACTTCTACGGCGTGGAAATTCCTGCTTCCATCGCCGGCGGCATGCTCTGCGCCATCCTCTCCGACACCGTTATCTTCAAGTCCGTCACCTGCACCGAAGACGACAAGAAGGCCGTTGAAGATCTGGCCAAGATCGCCGGTGTGGCCGATGTGAAGGCCCTGGGCCTGGAAATGTTCACCGTGAAGAGCGCCCTGGAAGGTGCCACCATGGATGAACTGGTCCATCGTGACTACAAGGACTTCAACATGAACGGCAACAAGATCGGCATCGGCCAGCTGGAAGTTGTCGACCTGTCCATGCTGGACAAGTATCGTGAAGGTCTGCAGGCCGAGATCGAAAAGATCAAGGCTGACGGCCGTCACAGCGTGTTCCTGCTCCTCACCGACATCATGAAGGAAGGCTCCGACATGCTCATCGCCTCCGACGATCCCGCCATCGTCGAGAAGGCTTTCGGCAAGGCCCCCGAAGGCACCCATGTGTGGCTGGACGGCGTCATGAGCCGCAAGAAGCAGGTTGTGCCCAACTTTGAAAAGGCCTTCAAGTAAGTAACACCTCCTAGTGTTCCTCCGCCGCCTTTTGTCCTTCTTTCCCTTGGGATGAAAGGCGGCCTTTTTGTATCTTGCGACTCCGGGCTGTGTCCTTGCTGCTGTCTGACACAGGATGCCCGGATTCCGTTGTTGCAGGACGTCACCGGGAGGCAGGGAGACCTTCCCCCAAGGGGCGTCCCCTTCCCAAAAACGTTCTCCTTTCCGGAGTGCCTGCGCCATGGTCTGTCTGCCTTTGTCCTTCTCCATGTCCGCTCCCGTGCCCTGTCCTGTCCCTGCGCGCAGGGCTCCTGATGTCCATTCTGCCGTTTTTCCCGTCCGCCCCTTAATCGTCTTTTTTCTTGTTTTTCTTCAGTTCTTCCTTGTCACAGGCCCTGTGTCAGCTCAGGACCGGATTGCTGCCTTTGCCAGGCAACTGCAGGCCCTGGAGTATGCCCATGGCGCACGCATTGCCCTGGCAGCTCATGAAGTGCACTCCGGCAGAACCCTCTTTTTCCGGGCCAGCGAGCGCATGACCTTTTGCAGTACCTTCAAGTTCTTCCTTGTGGCCGAGATACTGCACAGGGCCGATGTGCTGGCACAGGCCCCTCAAACTGGTCTCCGGATTCAGACACCTGTTCAGGGCAAGGCCCAGGCTCAGGAACAAGACGAGTCAGGGATCCCGCAGACGTCCGGGGCAGAAAGCCTGCTTGACCGCACCCTGACCTGGACGGCAGACGAGGAGGTTGCCTGGTCGCCGGTTACAAAGGGACAGGGCAGCACGGGCATGAGCGTTGCCGAGCTGTGCCGGGCGGCCATCACCCTGAGCGACAATACGGCCACCAATGTCCTTTTGCGCCTTGCGGGCGGCCCCAAAAGCCTGACCAGGGCCGTGCACCTCATGGGCAACCAGAGCTTTGAGCTCGCGGACTTTGAGCCTGCCCTCAACAGGGAGCAGCCGGAGAGCACGGCCAATACGGGCACGGCCGGAGGCTTTCTTGCGGGCATGCGCAGGGTGCTGCTGGGCGATTTTCTCTCCCCGCAGAGTCGGGATCTCCTGCTCTCCTGGATGCAGGCAACGGCAACAGGGCGGGATCGCATAGCTGCAGCCCTGCCTGCGGGCTGGAAGCTTGCCCACAAGACGGGGACCAATGGCGGCCTTGTGCACGACATGGGTCTTCTGACCGATCCCAAGGGGCATGAGATATTGCTTGTGCTCTTCAGCAAGGCTCGGCCGTTCGAAGCGGACCAAAAAGGCACGGGCAGCGGAGCGCTTCTTGCAGCGGCCACGCGGCTCCTCTTGCAGGAGTGGGGCTCTCTTGCAAGGGACGAGGGGGACAACGCCGTACAGGCAAGCAGCCAGACAAGCAGTCTGGCCGGCAGTCAGGCGAGCCGCTCGGACGGCCACTGAAAGGAGCATGCCGAAAGACAGGCCTCTGGCAGGCGTTCTTGAGAATTTTGCCTGGATTGCCTGGATCGGGCCTTCCATACACCCTCTGCCCAAAAGATGGCAAAAAAAGGCCTGGTTCAGGCATGTTGAAAAAATTTCCACAAAATTGCAAAATTCTTGTTGACAGAGTGTGACAGGAAGCGTAAAAGCTTTCTTGTTCGACGGGCCATTAGCTCAATTGGTAGAGCAGTTGACTCTTAATCAATTGGTTTGGAGTTCGAGTCTCCGATGGCCCACCATACAGAAGATAACGCCCTTGCAGTCCAATACGCTGCGAGGGCTTTTCTTTTTTCCGGCACTGCGTGCGGGGTGCGGCTCTTTTGCAGAGACGCGGACGTACAGGCCTCTCGGAACAACGAAGCTGGAGCAGGAAGAAAGAAACGAGTGTAGACCTCTTCCGGGTTCAAGACCACGCACGTCGCGGAACAAGATGCCCGCAGGTGTCTGCATCACGGAAGCAAAGTACTGTCCAGCGTCCCTGTGACAGGTCCCTGGCTCTTTTCCTCTTGCCCAAAAGGAGCACTTGGTCGTAAGAAAGAGTATCACGCAGATGGATGACAGGGCTGCACACGCCCCCATGTCCGCCTGGTTCAGCGTCCGGCAGGCACAAGGGGGAGGAAAGGCAGCCGGGGGAATGATTCCTTTCTGCAGTGCCCGGACGCTGCCTGTTTTTTGTGATCAAATATCAGAGGTGGCACTCCCTCCTGTCTGCCCGCGAGGGCCTGGGACAAAACGAGTGTCGGAGCATGTACGTCATGAATATCGTTCTTTTGGAAGGTCTGGGCGTCCGCCAGACGCTTGTTGACGAGTACGCGGCCAAGCTTGAGGCCATGGGCCACACCTTCACCCAGTATGCCAAGGATCCTGACGCCTCCGTGCAGCTTGAACGCAGCAGGAATGCCGACGTGATCATGATTGCCAATATGCCCCTGGCCGCCCGAGTCGTGGAAGAAGTGCCCACCCTGAAGTTCATTGACGTGGCCTTCACGGGCGTGGACCATATTCCCGTGGCCGAGGCAAAGAAGCGCAACATTGCCATCAGCAATGCCTCCGGCTACGCCGATCAGGGTGTGGCCGAGCTGTGCATCGGCTTCATGATCAGCCTGCTGCGCCAGATCCCCGAGCAGCAGGCCCACTGCCGCGCCCATGGCACCAAGGAAGGTCTGGAAGGCCATCTTTTGCAGGGCAAGACCGTGGGCATCGTGGGCGCCGGTCACATCGGCAGGAAGACCGCAGCCCTGTGCAAGGCCTTTGGCTGTAAGGTCATTGCCTACAACAGGAGCACAGTGACGGATCCCGTCATCGACGAGCAGCTGAGCCTGGAAGAGGTCCTGAAGCAGTCCGACATAATCTCTTTGCACCTGCCCCTTACCGATGCCACCAAGGGCCTGATCGGTGCCGAGCAGCTGCGCCTCATGAAGTCCACGGCCTTCCTCATCAACACCGCCCGTGGCGGCGTGGTGGATCAGCAGGCCCTGGCTCAGGCCCTGAAGGACGGCGTCATTGCCGGTGCTGCCCTGGACGTCTTTGACGTGGAGCCGCCCCTGCCCGAAGGCCATCCCCTGCTCGACGCCCCCAACTGCATTGTCACTCCGCACATGGCCTTTGCCAGTGCCGAGTCCATGGAACAGCGTGCCCACACCGTTTTTGGCAACCTCTTTGCCTGGCTTGAGGGCAAGCAGCAGAACGTCATCTGCTGATTCTGAAAGATCGTCTGCGCATCGGGTTCCCGTGCCCCGGGAGCACCGATGCAGCCAGTACCGAAGGCCCTGCCCGGTGCGCCTGTGCGCATCAGGGCAGGGCCTTTGTGCGTTTTCTTGCCCGAGATCTGGCAGACTCTGACTGGATCAGACAGGAGTTGGCAGGCTTGAGCACCAGGCCCGTATCCGCTCCTGCCAGGCGCTCTCTTGCGCCCCCGCTCCTTGCGCAAAGTGGAACAAGGCTTGCGCAGGATTGGACAGGTTCGTTTGGCAGTAGTGTTATTTTTGGAACAAGATGGGAGCATGCTTGCCTTTTTTGTTCCATGCGTCCATACTGCATGGCAGACTGAATGGAGGCAGGCCAAGGTTCGGGCTGCCTTGTCCAGCCGCTCTTTTCCCCGGGGAACGCCTTTCCCGGGTGCTTTTTCAGATCTGCAACACAGGGCCTGCTGGCAATGCAAGAAAACTATCTCATCGTTGTGGACGTGCAGAACGACTTTGTCTCCGGGAGTCTCGGCACCCCCGAAGCCCGGGCCATTGTGCCCGCACTGTGCGCCAGGGTTCGTGACTTTCAGGGAACGGTCCTGCTGACCAGGGACACGCATTACGCGGACTATCTGACCACGCAGGAAGGCCGTCTTCTGCCCATCGTCCACTGTGTGGAAGGCACGGAGGGCTGGCAGCTTGTGCCGGAGCTCGAGGAACTGCGCAAGGCACGCGAGCTGCGCATTTTTGACAAGGAAACCTTTGCCAGTGTCGCGCTGGCGAGCGAGCTTGCCGAACGCGCCAAGCGGGGCGAGGTGGCAGCCGTGGAATTTACCGGCCTGTGCACGGACATCTGCGTGATCAGCAATGCCCTGCTCCTCAAGAGCATGGCCCCGCAGATTCCGCTCTTCGTGGATCAGGCCTGCTGCGCAGGCTCCACACCCGAGCGCCACGAGGCAGCCCTGAAGGTGCTCCGCAGCTGCCAGATTCTGCCCTGCACACGCAAGGAGGCCGGCCATGAACCAGTTTGATGCCCGCAACCTTTCCATGGTCATGGACCTCTACGAAATGACCATGGCCAACGGCTATCTCGGTGAGCATTCCGACAGTGTCATGGTCACCTTCGACGTCTTCTACAGGAACAATCCCGACAACGGCGGCTTTGCCATCTTTGCCGGCCTGGAACAGGTCATCGAGTACATAGAGCATCTGCACTTTGCCGAGGACGACATAGCCTATCTGCGCTCATTGCACCTCTTTCCCGAGGAGTTTTTGCGCATGTTGGCCGACTTTCGCTTCAAGGGGGACATTGATGCCTTTCCCGAGGGCACCATCATGTACCCCAACGAGCCCGTGCTCACCGTACACGCGCCCCTGGTGGATGCCCAGCTGGTGGAAACGGCCGTGCTCACCCAGATAAACCACCAGTCCCTCATTGCCACCAAGGCCCAGCGCATCGTGCATGCGGCCAAGGGCCGGGCCGTGGCGGACTTCGGCGCCAGGCGCGCCCACAACATGGACGCGGCCGTCTATGGCGCACGAGCCGCCTACATAGGCGGCGTGGCCAGCACGGCCACCCTGCTGGCAGGCAAGATGTTCGGCATCCCGGTCACCGGCACCATGGCCCACAGCTGGGTCATGTACCATCAGGACGAGTTCACGGCCTTCTCCCGCTATGCCCAGGCCTATCCCGATGCGGCCGTGCTCCTGGTCGATACCTACAATGTCCTCCACTCCGGCATTCCCAATGCCATCCGCACGGCCAGGGAGGTGCTCGAACCCATGGGCAAGCGCCTCAGGGGCGTGCGCATCGACTCTGGCGACCTGGCCTACCTTTCCAAGCGGGCCCGGGCCATGCTGGACGAGGCGGGTCTGACGGACTGCACCATCTCGGCCTCCAACAGCCTGGACGAATACACCATCACTTCCCTCATCGATCAGGGCGGCTGCATAGACAGCTTCGGCGTGGGCGAGCGCCTCATCACGGCCCGCAGCGAGCCCGTCTTCGGAGCCGTCTACAAGCTTGTGGACGTGGAGCACAACGGCGTGAGCGAGCCGCGCATCAAGATTTCCGAGACCGTGGAAAAGATCACCAACCCGGCCCGCAAGCGCGTCTACCGCATCTACAACAAGTCGGGCCACGCCATCTCCGACCTGCTCACCCTCTACGATGAGAAGGTGGACGTGAGCGGCCCCTACAGATACGTCAATCCGGCCAAGCCCTGGCGCAGCCGCAGCTATATGGACGTGACCGTGCGCGAGCTGCAACAACCCGTCATGCGTGGCGGAAAGCGCGTGGCACCCCAGCCTTGCCTGCAGGACATCCGCAGCTACGTGACCAGGCAGCTCAAGGACGAGATCTGGGAGGAAGAGCAGCGCTTCGAGAATCCCCATCTGCACAAGCTTGTCATGAGCCCGTCCTACTACGAGACCAAGATGGATCTGCTCTACAGGCACAGCGAGGACTGCTGCGTCTACGACGGCAGCAGCAGGCTCATCCCCTGACGAACCTCTGCTGACAGAATCGCTTCTGCCGTAATTCTTTCTGGCGCAATTGTTTCTGGCGCACGCTCTTCAGGCACATTCGGCCCGCACGAAAAGGCTCGGGGCGCGGGCAAAAAAAGGAAAGAGACACGTGAACAGCACCTATGGCTTTGTCAATGTCGGCTGTGCCCTGTTCGGGGTACATGTGGCAGACCCTGCCGCCAATGTGGCGGAAATGACGGCGCTCCTCGAACAGGCCCGCGACGAGGCCGTGGACGTCCTGGTCTTTCCCGAGCTTGCCCTCACAGGCTACACGTGCGGCGATCTCTTCGCCCAGGCAAGCCTGGTCCGCAGGGCCGAGGAGGGGCTGGCCCGTCTCATGCACTCTGCGGCCCGCATCTGCCCCGAGAGCATCTTCTGCGCGGGTCTGCCCGTGCTGCAGGACGGCATCCTCTTCAATGCGGCAGCCCTGGTGCAGGGCGGCCAGCTGCTCGGCGTCGTGCCCAAGACCTTTGTGCCCAATTCCCAGGAGTTCTACGAAAAGCGCTGGTTTGCGCCCTCCTGGGCCAGGACCAGGGACACGGTGACCCTTTGCGGCCAGACCGTGCCCTGCACGCCGGATTTGCTGGTGTGCGTGCCGGGGGGCCCGGTCATCGGCTGCGAGATCTGCGAGGATCTGTGGGTGCAGGAGCCGCCAAGCGGCCATCTGGCAGCCCAGGGCGCAACCCTCATCCTCAACCCCTCGGCCTCCAACGAGGTGGCCACCAAGAGCCGCTACAGGCGCGACCTTGTCCGCCTGCAGTCGGGACGCCTTCTCTGCGCCTATGCCTATGCCTCCTCAGGCCCTGGCGAGAGCACGACGGATCTCGTCTTTTCCGGCCACTGCCTCATTGCTGCAGGAGGCCTCATCAGTGCCGAGAGCAGGGAAAAGGCCGGCATCACTCAGGCCCTCATCGACCTTGAGCGCCTGACCAACGATCGCCTGAAGCAGACCTCGGCCTTCCAGATACCGGGTGCTTTACGAAAGGGGGACGTTGTGCGCGTGCAGGCCCAGAGCCTGGCCGAGACAGGCATTCTTCCGGATTCTGTGGATCCGGCGCCCTTTGTGCCCAGGGGCGAGGAACTGAGCAGCCGCTGTCAGGAAATTCTGCACCTGCAGTCGAGAGGCCTTGCCCAGCGCATGGCCAAAACCGGCTGCAAGTGCCTTGTCCTTGGCATCTCCGGGGGCCTCGACAGCACCCTTGCCCTGCTGGTTGCTGCCGATGCCTGCGACAGCCTGGGCCTTCCGCGATCGAGCATCCATGCCGTGACCATGCCGGGCTTCGGCACCACGGACCATACCAGGACCAATGCCCTGCGCCTCATGGAATTGCTGGGCGTGCAGGCGCGCACCATCGATATCCGCCCGGCCTGCCTGCAGCATTTCAAGGACATAGGCCAGCCGGCAGACTGCTACGACGTGACCTTTGAAAATGCCCAGGCCAGGGAGCGTACCCAGATCCTCATGGATCTGGCCAACAGGGAAGGGGGCCTGGTGGTCGGCACAGGCGACATGTCGGAGCTGGCCTTAGGCTGGGCCACCTACAATGGCGATCACATGTCCATGTACGCCGTCAACTGCGGGGTGCCCAAGACCCTGGTCCGCTTCCTGGTGGAAGAATACGCCACACTGCATGCCGAGGTGGCCGAAGTGCTGCACTCTGTCTGCGCCACGGAAATCAGCCCCGAACTGCTGCCGCCCGATGCCGCCGGCAACCGCCAGTCGACCGAGGGCACCATCGGCAAGTACGTGCTGCACGACTTCTTCCTCTACCACTTTGTCCGCAACGGCTTTGCCAGGGAGAAGATCCGCGCCCTGGCCCGCATTGCCTTCCCTGGCGAAGAAGAGACAGTGGACAAGACCCTGGACGTCTTTTTCTCCCGCTTCTTCAGCCAGCAGTTCAAGCGCAGCTGCCTGCCCGACGGCCCCAAGGTGGGCACGGTTTCCCTGTCGCCCAGGGGCGACTGGCGCATGCCCTCGGATGTGCGCTGCTCGTACTGAATCTCGTTTCAGACAGGAGCCTTTCGATAAGGCTCCTGTCTCGAAAAAGCGTGTCCGCAGCGCATCAATCAGTGCGCACAGTCCACAGCCCCCTGTCATGCAGGGGGCTTTTTGTCAGCAATGACAGGCATGGGGAACCTGTCGCAGGCGTTTGCGTCTCCTTTATGACAGAACACACAACAGTTCGGTACAAAATCTTGATCTCTCGGCCTCCTGCCAAACAAAGCGCTGCCTTGCAGGAACACGGCCGTGAAGGTTGTCCGGGCCCTGCCTGTTCCGTGCACAAATACGTTCAATTTTATGCAAAGATAGCTACGAGATACACGCTTCGTGCCCAGAAGCTTGCAAGTACACATCCTTGCGGTCGCAAGGAAAAGCCGTGGATGGTCTGGCACACAAGCCGTTCTTTTTTGATAATATGAGTACAAATATCTTGACAGTTTTCCCAAGGTCGTTAAGATCAGAGAAGTAGCCGGCAGTTCTTTGATGGGTCCTGATGCAGTTCCCCGGAACCGGAGCCGGCATCATCATGTTTTGGTCCGGCCCGAAAGGGCAGTACAAAGGAATGGTACTGATGAGTACATCGACCTACATCATGCTCCTGACCCTCTTTCTGACAGAGGGCGGCACACTTGAAGCCGAACAGGAGATCAGCGCGGCAACCCTGCAGGAGTGCCGCATTGAAGCGCAGAAGCAGCAGGCTGCCCTGCGTAGGGAGTTTGCCTTGTCAGTCGAGGAACGGGGCATGTGTCCCTTCAGAGATGTGCAGATAACCTGTGTGCGCAAGAAGGGCGGCAGGTAGAATATACGGGGGCAGTTGTTCCATGAGGAGGCTGCCCCTTGTTCATTGTGGGAAGGTCAGGGTTGTTCGACGCTGACATAAGAGTAGGGAGCAGGCCTGCACGACAAAGGCGGTCCCGGGGCACAAGGAAGAGGCCCTGGGCTTTTTTCATTTTTTTGGCCCGGGAAAAGCGTGTCTGCCATTGCCCGCAGGCCCAATCGTGCTTATCTATACCGGCAGATCGTATCGTGCACGGGCTAGGGAGCGTTTTGTTTCCGGCCCCTGCTGCCCCAAAACATTTTTCAGACCGCAAGCCTTTCAGGAGGATCCCGACGTCCTGCCTTGCGCTCCCGCAGTGGGGCCCAGGAGTGGGGCCGACGGAAATTTGTGCCCATGAGTACCTTGAAACCCCGTGAAATTGTCGCCGAGCTGGACAAATACATCATTGGTCAGGACAACGCCAAGCGCATGGTGGCTGTGGCCATTCGCAACCGCTGGCGCCGCCAGCAGCTTCCCGAGGACCTTCGTGACGAAGTGGCGCCCAAGAACATCATCATGATGGGCCCCACGGGCGTGGGCAAGACGGAAATTGCCCGCAGGCTCGCCCGCCTGAGTGCAGCCCCCTTTGTGAAGGTGGAGGCAACCAAGTTCACGGAAGTGGGCTATGTGGGCCGCGACGTGGAGTCCATGATCCGAGATCTCGTGGAAATATCCATCAACCTCGTGCGCGAGGAAGCAACGGCCAGGGTACAGCCTGCAGCCGAGGCCGCAGCCGAAAGCCGCCTGCTCGACTACCTTCTGCCTAGCAGCTTCGGGACCGAGCAGCATCAGAGCACCAGGGAAAAGCTGCGTCAGCAGTACCATTTGGGCGTCCTCGACGAGCGGGAAATCGAGATGGAAGTGACCGAGCGTCCGGCCTCGTCCGTGGACATCTTTGCCATCCCCGGCATGGAGCAGATGGGCAACAACGTGAAGAATCTCTTTTCCAAGGCCTTTCCGCCCAAGCGCGCCCGCCGCAAGCTCAAGGTGAAGGATGCCTACAAGTTGCTTGTGCAGGAAGAGGCCGACAAGCTCGTGGACGAGGAGAAGATCATCGAGGAAGCCAAGAAACGTGCCGAACAGACGGGCATTGTCTTCATTGACGAAATCGACAAGATTGCCTCCACGGCCCAGAACCGCTCCTCGGACATTTCCAGGGAAGGCGTGCAGCGCGACTTGCTGCCCATTGTGGAAGGCTCTGCCGTCAACACCAAGTACGGCATCGTGCACACGGATCACATCCTCTTCATTGCGGCCGGTGCCTTCCACTTCAGCAAGCCAAGCGATCTCATCCCCGAGCTCCAGGGGCGCTTTCCCCTGCGCGTGGAGCTTCTCCCCTTAGGCCGCAAGGAATTTCTGCGCATTTTGCGCGAGCCGCACAATGCCCTCACCAAACAGTATTCGGCCCTGCTTGGTACGGAAAACGTGCGCCTCTCCTTCAGCGACGACGGCCTTGAGGAAATCGCCGCCTTTGCCGAGGAAATCAACACAAGCACCGAGGACATTGGCGCCAGGCGCCTCTATACCATCATGGAAAAGGTGCTTGCCGACATAAGCTTCGAGGCCCCGGACATGCCCGGGGCCCAGATCATGGTGAACAAGGCCTATGTCCGCGAGCATCTCACCGATGTGCGCGAGGATCAGGACTTAAGTCAGTACATTCTCTAACCAGGAAACTTCCCGGGAGCGTACCGTTCTCGGGGCCAGGAGGCGACAAAGGCTCCCCGCAGGATATTGTGCCTGCAGGGAGCCTTTGTCCTTGTTGTGCGCCTGTTCCGGAAGCCCTTGGAAGCGTAGCCTTGTGCGAGAATATCCGGTTTTCAGCCAGGCCTACTGTACAAAAGTTTCCCGGGCCGCCTTGTCAAAGCTTGCGCCCGTGAAGACATCGCGCAGGACTGTTGGCTGCGAGGCCCGATCGCCTGCAGGAAAGAGGGCTGTCAGGGGAATGCTGCGGCTGCCCAGCATCTCCAGGAGCTTGGTGCCATGGGCATTGGCGTCGGTGAGGTCCACGCGGATGAAGTCCACGTCATAGGCCGCACGCAGGCTTTTCAGGCGCTCCTCGGTGAAGACCGTGGCTTCCACGAACTTGCAGTTGGGGCACCAGTCGGCCGTAAACTCCACGACCATGGGGCGGTTGCCCAGACTGGTGGAAAAGGCCTTGGGATTGAACTCCGTCCAGTTGGTGGGCGTGCGCTCCATCTGCAGGGCAAAGAAGGAGGCACAGCCTATGATGAGCACAAAGATGGCGCCGCCTGCGCGGCGGCAGAGCCTGCTCGATCCTTCCGTGCAGGTCTTGCCCCACAGGAAGGCTGCCAGGGCCGTCACCAGCAGGGCGACCAGGATGGGAATGTGCTTTTCGTCCGGCAGGATGGAGAGCAGGTAGAGGGCCGTGCCAAGCAGAAGGAAGCCCAGCACGTGCTCAAGCATTTCCATCCAGCGCCCAGGCCTTGGCAGGGCGTGCACAAGGCTTGGCCAGATACAGAGGATGAGGTAGGGCAGGGCCATGCCCAGGCCCACGGCCCAGAAGACCACCACCAGGATGATCAGGGGCTGGGTAAAGGCCCAGCCGAGCACGCCGCCAAGCAGGGGGCCGGAGCAGGGCGTGGCCAGGAAGGTGGAGATGAGGCCGGTGAGATAGGCCTGCAGGCGCGGATTCTTGGCCCTGTTGACGGCCTTGAAGTCGATGACGGGCAGAGTGAAGACGCCCAGCATGGAGAGGCCCATGAGAAAGACGAGCATCAAAATGATGAGCAGAAATTCCTGGCTCTGGTAGAGCTGGCCCCACATGAGGTCCATGGCGCCAAAGGCCAGGGCCAGGACCGTGAACAGGGTCAGGATGCCTGCGGCAAAGCAGATGTTGTGCTCGCGAAAGCGCGTCAGGCTCTCCTTGCCGTGGGCATTGGCCATGAGCAGGCCGGTCACCTTGAAGGTGAGCACGGGCAGCACGCAGGGCATGACGTTGAGGAGCAGGCCTGCCAGGATGCCCAGCAAAAGAGCCTTGCCAAGACCGTAGATCTCGACGCTTGTGTCCGCAAAGACCGGACTTATGTGGAAGTTGAAGCCTGCGGGCGCAGGCAGGGGGTCTTCCTCGACCAGGGCCGTGGCACTCTCGGCCAGCGGAGGCGTGTCGAGATCGGCAGCATTGTCCCCTGGCAGGGCCTGGACCGGCGTGGCCGGGCCGTCTGCCATGGACAAGCCTAAGGACGCTTCGGGCGCGCTGCCCTGCACCGGTGCGGCCTCAGCGGAAATGGCCAGCCACTGATCCTTCCAGGGCTTGGTGGCCAGATCGGGCAGGTTTTCGGGGATGGTGCCCCTGAGGGTCACATCCAGGGGCGTGCAGTTGAGGCTTGAGCACAGAAGCAGGCTTAAGGTGGCCGAATAGCGTGATCCTGCGTCCTCCCTGTGCAGGGGCACAAAGAAGAGCTGCTCGCCCTCGTAGACATGGACCGTGGCTTCCTTGTCGTAATAGTCGCGCTGCAGGGCGCCGGCAGGATAGTAGACCGGACAGGGCAGGGTGGCTCCGTCCAGCAGGAGGGACAGGGAGGCAGGCCGGCCCACGTCGCCGGGATCGTGGGCGTAGGCATGGTACCCTGCGGGAATGCGTATGCTCAGGCAGGCTATGGCACTGCCGTGTTCGTCCTGGGCAAAGGAAAACTGCGTTCTGACATCCGGGGCTGCCAGGGCCTGGCCCGCGCAGGGCAGCACGGTGAAAAGGACAGCCAGAACACTGAGAAAACCCACGAAGAGACGGGTCGTGAACAGGAACTTCTTGGACATATGCGTGACAGATCGAAGCATGAGGAAAAGGAAGAACGTGAGAGCTGCCCAGGGCCTTCCCGGGGCCCGGGACATGGGACGTCTGCAGGGTGTGCGAGCGGCGACAGTGTACGACACAAGGCATAACACTGTCACCTGCAGGCTTGCCGTGCAGGACGCCGGGGCGGCCATTTTCGAGGCCAGGCTGAAAGGACGGACAAAAAGATGCGAAGACGATGGGGCAGGAGCCCGGAGGCGGATTTTTCGAGGCGGGATGGCTGGCAGGCGAAGGGGGCTGGCGAAAAGTCCAGGCTGGAGAAAAAGAAAAAGCCCTTGCAGAAAGTCCTGCAAGGGCATTGATGTCTGAATGGTGGGCCATCGGAGACTCGAACTCCAAACCAATTGATTAAGAGTCAACTGCTCTACCAATTGAGCTAATGGCCCGTGAACAGAGAGAACATATAGTTTCGGGGGCTGGTCGTCAAGCAATTTTTACAAAAAAAGATCACCGAAGAGACAAAAGCAAATCAATCTGCTGATATCATTGTCATCTTTTTTTTGATGCCGAGGCATCCCCAAAGCTCCTGCGAACAGGGACAAGGCCTGCTGCACCGGCGCAACGCCCTGGGCGTGAACGGGCTGTGACGGCAGACAGCCCTGTCTCACGCGTTATTCCTGAACTTCCCCCAAAGTACCACTCAGCGGCCAGCCAGTGGTGTTCACCGGCCTGGGAACGTCATCAGCTCCTGATAGTCCTGAGGCTCTGCACTTCGGGTGCGTCAGCCTTCAGGTTCCGGGCAAGAAAGCAGAAAAATTCGCAAGTCCATGCGTTTGTGAAATAGGGGATGAAAGACAGGTGATCGACATCCTTTCTTGCTTCCCTGTAGTCGATATTGTGCCATTTTTCCTTGAGAAATGCCTGCACCATTGCCAGTGCAAGAGGCGCATCCCGGGCGATATATCCTGAATGCACAAGTTTTTCCTGCAGATACTGCATGTTGACCGGACTTTTCCTTGAGGAAAAGGAGACAAAATCAAACAGATCCCGTCCGTCCACTTGTCCCGGGTTCCCCTTTCTGCAAAGAATGGCATGTATGTTGTCAGCAAGGAGCGTTGGCATGTCGCAGAGTTGTACATGGTATGGCAGATACTCGGATCGGAATGCTGAGAGCGTCTTGTGATGCCTGAACTGTGTCCTGTCCAGTTCTATCTGTATCGTTATCGTTTCCTTTCTGTGTAGTATTTTCTCATCCAGATTGAAACAAAGATGAAGTTCAAGCCTGTCTGATTTCTCTGATGAAGGTTCTCTCCCTGATTCGCTGTCCTTTTCCGTTATGTCAATGTGTACCGGCATGCAAAATGTTCGGATGATTTTTTCCGCTGCCCTGATATGGAAGGAACAATCAACATCCTTTGCATGGTTATACAGGCAAAAAGAGAGATCTTCGGAAAAGCGTTCCAGATCATGGAACAGTCGCAGGGAGGTATCGCCGCGCAATGCCGCAAAGTGAAAAAATCCCGCATTGCAAAGGGAATAGAGCAGTAGTTCCTGCAGTACTTCTCGTATGCAATACAATCGAATTGTGTCATCTGGTGGATCTGTCTGTACAACAGACAATTTTCTTTCCACTATGCTCTGCAACAGGGACTTCAAGCTCTCCTCCTTGTATACCTGTACAAAAGATCAAGATTCTTCTTGTGGTAGAGCGGGGCAAGTTCGCACAGTGTCTTGAGGTTCAGAGCAAGAAAGTCTTCTTCCTCGATACGCATGTCCTCGAACAGCATGTATTCCAGGTCCTTTTGATTGCTCAAGGGCTTGAGTGTGTAGAGCTGATCGCACAGGGCCTTTTCCGCAGAAGCAAAAAAAAGGGCACATCGAATTCGGTGCAGAGCATGACCTCCCAGGGAAAGGCTGCCGCCGGAATGTCCTGGTAAAAGAAAAAGCCGACAGGGGTCTCGTACACCTTTTGGCGTCTCTTCCCCAATGTTGCCGATGTCCACGAGCGGACGGCTTCGGGAATGAGATCGTAGTAGGAAAGCGCGCTCTGGAAGGAGAGATAGGACGGAGCGCAGAGCACCCCTGCCAGGAATGGCTCGAATATCAATTTCGTGTCGGAATAGAGCCCGCGCTTGAGGCGGACAAGCTGGCCGTTGCGCACCATGCGATCTATGCGGTGGTGGGGATCCGCGAACCCTTTCAGTTCCTGCAGGAGCATTTGCGTGTTCTTGAGCACATCGGACTCCCATGTCGTCTTTGCGCCGGCAACTGGTGAAAAACGCCAGTTGCTGGAGGGAATAGGCAATTCTTAGCCGCCTGGTTCCTGTCTGGCAAGCCCCTGTGCCCAAAAGGCATCCTCTGCCTGAGTGTGCGCCTGATGGTGCGCATGGTTGTGCCTTTGACACCTGGCACTGTTCCCGGGAGCCAGGCACTGTCCCGCTCCCCTGTGCGGACATTTGTCTCATATTTTCTCCAGCAACTGGTGAAAAACACCAGTTGCTGGAGAAAATCGAACATTTCCCTGTCCGTCTCTGCCATCCCTGCCCCGACCACGCTGGCAGGCCTGGTGCGCTGCCCTGTGCGCCACCTGCGCAGGGTCTGCTGCTGCCGAACAAGGCTCCCTGTCCTGACAGGGAGCCCTGAATCCTTTTGCGAACGGGCAGGGCACGCCTCCGGATCTCGTATCATGGTCACGTTTTCAAGGGAATGTTCGGGACTTGTCAGGATTTGTCAAGCTCCGGGAAGAGGTATAGCCTAAGAGTTGGGTAAAAGTAGAACCATACGGTTATTGTGTCAAAGAAATTATAATTTTTTCAAGCAATTACTTTAC
>CALVHF010000012.1 GCA_944327295.1 uncultured Desulfovibrio sp. | reverse complement strand
AATGCGGCCGAATTGACATTCGGCCCCGCTATCCATCCCCACGCTCACGCGTGGGGAATTCCGCGGATTTTGTTAAAGAGCTTTTGTTGTGGTCTCACATTGTATATCGAAAGCGTGCATCGCCCCCCTGCATCGGACAACCGGCAACCAGTAGTTCCCGAGGAGAAGAGCGCATGCCCCTTTGTGAATAGGCCCCGTCAGGCGAACTGGCCCAGATGATCAGCAAGAATGTTGTCTCCATCCTGAAGAGGCTGCGCGGCAGAAGCAGTACGCTCACAGACTATCTGCCCCTGAACCCCGAGGAGGAGCAGCCGGCGCAGCGCCGAACTGCTCTGTGCCCTGCTGGCCAATTCCCGCCATGGTGGCACCATCATTGCCGGCGTGGACCGAAGCTTCAGGGTGCGCAGGAGCCTTTGGGGAGACGCCGCAGGCGGCCTGGTCCGTGCTGCCGCAGCGTTCGGGCCAAGGGCCCTGCCTGCTTGAGGACAGCTCAGCCTGGTTTTTCCGGGAGGAAACGGAAACGCTGTACAGGGTGACGCCCGAGGAAGAGGCCCGCATGCAGTCTCATGCTGACGGAGAGCTCGTGCCAGGGGCCACTGCCAGCGATCCGGACAAGGACCTTGTTGCGGAGGTTCTGCCTGGGTGCGCGAGAGGGCGGAGCTTGCGGAAGCGGGTCTGGCTGATGCCTGCGATGAGGAGGTGCTTGTGGCCGAAAGGGGCCTTGTCAGGATTCCGGGACAGGCATCCTTCGTCCGAGCCTGGCAGGCCTGCTGCCCTGGGCATCTATCCGCAGCAGTTTTTCCCATCTCTGACCGTGGATGTGGACCATTGGCGGTCCGGGGATCAGGAAGTTTTTGACGGCCCTATTCCTGGCATGTTCGCAGGGAGAGCAACGATGCTTGTAAGGAAGGTCCGTGTGGAGGCTGTCAGGCGTCCGTTCCTCACCCTGGCCCTGCGGGAGTGTTTTGTGAACATCCTGCAGCACAGGTCCTACGAGGCGGAGGAGCGCAGGATGGGCGTGCTGATATCGCCTGCGGGCCGGGGCTTTCTGATCGAGTACGAGGGATCGACGCGCTATGGCTGGTTCATAAGAGGAAGAACTCGGGCAAAAGACCAGCTGGCAGCGCAACAGAACCCTCTTCCGCATCCTCGGGGCCATGCCTGGAACAAAGGAGACTGGCCAGGAACATATGTGGGGTCCATATGCGGCAACTGGCAGGTCATGCTGCAGGCCCTGGAGAGGGCACAGGTGAGTCCTCGTTCAACGCGTACACTGTGCAGGTTGTGTTCGATCTGTAACAGGCCCGGGCTTTCCTCCGGGCGTGCGAAAAGGAGCCTTGGGGGGGACATTCTCTTTCGTGCCCTTGCCGGAACGTCCCTATGCCGGCATAAGATTGAGCCAGGAGAGCAGAGCAATGGCCGCCATGAGAGAGAAGAGGCTCAGGATGTTGGTCACGGCCACGGTGAGGGCCGCCTGGCCCGGCACGGCGCCGTAGACCTGGGCCAGGGAGGCGACCATGATGGCCGTGCCCGTGGCCATCATGATGACACTCACGCTGATCCACATGGGATCACAGCCAAGCAGGGAGAGGGCTGCCAGGATGACCAGGGGCATGCCAGCAAGGCGCCAGGCCATCATCCAGATCTGATGGCCCAGGTGGATGCTGTGTCCCTTGAAGGCCTCGGTGAGGTTGCGGCGCAGGGAGAAACCCAGGGCAAAGAGCATGCAGGTGGGCGAGACAAAGCCCAGCATGGAGCAGGCCTTGTCCAGGGGCTCCCAGATGGGCAGGCCTGAGACGGCAACGCCAAGGCCCAGGGCCGTGGCCATGAAGATGGGATTGCCCAGGATGAAGTGGCGCACAAAGCGCCAGACGCGCAGGCGGCGCGGAATGGCAAAGTGGATGTTGCGGCCGTCGGGCATCTGCTTGCGCCTGTACCAGCCAAGCAGGGTCATCTGGCCTGCGATGACAATGATGTTGCAGGCAACGACGCTCAGGCCCGCGGCGCTCATGGCCTCGGCATTGCCGGGAAAGAGGTTGATGATGACCGAGATGCCCACAAAGCCCGCGTTGCAGAAGCAGCAGGCAAGGCTCGAGATCATGGCAGGCCCTGCCTCAGTGTGGCGCACGTAGCGCTCAAGGCAGTAGAAGAGCGCAAGGCCAATCACCTGCGGCCCCACCATGCCGATCCACCAGTTCACCTGCGAGAACTGCTCTACACTTGTGGTGCACATGATGTGGAAGAGCAGACAGGGGATGCAGATGTTGATGGAAAAGAAGCTCAGGATGTCGCCCGTGTTCTGCGGCAGGAACGAGAGCCGCTCTATGACGAATCCGGCCAGGATGATGAGGAAGATGGGGGCCAGGGAGGCAAAGATCATGTACATGCAGGGGACTCCGGCAAGGGGAAGGCGAGGGGCGTGCAAAAAATGGAAAAGGAGGGGGCGGACTCTGTCTTGGGGGGCAGGGTTCGGAAAGAAGGCAAGGCATAGCCCTGTCGGGGCAAAAACTCAAGATATGGACAAAAAAGCGTTCTTTTGGCAAGAAGGCAAGCAATCTGGAAGCAGGAACGTTGGCCGGACGTGCGCAGGAGCAGATCCGGCACGATCCCTCCCTGTTCCGGCGTCCGCTCATCCCTCAAAAAGGCAAAGGAGCCCTCTTGCATGTCCCAGGCCCTGGATCACTATATCCCTGAACTTCACGTCACAGCTGCAGGCAGGGACTGGATTCTGCGGCGCGCGTCCGACTTTGACAGCCTTTGGGAAGGCATGGTTGCCGACGGCCGGGCCGATGCCGACGAGCACATTCCCTACTGGACGGAACTGTGGCCCTCAAGCCTGGTCCTTGCTGCCTGGCTTGCATCCAGGGCCGACGCGATCAGGGGGAAAACCTGTCTGGATCTCGGCTGCGGCATAGGGCTCACGGCCCTTGTGGCCGCCTCGTTCGGAGCCAGGGTGGTGGCCGTGGACTACGAGACCGAGGCTCTGCACTATGCCCGCATCAATGCCGCCCTCAACGGGGTGGAAAGTCCGCAGTGGCTTGCCATGGACTGGCGAAAGCCCTCCCTGGTCCCAAACTGTGCGGACTTTGTCTGGGGCGGAGACATCATGTACGAGCGCCGCTTTGTGGCTCCAGTTCTGCACTGCATGGCCCATGTCCTCAAAAGGGGCGGCAAGGTCTGGGTGGCCGAGCCCGGACGCACGGTCTACGAGGCCTTTCTTTCGGCGCTGCCTGGCTTTGGCTGGCAGGGCCGCAAGATTTTCGTGCAGGACGTGGATGCCATATATGCCCAGGCGACCAGGGTGACTGTGGCCATATGGGAACTGGAACGCACGCGCTGAACGGCTCGTTTCAGGCGAGCATGTTGCGCTGGAAGCTGGGGCATGCGCCGGGAGCATTAGCATGGAAAAGGAAAAAGTCGTCCGTCTGGGGGTCTCTCTGCCAGGCGATCTGCTCAAGCCCTTTGACAGGCTCGTGGAACACAGGGGCTATCAGTCCAGGTCCGAGGCTCTGCGCGATCTCATCCGCAAGGCCCTTATAGAGGAAGAGTGGAAGGAGTCGGCAAGCGACGTGGCCGGCACCCTGACCATTGTCTATGATCACCACAACCGGGACCTGCCGACACGGCTCATGGACATACAGCACGACCACCACGATCTTGTGATCACCACTCAGCATGTGCACCTGGATCACCATAACTGCCTGGAAGTGCTGGTCCTGCGCGGGCCTGCCCGGGACATCGGGCGCCTGGCCGAGCGCATCATTGCCTGCAACGGCGTCAAGCACGGGGTCTTTGTGCCTTCCACCACAGGCAGGGCCATAGCCTGAGCTCTGGACGTCGCCTTTCCTGATAGTAAATCACTATATGCAAATATCCGCATAAAAAGATATATCTTTTTCAAGTATTTATTCAATCATAAAAAGCCCTTGCTCCCTGCAAGGCTGTACGGGACCTTCATGCTCGACGTTCAGAAAGACATGCCAGATGTGGCCATACCCATAGACCGGGTGGGGGTGCGCTCCGTGCGCATGCCCCTGTGTGTGCGCGATCGCGCCAACGAAAAGCAGTATACCGTCGCCGAGGTGGATCTGACGGTGGATCTGCCCTCCTCCTTCAAGGGCACGCACATGAGCCGCTTTGTAGAAGCTCTGGAAAACTGGGAAGGCCGCATCAGCTACCGGGCCGTGCGCGATCTTCTGGCCAGCATCCGCAAGCGCCTCGAAGCCCGCAGCGCCCAGGTCACCTTCCGCTTCCCCTATTCCATCCGCAAGAAGGCGCCCGTGTCCGGTGCCCTGGGCGTCATGAGCTACGACTGCGTGCTCACAGGCGTGCTCGACGAGCACCTGAAACCCGAATTCACCATGGAAATCACTGTGCCCGTCATGACGGTATGCCCCTGTTCCAAGGCTATCAGCGACGAAGGCGCTCATTCGCAGCGCACGCTCATTCACATGACCCTGCTCACGGACGGTTTCAGCTGGATGGAAGACTTTATCGACCTTGCAGAAAGTTCCGGTTCCAGTCCTGTGTACACGACACTGAAGCGCGAAGACGAGAAGTATGTGACGGAACATGCCTTTGCCAACCCCTGCTTTGTGGAAGATGTGGTTCGCAATGTAGCCAAGCAACTCAAGGAACATCCGCATCTGCGCGGCTTTCATGTACAGGTGGAAAGCATGGAATCCATCCACAACCACAATGCAACGGCAAGCATAGCGTACAATTTTCGCTGACAGGCACAGGGAAATGCCGCTGCAATGTCCTGTGTTACAAATTGGCGAAATTTTGTTTCATGAAAAAATACAGAAGCATTTCCTGCCCCAGCCCCTGCAAAAGTGCCGGTTTGCTCTTGACGAGTGGACTGGTTTCACGGTATGGATCCCTGCCAATGTGCGGGGAAGTCCTCCCTGCCGTCGTGTCCGCCCCCTGCCCGGGCGCAGGGGAGGTCTTTTTCTTTTTTCGGAAGACAGGGCTCATGAACCGTTCTTCCACCACTCACGCACACTCTCTTGTTTTTCATACAGGCATTTTGTTTTCAGTCTTTTGGAATCGAAACTTGTTTCGTAATTCATTTCGTGTTTTCTTTTTGTCTTTCGATTCGTGTATCCGTCATTCGTATGGAGTCGTAATGGGGACCCGATTCACACTTCTTGCACTCGGTCTGATATGCCTTCTTGTCTGCGGTTGTGCTTCCAAGAAAAAGGATGTTCAGCCCCAGGCGGATCCGACCGTAGTCAAGTTTGAAAAGTTCCGCCAGACCTACGATGCAGCGATCAATCCCGACCTCGATGACCAGCTGGCCTTTGAGGCTGACATGCCGACTGCCGCTCAGCCGGGCACCCGCACGGTCATTCAGCGGGCGCACAAGGCCATAGGCACCCCCTATGTCTTCGGTGGCACCAGGCCAAGCGGTTTTGATTGTTCGGGCTTTGTGCAGTGGGCGTACAAGGGCGCAGGCATCAAGCTGCCGAGAACGGCAGCAGAGCAGTCGAGAACAGGATACAGGATACGCAGCAAATCCCAGCTGCGGGCCGGCGACATAGTGGCCTTCCGCCGCCGCGGCGGCTACCACACCGGCATCTATATCGGGGACGGCAAGTTCATTCATGCGCCGCGCAGGAACACGCGGGTGCGCATCGAATCCATGGACACCGACTACTTTGCCAGGAACTACATTGGGGCCCGGCGCGTGGACATGAGCGATCGCAATGAGGAAGTCATTGCCGCCGTGCGCAAGCTCGACAAGCAGTATGAGAACCGCAAGTACACGGCCTCCAAGTCCAAGAAGTACACCAAGTCCAAGAAGTACACGGCCTCCAAGAACAAGAAGTATACCAAGAGCAAGAAGTATACGAAGTCCAGGAAGAGCGGCAAGAAGTACGTTGCGTCCAATGCCCGCAGCTCCAAGAAATCCGTGAGCAAGAGCAGGACCAGGGTCTCTGGAGAGAAGGCCAAGCCTCGAGTCTCCAAGGCAAAATCCAAATCCAAATCGAAGGCCACTGCCTCCAGGTCCGTGAAAAAGACCCAGGCTGCGCAGAAAAAGAAGACGGCCCAAGCCAAGACAAGAAAGCACATCCAGGTGCGCAAGGCCAAGAAGAGCGTGGATCAGGCCCGTGCAGCCCGATCCAGGGAAAAGTCCAGGGCATCGTAGTCATCAAACAGGCCCTGGCCGCGAACAGAATTCATGCAAAATACAGCGCACGGGCTGCGCAAGTTCTGTGCAGAACAGACCCCTGTGCCGTTTTTTCGGGCGTCTCCCCCCTTTTTCGGGGAGCGCCTTTTTTTACGCTTTTTGAGGGTGCACTGTTCTGGAGCGCGTGCTTTGCGTTCTTGGTGCCCCTTGTAAGGACAGGGAGTTTGAGTGTATGCCCTGTTGTTCCTGTACGGCAGGCGGCCTGTATGCAAGGGCTCCTGTCATCCACATACGTCCTTTTTTCGGAGAGCTTTCCATGACAGTACGCGGACGCCTTGCGCCAAGTCCCACGGGTATGGCCCACCTTGGCAATGCCTGGGCCTTTTTGCTGGCCTGGCTTGCCGTGCGTTCGCAGGGCGGCGAACTGATCCTGCGGATGGAGGATCTGGATCTTGAGCGCAGCAGTGTGGTCTACATGCAGATGCTCATGTCCGACATCCGCTGGCTGGGACTGGACTGGGACGAGGGTCCGACACCCGAAAAGGAGGCGGCAGCCTGGCATCAGGCCAATCGCTTTCAGCTCTACAGGGAGGCCCTGGACAGGCTCAAGAAGGTGCATCTCTGCTATCCCTGCTTCTGTACCCGCAAGGACCTCATGGTGGCCCATGCGCCGCATCTGGGCGATGCAGGCTATGCCTATCCCGGCACCTGCCGCCATCTTGCGAAGGAAGAGGTGGCAGCGCGCCTGCAGGAAGGGCAGCCCTGTTCCTGGCGCTTTGCCTCGCAGGGAGAGACCTACCACTTTGCCGATCTGCTGCAGGGGCCGCAGGAGACGCGCCTTGAAGACTGCGGCGGGGACTTTGTCCTGTGCCGGGCGGACGGGGTCTTTTCCTACCAGCTGGCCGTGAGCCTGGACGACGGCCTCATGGGCATAAGCCAAGTGGTGCGCGGCAGGGACATCATGCCCTCCACAGCCAGGCAGCTGGCCCTGCTGGATGCCCTGGGCTTTGCCGCGCCGCAGTACTGCCACATTCCCCTGCTGCTGGACACGGACGGCGAGCGCCTGGCAAAAAGGCAGGCCTCCCTGAGCCTGGAGGCATTGCGCATGCGCGGAGTGACGGCAGGCAGGGTCATTGGCCTGCTTGCCTGGATCGCAGGATTGACAGACAGACTGGAAATAGTCCATCCTCGCGATCTCATATCAAGTTTTGCCATCAGTGCCCTGCGACGCGAGGACTACCGCCTCACGACGGCAGACATGCGCTGGCTGGAAGGAAGAGGACATGAACCCGATGCTGAACAATGATTTTCTGGACAGTCTCTTTCCCCCGGAACGGACGGACGACTTTTTTGAGGCCCTGTTTGGCGGTGCCGAAGAGGGCGCCTATACCATCATGCTCAGGCTTCGCTCCGAAACAGAGACCTCCGTCGAACTGGCCTTTGAACTGCACAAGCGTCCGGGAAAGTGTCTGGTGTGCAGCCTGACCTACGGGCTGAGCGGCGTGTTCAAGCGTCACCCCATCATCAATGCCCAGGGCCTGGCACGGGCCATTGCCGAGAAGAAGGGCTGGCAGGACTTTTCCTGGGACATCGGTACCACACGCGAGGAGAGCGAGGAACTGCACTGGATTCCCTTCCGCGTGACCCGCAAGGGGGAATAGGCTCCGTGACACCCTGCCCCCCAAAGGACAGCAGCCTGCCAGTTCGGCAGTTCGCCAGTCCGGTTCGCAGGGGCGTATACAGATGCCCGGCGCCTGAGCCCCGAGCGGCTGTGAAAAAAAATTGTCCGAACGTCCAAAAAGTATTTGACGTTTTGATTACCTTGGGGTAATAGATTTATTCCGCACTTCGGGAATGCCCCGAACAGTGCCGGACGCTGCAGCATACTGCACGCAAGGCGGAGCCATCATGATGCCAGCTTAGCTCAGTTGGTAGAGCAGCTGATTCGTAATCAGCAGGTCGCAGGTTCGAGTCCCGTAGCTGGCTCCATACATATTGAACAAAAGTCCGTTTCCTGTCAGGGGAAGCGGACTTTTGTCATTTCCGGGGAACTGTACAGAGTCGGAGGGCGGCAGCCCGAATGGACATCCTCAAACCGACATTGAGCAGTTAGGACTTGTCCCAAGTTAACTCGGTCACTGTCGCAGTTGTCTACCCACCAAAGGCAATGGTTGAGTGAATGACTATGCAGAGATGTCTGAGTTATTTTTGGACAGTTCCTAAGGATGGGCTCCAGCTAGCAGAATCCGCCTCATACCGATTTTCCGCTAGAGCCGAGCTGATTTTTATAACTACCTGTAATTACAAATATTTTATATTGTATGCACCGTGATTGCCTATGAGCTCATATGTAAGGGCAACAATTTAAGTTGCTGAAATTATAAGACATTCGCATATTTTTCGATGCTGAGTAGTTACAAAAATTAAACACTAGACCGTGTTGACAAAATCAAAATCCGACAGTGGCAACCGGCATATGCCGATATAAATGGGGCGTACCAACATCCATTAGAGCTCACTGTCGCACCATGCCCCCGTCTGAAATCAGGCCAGATCAGGGCGACACCTAATTTGTCAACACTCCCTAGAACCAGAAGCGGATCTGTCCCGGACGGGCCCTGCTCAGCTGCAGGCATTCTGCGGTGGAGAGCTCGCCGCCCCTGTCCATCCTGATTGTCAGGGTGGCGTTGCTGCGCAGGGCCTGGGCAAGCATGCGCAGTTCGCTGACCGAATAGCGATGACTGCTCATGTCCAGAATGAGGGAAGCGCCGCTGGCACAAAGCTGGCGCAGTTCGCTCATGCTCTTTGGAGCAGCAAGGCAGGGGCTCGTCAGCAGAAGGGCGGCGAAGAGGACAAGGATGATGGAACACAGTGGCTTTTTCATGCCGAGGTCTCCAGGTTGTGAAAGCGTGTGTACCCCCGGCCATGGAAATGCACAAGGAAAAAGGAGCATTTCCAGGTTAGGAATGATGGCATCGTTTTTTTGTGGCCTGATGCAGGGGAGAAAGGGGGGGCTGGGTCTTAGCGCACCTGAATGAGGGCTGTATGCCCGCATTCCCTGCAGACAAGCACGTACTGTCCGCCAGGCAGGGAGGGGGGGCCTGGCAGAAGCTGCCGCAACAGCTGCAGCATCTTCCCGGGCAGGAATGGTGCATTGGGGGGAGCGGCCTGCAATTCGGTCTTTTCGGAGCCGCAGTTGCTGCAGCGAAGCCTGGGCATTCTGTTCAAGGTCATCCTCCTCCATGGTGTCTGGCGCCGAGTCTGCCAGGTCGGGATCAATGAGTGTCATGCATGCCTCCAGAAGCTGGAGAGCATGCGGGAAAAGCGCCCTTGCAAGCAGGCCCGCACAAAGGCGTGCGGGGCTGCCTTGAGAAAGGACCATAGGACACAACGATTCCGTATTCCGGAATGTTTGTTCGTGTCTCCAGGAAAATCCGAAAAAATAAGGAAACAGGAACGGCATGCAGAGCAGGAGGAACAGCAAAGAGCCCTGGCAGGAGTGACCGAGACAGGCCAGCCTATCCGCAAAGGCGGGGAAACAACTGCCGGATCCGGCCTGTACGTTCAAAACCTGGCATCATGGGCTGCAGAAAACGTTTCATGGGGCGCTTTCTGTTGACCCCCAGTGGACATCTTTCGCTGAAAAGGACTGTGCCCTGCAGGCTCCATGTCTGGAAGCAGCAGGGCACAAGGGCATGGACAGGGCCTGCTTGCGGAAGGCTACATATAGTCTTCCAGGTTCGTGCCCTCCGCCCTGGTCTTTGGCAGGTCGCCCTCGGGATCGACAAGATCGGCCAGCGGCTCGCCCTTGGGCTCGCCGAGCAAGCCTGCAGAATGGAAGGTGCCGCAGGCCATGCTGGCGGCAAAGTTGTCCGTGTTCATGACTTTTCTTGTATTGCGACAGAGATAGGCGTCATAGAGCTTGCAGACCGCGTTCAGGTTGGGATCCTCCATGTGCAGGCTTGCCACGCAGCCGAGCAGGAAGAGCGCTGAGGCATCTCCTTGCATGCGGGCCCACATGATGGCCTTGGCAAGGTGGACGCCGAGTTCCTTCTGCCTTGTGAGCGGCGCAGGTTCCAGAGCCTGGACAAGGACCAGGGCGGCATAACCGAGACCGTCGTCTGCACTGGCAGAGATGCCCAGAAGCTCCCGTATCCAGGCCTTGTCGACATGGTCCTTGCCGGGGATGCCCTTGATCCAGCCGAGCTGGCGCAGGGCTTCCAGGGCCATGGCCCGTGGATGTCTGGCCACAAGGCCTGCCTGCAGACTCTCAAGGCCTGCCTTGATGTTTTGCTTCACGCCGTACAGGCCGCGCAGACTGGCGTCTGCCAGCCAGCAGACGGCATCTGCATTCCCCTGTTCCGCGGCAGTCATGATGTTGTTCAGGGCGCGCTGCCTGAACGCCGCTCCCATCTTGCCCGGGTAGTTGAGCATGGTCTGGCCCCGGGTAAAACGCACACGGGGATCCTTGTCCAGCCGCCTGTCGTTCAGCAGCGTGTCGACCGGGTAGCCCTGTTCCGAGGAACCATCATTCCAGATGATTTCGGAGCGGATGGCAGCGCAGAGATCATACGAGTTGCCTTGCTCTGCAGCCTCGAGCAGCAGAGCATCGCTCTTTTGCAGGGAGCCTTCAGGCATGTTGGGCTGACGGAGCAGACGGCCGAGCAGCCCCTTGAGCTCTACGACGTCCCGGGGGTCGTCAGGTTTTGTTGCCGTGATCCTGACCACGGCCGTTTGTGCGCCCTCCGTGTAGGCGGCTCCGACAAAGCCTGCCCGCAGTGTGCTGATGAGGGCGTCCAGGTTGCCCTGACTGGCAGCCATGTCATACCAGCTGTGCACCCTCTTGTCCCGCTTGAGCTTCATGTCGGGAGAAAGCAGGACGGTGTCGTAGTAGTTTCCGAGGACACACATGGCAGGCGCATAGCCCTGCCTGGCCAGCCCCTGCAAAAGCAGCAGCGGCTTTGAGGCAAAGGCCCTGACAGTCTCGTTCTCCTGACGCTGCTTGCAGACAACGGAAAGCAGGACCAGGGCGTCCCAGCCGTGCCTGAGAGCCAGGTCGTAGAGCCGGTCCAGACGGACCTGCATTTCTTCGGCCGGCAGAGGCTGCAGATTGATGAGAATCTTGCCTTCTTCCAGCAGGGCCGGAGGCTCCTTGGCCTTTAGAGCTCTGGAAAACCACAGATCTGCGGCTTCCTTGTCGCCCAGGGCTCCGCAGCACTCGTACAGGGAACAGTAGGCAGGGGTGAAGCCGCGTTCTGCAGCAAAGGCAACATTGTCCCTGGCCGCCTGCAGCCGTGCCTTGTCGACCTTTTTTCCGTGCCTGAGGGCCAATAGGACGGTGGAACCCAGGACATGACAGGCAAGGGCCGATCCTTCCTTGGCCTCAAGCTGCAGCTGCTCGCTTGTGCTGTTGAGCTCCTCCCTGAGCGCCTGTACACGCCTGTCCCGCTCTTCTTCCCCGGCCTTGTCCGCAGGGCGGGCTGTCGTGACTGCTCGAAGTTCTTCGGTCAGGGCTTCCATCTTCTGAAACGTTTCCCATGCCCGGCGCTCCAGTGCCAGTTCTGCCGAAACAGCGGCCGGATCGTCTTCCGAGGCCGCTTTCAGCCTGCCCTCAAGCTGCTGCACCCAGGCCTGGGCAAGCTGTGTCAGAGGGTACTGTTCGTCAAAGAGGCGGGAGGCATCAAGCTTCTGTGTGGCTGTGCCTGTTTTCTTTCGCGTTTTGGAACGGGTTGTCTTTTGGGCCATGGGGACTCCTTGGAGAAGAATCGTGGAATTTGAGAAGGACGTGGGGAAGGCATCTTCTGTCTATCGGCACTCGCTCAAGGCTCTGTCCTGCTCCCGGCCCAGGGGACGGGCACTGTGCAGGGGGCCCGGGACACTCGTGCCCACATGGGCCAGGTCGCCGATCTGTGCGGAAGCCTTGCCAAAGGGGGCGCTCGATGCTCCAGCATACCAGCAAGCACAGGGAATGGAAATGCCGGATCTGGAGATTGCCCAGAGTTGAGAATCCGAAAGTCCGTAAGGGCTGTGAGTCTGCCGGCACGCTCTGGGGGCACGCATGGGACTGGCAGAAGAAGGGCACGGGTGCTGACATGCGAGGAGGCTGTCAGGAGACTCATGGGGACGATCCGCGAAACGACAGGGGCCCTCTCCTGCTGGATGTCCTGCCCAAAAAAGGCTGAGCCCTGCAGCTCGTTCCAGACGTTCCGGAAAGCTGCAGGGCGCGAGAGATCCGACCGCAAGGGGCCGTGTTCTTTAGGGCGGCCTACATGAAGTCCTCCAGGGTTTGTCCCTGTTCCCTGAGCCGGGGCAGATTGCCCAGTTCCGGCTGCACGAGATTGGTCAGCAACTCGCCCTTGGGTTCACCAAGCAGGCCTGCAGAATGGAAGACCGATGTGGCCATGTGGGCAGCATGCTCGTCCTTGCTGCCTGCTTCTCCGGTCATGCGAGTGATGATGGCGTCATGGTATTTGCAGACGGCGTTCAGGTTGGGATCATCCAGGTGCAGGCTTGCCACGCAGCCAAGCAGATAGAGTGCCGAAGAGTCTGCGTGCGTATGGGCCCACAGGATGGCCTTTTGAAGTTCGGTTGCGAGCTCCAGCAGTCTTTTGTGGGAGGCAGGTTCCAGGGCCTCAAGAAGGACGAGTCCGGCGTAGCCGAGGCAGTCGTCTGCGCTGGCAGCCGTGCCAAGCAGTTCCTTCATCCACGTCCTGTCGACATTTTTTTCGCCAGGAATACCCTTGATTCAGCCAAGCTGGCGCAGGGCATCCAGGGCAATGGCTCGCGGAAGCTTCTCCTCAAGGCCTGTCTGCAGAAAAACAGGGCCCAGCTTGATGTCCTGGGGAAGACCGTACAGACCGCGCAGAAGGGCATCGGCCATCCAGCAGAGGGCCGCCCCGCTTCCTTCTTTGGAGGCATCAAGGATGGACTGTATGGCGCGCCGCCTGAAATCCCCTTCCCCTTCGCCCGGATAATTGAGCATGGTCTGACCACGGGTGAAGAGCACGTGGGGATCCTTGTCCAGGCTTGTGTCATCCAGCAGCGTCTTGTCCGGGTAGCCCTTTTCCACGGAGTCGTCATCCCAGATGATTTCGGCTCGTATGGTCTGGCAGAGATCCTCCGGGTCCCCGGCGCGTGCTGCAATGAGCAGCAGTTCATCGCTCCGCTTAGGCCGTGTTGACAAAATCAAAATCCGGCAGTGGCAACCGGCATATGCCGATATAAAATGAGGCGCACCGACTTCCATTGGAGCTCACTGTCGCATCATGCCCCGTCTGAAATCAGATCAGGGTGACCCTAATTTGTCAACACGACCTAGGGACGGACCAGGGTATAGACTCCCTTTGCATTGAGATGCAAATAGCCTGTCTCCGCAAAGTGCATGCCTGTGACCAGCACCTTTGTGTTGGCCAGGCGCTTGAAGGTCGCCAGACGGGAGGCAATGGCCGCTTCCTGGTCCATGTCATAGGCCGTGCAGGCCCTGGGAAAGCGCAGCTGCACTGTCTGGATGTGCATGAGGTCGCCAAGGATGGAGAGCTTTTTGCCTGCGGACAGCAGATCAAACACCGTGTGCCCCGGGGTGTGGCCGTGGGCGTCCATGGCCGTGCAGCCGGGCAGGACGATGTCGCCCCAGTTGAAAAGGACGGGCTTGTAGTGGGAGAGGTTTTCCTTCACCAGGGCCACCTTGTCGGCAGGACGCTTGACTGTTCCGGCCATCCAGGCCTCGTACTCGGGACGGGCAACGTGCAGGGTGGCATTGGGAAAGGCCGCTTTGTCCTCACAGGTCAGGCCGCCGGCATGGTCGGTATCGAGATGGGTCAGAAGAATGTCCGTGATAGCTTCGGGGGCAATGCCAAGCTTCTTCAGCACCTGGAGCGTGACCCCCTTGGGGCCATGGCTGCCCCAGCCTGTGTCCACGAGGACGTTTTTGCCGTTCCACTGCAAGAGATAGGTCTTGACCACTCCGGCAAAGGAAGCCTGCGGCAGGTTCAGGCGAAATTCCGGGTTCAGCAGGGTGGTCTCCATGGTCGTGGCCGCATCGACAATGCCGTACACCTTGATGGATCCGACAGTGAAGGTGTCCACGTGGCCTGGCTGCATGCTGGCGGGCCGCTTTTGGGCAGAGGCCGCAGAGGCGGGGCCTGCGAGGCAGAGGCCCAGCACAAGCAGGCCAAGGAGCGCCAGGGCGGGGAAGCGGAAGGATTTCAAAAAGGTGCATGCGCGCATGAAAGAGCTCCTTTATGGAAACGGGTGCTTTGGGGCAACGCGGGAGAGGAGGGACAGATAGGACAGGATCGCCCAAAAAATCAGGCAAAGAGGTCTGTGGACAGGTAGCGCTCGCCCGTGTCGCAGACAAAGGTGACAATGGTCTTGCCGGCAAAGTCCGGCCTGGCGGCAAGCTGCAGGGCGGCGCAGACATTGGCGCCGGTGGACATGCCGGCACTGATGCCTTCCTCGGCCAGCAGGGTGCGGGCCGTGGCAATGGCCGAGGCTGTGGGAATGCAGACGATTTCGTCAATGAAGCGGCGGTCCACCACCTCGGGCACAAAGCCTGCGCCTATGCCCTGTATGCCGTGGGGACCAGGGGCCTTTCCGCTGAGCACAGCCGATTCGGCAGGCTCCACGGCCACAAGGTGCACCTGGGGCAGGCGCTCCTTCAGAAAGCGGCCCGTGCCCATGAGCGTGGAGCCGGAGCCCACGCCGGCCACCAGGGCATGCACTTCACCGCCGGTGTCGGCAAGGATTTCCGGACCTGTGCCGATGTAGTGGGCCTCGGGCGTCCTTGGATTGGAGAACTGGCCCACAAGAAAGCCGCCTCGCTTCCTGGCAAGCTCGGAGGCCTTGTCCACGGCGCCCTTCATGCCAAGCTCTGCCTTCGTGAGCACGACCTCTGCCCCAAAGGCCGCCATGAGCTTGCGGCGCTCCACGCTCATGGACTCGGGCATGGTGAGCACGGCCCTGAGGCCCAGGGCCCTGGCAGCCAGGGCCAGGCCTATGCCCATGTTGCCGCTGGTCGCTTCCAGGATGGTGCCGCCGGGCGGCACCGTGCCTTCGGCCAGGGCCACGCGCAGAAGATGCAGGGCCACGCGGTCCTTGATGGAGCCGCCGGGATTGCGGTTTTCCAGCTTGAGCAGCACGGTGCCGGGCAGGCCTTTGCCAAGGTGGGCAGGGCGCAGCAGCGGGGTATGGCCTATGGCCTCGAGAACGGACGAAAGCATGGCAGGAACTCCTTCAATTTGAGACGTTGCTTGTGTCTGTTTCCCTGTGGCAGCGCATCCTGAACGTGTTCAGGGAGCTGCCTGCAGGGCAAGCGGCAGGCAGGAGCACAATGGGGCAGAACAAGGGCGTGCAGCCCGGAATGGCGTGCAGAAAGGGGATGCTCGGGGAGGGGCGCACAGGGCCATCCTCAGGGCGTCCACTGGCGTCGTCAGGCTTCTCTGGGGGGCTTCCCCTGCTGGCATCCTGGCACGGGCTGCTCGCAAAAGCGCAGCTCTGGCCCCTTGTGCAGGCAGATGAGGGCTGCCTCCGAAGGAACGCCCAGGCGCATGGCAAAGCCCGACCACAGGGCAGCGCCGCTGGTCACGTAGAGGGGCATGCCCTCGGGCGTGTACCAGCCGCGCACAAAGCCTGCGTTGGCCCGGGCTATGACCTGGGAGAGGCCCAGGCACTGGCCGCCGTGGGTGTGCCCGGAGAGCTGGAGCTGGGCGCCTGTGCGGGCATTGCCGGCAGCAGCGCCAGGCTTGTGATCGAGGAGCACCCTGAAGGTGCGCTCCCTGTCTTTGGGCGCCTTCGCAAAGGCAGAGGTGGCAGGCGTGCGCACGCCGCCCACAGGATCGTCCAGGCCGCCCAGCACAAGGCTTGATCCGTTTTTTACGGGCAGGACCACATGCTCGTTGTGCAGGAAACGGATGCCCTGTTCCTTCCACAGGCGCATCCACCGGCTGTAGCTGCTGTAATACTCGTGATTGCCCGTACAGGCAAAGGTGCCGAAGCGGCTGCGCAGGCCGGCAAGCTCTCTGGCAAGGCTCCCTCTCGGGGTTGCATCGGCGCATCGCCAGGCAGGACTGCCGTCGGCCAGGTCCCCGCTCAGGCAGACAAGATCCGGCTCTGCATCATTGATGGAGCACACGAGGCTGGCCAGGTTGTTCCTGCGCGAAAGCGGCCCCAGGTGCAGGTCTGCCAGATGCACAAGGCGCAGTCCGTCCAGCTCGTCCGGCAAGTCCGGCACAAAGACGTCCCAGGGGTGCAGGGCTGGCGCAGCCGTGGCCGAGGAGACGCCAAGCCCCGAGACTAGGGCTCCGGCCGGCACAAAGAGGCCCATGCTGCAGGCAGTGGCCCCTGCCAGAAAGCCCCGCCTGGTCAGGACGGGTCTGTCTGCAGGACCAGAGGCTTTGGGCGCGGAGGCAGCGGCTTTTGCCCGGACTGGTTTGGGAGCATCTGTCCCTGAGGAGACAGATGCGGCAGCGCCCGTCTGGTGGCTGGCAGGCTTGTGACTGGCAGCCGTGCGTGTGCTGCAGGCCTGCCGGGATGTGCCGCGGCCAAAAAAGCGAGCCAGGCGCACAAGAATCGTGCCAAGATCCCAGAGGAGTGAGGCCAGGAAGACAAGAATCATGGCCATGAAGGCCCAGATCTGCAACTTCAGGATCCAGGCCGGCACATCGGGGCCGGCAATGGAGCCAAAGAGGCTGTGCTGTATGTTGTAGATCTGCGAGATGACCAGGGGCAGGAGCATGAGCGGCACGCGGAGGATGATGGGCAGACCGGTGCGCCAGGCTTTGAAGGCGAGCCAGAGGCCGGGGATGATGGGAAGAAGAAGCAAGGTAGGCATGGGAAGAGGCGGTATCCTTGTGAAAACAGATGGAAAATGTCACAGGGGAAGCTCCGGGAATTGTGCGGGAAACGGCCTGCTTCTGCAAGCGAAAAAATGGGGCATTTTCTGTGCCAGTGCCGTCCAAACGCACATTCCCAAAAGGCCCGGGAACTGCTTGTTTTGGGATCATCGCACGCCCGCACACATGCACGGAAGACGGGGCTTCAGGGGTGCACCCTGTACCTGGCAAGCAGGTCCTCGGCCCGGCCTGCTTCCTCGGGATCGCGCATGCCCTTTCCTGTATCAAGAGCGCGCAGAAGATTCATGTCTCCGTCTTCGATGGTAAAATCAAAAAGCTTGAGATTACTTGCAATGTGGTCCGGATTGGTGGACTTTGGCAGCACAATGCAGCCTTCCTGTAACTCGAAGCGCAGGATGAGGCGGCAGGGGGCGCAGTGGTACCTGGCGGCCAGGGTCGTGACGAGGGGATGGGTGAGCAGCTTCGCATTGCCGTGTCCCAGGGGCGACCAGGCGGCAAGCACGACCCCATCCTGTGCCAGCAGGGCCCGCAGCTCCCTTTGCTGGAAGAAGGGATGGAACTCGACCTGATTGAGGCAGGGCAGGGTGGCAAAGTGCGGTACATGCCGCTTCCAGAGGTTTGGAGTGAAGTTGCTGACGCCAATGGATCGGATGAGGCCTTCGTCACGGGCCTCTTCCATGGCCTTCCAGGCACCCTGCACATCGAAGTAGGGCTGATGGAGCAGGTAGAGGTCCATATAGTCGAGGCCAAGCTTTTCAAGGGATGAGCGTATGCCTGCCCTGGCGGCCTCGTACCCGTAGTCCTGAATCCAGAGCTTGCTTGTCACAAAGACTTCGTTTCTGGGCAGGCCGCTCTCGCGCAGGGCCTGCCCCACCTCGGCCTCGTTCAAATAGGCTGCCGCCGTGTCGATGTGCCTGTAGCCTGCCTGCAGGGCACAGAGGACAGCCTTGAACGTCGAGCCGTCGGCAGGAACCTGGAAGACGCCAAAGCCCACGCTGGGGATGGAGTGACCGTCGTTGAGAAGAATGCTCTGCATGATGCCTGTGTTTCGTGGCCCCGACATGTCAGGGGCACACGCCTCCCTCAAGGTGAAGTATCTGTTTGAGCGTCATGTAGAGACCTTGGCAAGAGAGCGAAGGGGCTTTGCCAGGGGAGCTGGACGCTCGTGCAGCTGATGCAACCATACTGCATCGAGGTCAGACAGAAAAGCGGCCTTGCAGAAAGGCGACCGGACAGAGGTCAGAGGGGCAGTTTTTTTGTGCCTCAGTGTGTTTGGGATGGCACAGGTGGAGACGCAAGGGGCAGGGACAAGCCCGGGACTGTGCCTGAAGAGGCCCGGAAAAGGGCGCAAAAAAAGGGTGACACTTCGCAAATGGAAGTCTCACCCTTGTGATTTTCATGAGAAAAAGGCGGGGGACATGTCCCCCTGGCTGCCACAGGGCTCCTTGTCGGAAACTATCCCTGGTTGGCCTTTCTCATCTTCTTGAGAAGACGCTTTCTAGCGGCAGCCTTCTTCTTCTTGCGCTGGACGCTGGGCTTTTCATAATGCTCGCGCTTTCTCATTTCGGAAAGAATGCCAGCCTTTTCGACCTGCTTCTTGAAACGACGCAGAGCGAGATCAAAGTTGTCGTCATCGAGAAAAACTCCGGGCATGAAAATCACCTCCTTCCGTGCCGTTGTCGGCTGCTGCCGCGATGAGTCTGTCCCTTGCGGGCCAGGCCATGGGGACGCACGGGGTCCAATGCTTGAGAGCAGAGCCTTGTACAGGAAAGGCCCCTGCCCGTCAAGGCAAACGCCTTGAGCGGTCGGCACACGGTCCTGTCTGGTATGAGGGATTGGCTTATATGAGACCAGATGAAGACAGGAGCAGGGGGACAAGGGGGCTTTGCGAGAGGCACAAAAAAAATCCGCACAACTGCAACGTTGCCGGATCTCTTCTGTCACTCAGGCAAAGTACATACTCTGCATGGTGTCGAGGGCGGGACTTGAACCCGCACGGCATAGCCACTGCCCCCTCAAGACAGCGTGTCTACCAGTTCCACCACCTCGACAACGAAAAGGATATATACAGTGCACCCTGAAAAAAGGCAAGCAAAAAGTACGAATTTCTGAAAAATATTTTTTATCAGGGAATCCAGACGAGTTAGAGCGCCGTCCCGTAAGCGCTCTTCGTCCCCCTTTTTGCATGCAGCATGGGCGATCGTGCGCAAACCCCTGCTAGAAGCAGTGAATGTCCTCGCCCTGGGGGAAGCTGAAACCGTACCCCTTTTCGTAGAGCGAGGGCATGAACGAGAAAAATCGTTTGATCATCTCGGGCGCAAGCTCTCCCTGCGGATCGTATTCGGCCCGCAGACGCCGGACAAGATCCTGTATCAGGGCATGGTTGCGGTCGGCATTCCCTGCAAGGATCTGCATGCCTCTTTCTTCATAGAAAAGAGTGAGCAAGTTGATACTACCGTCAATGGTGGTCAGCTGGGCATTGAGCAGGGTGTAGAGATCGTCGATATCCATTTTCAGCCTGGTCACGCCGTACAGTTCCCGGGGCACATTGTTCTTGATCCCTGCAATGGTGGATTTGTTGCGCATGGTGAGCTTGAGAATGCGGGAAAATCTGCTCCATTGGGGACGGGAGGCCAGGGAAAAGGAGGCATGGTGGGCGAAGCAGGCGACATCGAGGGGATTGGTGGCCAGATTGCTGTCCCTCGATCGGGTGAGATCAAACCCGTCGTCGATGGCTTCCCTGTCTTCCCGCTCGAAAATGTCCCTGGCCTCCCTGTACACATCCTGCGCAGGATCGGAGAAGAGGAGTACTGTGGGCACCTTTGCCCTGGAGAGAAGGCGCAGCTGGTCGTCCTTAACTTCTGAGGCTTCCACAAGCACGACGCCCTTTTGGGGGAGCACAAGCTGTCCGAGCACAGCGCTGCCCGTGAAGGCAGGCGCTCCCTGCTCCGTCTTGCTGGCATAGCAGATGGCGAGATCCTCGTTCCAGGGATAGCCCAGCCAGAGATCATTCAGCCAGGCATTGTCCTCTTCCAGGAGATCGCCGTTGAAGGCACGGGTGCAGGGCAGGGAGCAGTGTAGCACCTGCTCGGCACAGGACAGAAGGAGTCTGTGCCAGGCCTGGGGCTTCAGGGAGTAGAGGGCGAAATCCACGAGATCCTGGTAGGGCACGTCCTGCGCCAGACGAATGTACGGCCGCAGTAGGTTCTTGTGGCCAAAGCAGTAGTCGGCAAGCTTGTTTCTGTCGTCCACCCGGCCAAGGGTGGCCACCAGGGCACAGAAGACAATTTCCAGTGCCCGGTAGCGTCTCATGTAGATGATGTGGTTTCTGTCTTCCTCTTCCGGTATCTCGTTCAATGTTTTTTCCTGTGTCATTGCCGGGCCTCCTGTCCTCTTCAGAGCAAGGGCATCGAGTGTTCTCTGAAAAAAACGGAATCGGACCTGCCTGCCGGAGGCTGAGCCTTGGCGGGATCGTCAGAAGCGAATGAGATCCTCGCCCTGGGAAAAGTCCATGTGGGGCAGCCTGAGGTTGTTTCCGGTCCTGACAGCACGCTCCCTCAGACAGGGTAAAAGGTGATTCAGAAGATTGTCCAGAGCCCTCTTGTTGAGCTCCGGGCCCCTGTAGCCAGCCTTTTTGCTCAGCAGGGCAGCCTCTTTCGCAAAGGCTGCACAATTGGCTTCCAAAACGGGCGTCGTGCGGAATTTCTCGCTGCCCAGATGGTAGATCACCGTGAGCAGATGTTCCATGCCGGGACTTGTGTACACGTGGAAGCTCACGAGATCGAAGAGTATGGAGGGCTTGCAGGACATCCAGGAGAGGCCGTAGATCCGCGCGCACTTCTTCATGGAGCCCCTTGGGTGATCCAGGCTCAGGAGCATGCGGCAGGACGGCAGCTGCGGATCGGTGCTCAAGGAGAAGCTGCCATCGTAGACATCAAAGGAGGGAATGCCGCCTGCATAGGGATTGCGGGTGGAACGGACCGCGTCCATCCTTTTGGCAAGTTCCTGATACTCGGGCGTGTTCTCGTCGGAAAAGAGGAAGATGGTATTTCTCCTGTCGCCAAGAAAGAACCTCAGGCTGTCCCCGGAAAAACCGGAGACATCCACAATGATGGTGCCGGCATCAACGGCAGCAATGCATGTGCACAACTCTTCCAGGGCTAGGCTGGTCGATGCGTTTTGCTCTCTTGCCAGTGCGCCTCCCGACCAGTTCCCGCTATCGATCTCCCTGAACCAGAGATCCTTGAGGACTGCGGCTTCGTCGCGCACGGCAAGGCCTGTGCGCTCGGGCAGATCCTCCAGGGGTGTCTTGAGCAGGTGCGCCAGCACGACAGACAAAAGCGCCTGCCAGGTCGGCCAGTCCAGAATCCTCAGGGCCGCATCCAGGATGGATCAGTCAATGCGTCCCAGACCGAAGGGAAGGTACGAGCGCAAGAGGGCGAGCTTCTCGGTCGAGAAGGCTTCTATGGCGTCTGGTTCGCTGCACTGCGGTGTTGGCGACCAGGGTGCAGAAGGCCAGTTCCTGAAGCTTTCTGTAGTACCGGTAGTCCATCTGGGTCGGCCTGTCGTCCGAAGGCTCCAGATCCCTGAGAAGTGCGAGCACCTTATCAAAAGCTACAAAATTGAGCCTGCTCCCGCTCTTGCCCCTCATGACCTTGTCTGTCGAGTTCCCGAACCCGGGCATGCTATCCGTCTGTCGGAGTCAGGGCAAGAGGCTGACAGGCTTAAGTTTCGTGTCCTTTGTCTGCTTGCGCTTGCGGCCTATGCAGGCTATCTATCATTGCCTGCATGGAACGCTTTTTCGAAATCCTGCCTCTTCGCCTGCAGGCGTATCGGAAATTGTTCCCTCATGGAGGCTGGGGGCAGCTTGAGCACCCGTGCACATTTTTTCGCCCCCTTCGCCCGTTCTTTTGGGACTAATCCCGGAATGCGTCCGCAAGGGAGCACACGGGACTCGCCCGGGACTTGCCCGGGGAGAGCCCCGGAGCCATTTCTGGGCGACCGGGACAGCCGGGAGGAATCGAAGAACCATGGAAGACTTCTTTCAGCATTTTCTGCGCCAGTCCGGGCCTGTCCTGTGTCTGGACATAGGAAGCGGCACCCAGGACGCCCTCCTGGCCAGGCCCAACCTGGAAGTGGAGAACTGGCCGCGCTTTGTGCTGCCCTCTCCGGCCAGGATCATAGCCCAGCGCCTGCGGGAACTGGCCCTGCTCAAGCGCGACGTGTGGCTGTGCGGCCGCAACATGGGCGGAGGCTTTCTGCCTGCGGTCCGGGCCTGCCTTGAGAGCGGCCGCAGGGTCTCTGCCACAAGGGAAGCCTCGGCGGCCCTGAACAACGACCCCGAGCGCGTGCAAGCCCTGGGCGTTGTCCTGGCCGAGGAGCGCCCGACCGGCGCTGTGCCCGTGCATCTGGCCGACTACAGTGCCCATGCCTGGATAACCCTCCTGCATGCCGCAGGCCTGCCCGTGCCGCACCTTGTGCTGGCTTCGGTCCAGGACCACGGCTATCAGGGCAAGGGCCACGGCAACCGCACGGTGCGCATGAACCGTCTGGCCAGCATGCTCGCTGCCAACCCGGACCCTGTATCCTGGATTTTCCGGCAGCCGCCGGCCGAGATGACCCGCCTGCAGACCCTGCATGTCTCCACGGGCGGGCCTGTGGCCGACACGGCCACGGCCATGGTGCTGGGCGCCATGGTGGACGACACCCTGCGCAAGCGCAGCTTCAGGCAGGGCGTCACCCTTGTGAACGTGGGCAACGGCCACATCTTTGCTGCCCTCCTCTACAGGGGGCTTGTGCGCGGCATCTATGAGCACCACACGGGCATGCGCACGAGGGACGAGCTTCTGGCCGACCTCAGGGAATTTCGGCGCTGTTTTTTGCCCACGGAAGTGGTGCAGGCAAGCGGCGGCCACGGCACGGCCTACGGTCCCTTGTGCGAGGAGGCCGGAGGCTACGAGCCCACCTTTGTCTGCGGCCCGCAGCGGGCCCTGCTCTCTGGCTACGGCCAGCCCATTGCGCCCTTCGGCTCCATGATGCTGGCAGGCGCCCTGGGGCTGCTCTGGGGCTATGCCTCGGTCTGCGCCGCCGAGCAGTCGGCAGGAACGCAGGCCGAAACGGGCAGGGTCTAGGGCCCTTTCCCCTTACCGACATCTTTTTCTTGGCTCTTGCCGGAGGGTCCGGCGAGAGCGTCTTTTGCTTGTGAGGATGAGAGACGATGCATCAGGATGCATATGATCCGGCGGAATTCTGGAGCCGGGATCAGATTGAGGCAACGCAGCTGACACGACTGAAGAACGTGGTGGCACGTGTCTACAAGAAGAACGCGTTTTACAGAAAGCGTCTGGACGAGGCCGGGGTGACCCCGGAGAGCATCCGTTCCCTGGACGACATTGAGCGCATTCCCTTCACCACCAAGGACGACTTGCGCTCGCAGTATCCCCTGGGGCTTGTCATCGTGCCGCACGAGGAGCTTGTGCGCCTGCACTGCTCCAGCGGGACCACCGGAACGCCCGTGGCCATTGCCCACACCCAGAACGATCTGAATACCTGGGCCGACCTCATGGCCCGCTGCCTGCACATGGTCGGCGTGCGCAGGCAGGACGTGTTCCAGAACATGTCCGGCTACGGCCTGTTCACGGGCGGCCTTGGCATCCACTGCGGCGCCGAGCGCCTGGGCTGCATGACCATTCCCGCAGGCCCCGGCAATACGGCCCGCCAGATCAAGCTCGTGAAGGACTTCCACACCACGGTGGCGCACATCCTGCCCTCCTATGCCCTTATCCTTGGCGAGCGCATCAGGGAGATGGGCGAGAACCCGGCCGATCTGCCCCTGCGCATCGCTGTGGTGGGCGCCGAGCCCTATACGGCAGCCTTCAGGCAGCGCATCGAGGATCTGTTCAACATGAAGGTCTACAATTCCTACGGCCTCTCGGAAATGAACGGACCAGGCGTGGCCTTCGAGTGCCAGGACCAGAACGGCCTGCACATCTGGGAGGACGCCTATCTCGCGGAAATCGTGGATCCCGAGACAGGAAAGCATGTGGCTCCCGGCGAAGTGGGCGAGCTTGTCATGACCTCCCTGGTCCGCGAAGGCATGCCCATTCTCAGGTACCGTACCCGCGATCTCACCCGCTTTTTGCCCGGCACCTGCCCCTGCGGCCGCCTGCACCGCCGCATGGACCGCATCCTTGGCCGCAGCGACGACATGTTCATCTGCAAGGGCGTGAACATCTACCCGCAGCAGATCGAGGACGTGCTCATGAAGTTCCCCGAAGTGGGCCGCAACTACCTCATCCTGCTGGAGAACGACAATGTGGGCGACATTTTGCGCGTGCAGGTGGAAATCCGCGAAGAATTCTTTGTGGAAGACCTGCGTGTGCTGCGCGGCCTGCAGAACCGCATAGCCCATGCCCTGCGCAATGAAATCCTGGTCACGCCGCGCATCGAGCTTGTGCAGAGCAACTCCCTGCCTGTGTCGGACGGCAAGGCCGTGCGCTTCAGGGATCAGAGGAACAAGTAGAAACCGGAACTCAACGGCAGGCCCTGCCTTGCGTGCAAGGCAGGGCCCAAAAACAGGAGGCGGCATGGAAGTCTTTGCCATGGGCTGGACCCTGCTCATAGGCGCGTTCTTGTTTGTCCTGGGCATAGTGCTCCTGCTCAGTGTCTTCGGACTGCCGGGCAACTGGCTCATGCTCATCCTGGTGGCAGTCTACCACTTTGTGCTGCCGGTCCCGAGCACGCTCGGGATCTGGTACTGGCTCATTGTGCTTGGCATTGCCATCCTGGGCGAGGTGCTGGAATTCCTCTTGCAGGTGAAGCAGGCCAAGAAGTACGGCTCAAGCAACACGGGTACTGTGGGCGGCGTCATAGGCGCCATAGCCGGCGCCATACTGCTGGCCCCCTTCTTCTTTGGCATAGGAGCCTTCATTGGCGCCCTGCTCGGCGCCTGGACTGGGTGCTTTCTCTTCGAGCTTCTGCGCGGCCAGGACACAAGGACTGCGGCCAGAGCGGCCCTTGGGGCCATGTTCGGGCGCTTCCTTGGCACGGTGTGCAAGCTTGCCTGCGGTGTCATTATCTGGGCTGTCACCATGCACTACATCTGGCCGGATCCGGAACATCTGCCCTTTGATTTCCCCTGGCTTCCGGATGTGGTGCCCGTCCCTCCAAATGCCGTGCCCCCGGACGTGAGCTCGGTGCTGGGCCCCATCACAAGTCTTTTTGCCTGACAGAAAACGATACGGCATCAGGGGCTTCTCCAGTGTCTTGGGCACGGAGGGGGAGCCCCTTTTTTCAGGCCCTGAAAACTGATTCTGGAACCGGTTTTTGAACCGGATCCCAACAGAAAGCATTGAAGGGGCGTATGCCCCAAAGGAAAAAACAACAGGTGTTTCTCTGCAAAGTCAGGGAAGGCGCCTTGTCTTTTGAGAGAGGGAGTAAGGCCCATGGAACTGAGCAATGTGCGCGTGGTGCTTGTAAACACGCGTTTTCCGGAAAATGTGGGCATGGCCGTGCGGGCCTGTGCCAATATGGGCTGCAATGATCTGCGCCTGGTAACTCCGGAGCGCTGGATTCCGGAAAAGGCGGCGCCTCTGGCCACACCCAAGGGCCAGGATCTGCTGCACAGGGTGCAGGTACAGGGAAGTCTGCTGGAAGCCATTGGCTCGTGCCACTGCACCATTGCCACCTCGGCCCGCACAGGCGGCTGGCGCAAGGCCCTCCTCAACCCATGGGAGGCGGCGGCCCTGGTGGCAGAGGCCCAGCTCAAGGGCGAGAAGGCGGCCCTGGTCTTCGGGTCCGAGGACAGGGGCCTTGAGAACAGCGAGATTGAGCTCTGCCAGCACATTGCCACCATTCCCACCTCAGGCCTTGCCTCCTCCCTGAACCTGGCCCAGGCCGTGCTGCTCATGCTCTACGAGTGCGCCAAGGCCGTACGTACGAAGGAAGGCAGCCTGCCCAAGGATCACTTAGGCCACGACGAGGCCCATATCACGGCCGAGGACGGCGAGCGGCTCATGGGTGCCTGGGAAGAGGCCCTGACCCGCCTTGATGTGCTCCACGGCAACAATCCGGTCTATTTCCTCATGCCCTGGCGCCGCTTCTTTGCCAGGGCCCGTTTGCGGCACCACGAATACGACGCCTTCATGGGCCTGTGCCGCCAGATTCTTTCCCGGATCGCAAAAAAGGAGCAAAAAGGTACGAAATAGACTTGCAAAGGATAACTATTCCTGATAAGAAGAAATCACTGACAAGCTGAATACTGGTTGAAGGAGGATCTGGCCATGACACAGCTCAGGGATTTCTCAACTCTCGATATATCCTGGAATCTCACCCCCGAACATGCCGTCACCATGTACCTGGAATGGGGCAACAACGACTGGCACTCGGAATACCCGCCCGTGCGCTCCAAGAGTGACGAGTCCTACTACTTTGTGGTGGATACCTGGGGCAGCACCCCGATCATCCGCCTTGTGCACAGAAATTCCGAAAACGCGACGGATCTCTACTCCATGCCCATGCCCGCAGGCCTTGTGGCTGAGTTCGAGAAGGAAAACCACGGCCTTAAGGGCATCAGTGCCCCCACCGGTGCCGTCAAGCACTGGCTCAAGCAGGAAATGGGTGTGGCTTCCTAGGGACTTTGTCCAGCACCATTGCATCATATGACGGGAAAGAATGCCCGGAGGGTTTCGGCCTTCCGGGTTTTTTTCTTTTTTGAGGCTGGCAGATTGATTGGCTGGCAGGCAGACAGCCAAATGGGCAGGCTCTTTCAGCGACCCTGTCTTCCCTGGGCGTGCTCCAGAATGAAGCCGTCTGCTCCGTTGATGCTCATGAAGACAATGTCCTTCTTTGACAAAGATCCAGGGACATAGATGGGCAGGCCTGCGGACCGCAGGCTGCACAGTCGTCAGCCGGTGGCAAGGCTTTTGGGCAGGATGAGGCAGTCGGGCACAAAGCCCCCGCCCTGATCTGCCGGCAGGGCACTGCAGTCTGTCCCCCGTTCCACAAGGGCCGTGGCCACGGTGTGCAGACGGGCATCCGTATGAATCCGGGCCAGAAGCTCCCTGTCGGGACTGGCCACAAGAAGGGGCAGATTGGCGGCACGGGCAATGGCCAGTTCTGTACAGAGGCTGGCCAGGTCGTCTTGTGCGGGCGCCATGTCGTCGGGCAGGAGGAGGCAGAGAGGGAGCTTCAAGTCCGTACAAAGCCTCAGAACGTCCGCAAGCTCGGGGATGGCCGGATCACTCGCATGACGGGCTTTGCGGCCTCCCAGCCAGAGCTCGCAGGCTTCCTCGAAACGCTCGTCGGCCCCGGTTTCGTCTTCGTCTTCGTTCCAGACGGGCCTGGGCGGATCGGGCAGCATATGGGCCATGGCGTCTATTTCGGCTTTTGTGTGCTCCTGTATGCGGGCGGACGAACTGCCTGGCCGCACACTCTGACAGGCCTGCTGCCAGAAGGATTCTTGAAGCGAAAGAAAGTGGCCGTCCTTTGTGAGGGCAACGTCGCAGACCGCAAAGTCTGCCACCTTCAAGGTCATTCTGAAGGCAGCCAGCGTGTTTTCCCTGGCAAAAAGTGCGGCGCCTCCGCGGGCTCCGAAGAGAATGCGGGCAGGCTTCTTGGCAAAATCAAAGGCTTCCATTCACAAGGCTCCCTTGCGGGCACAAAAGCGGAAAGCGTGCAAAGCGCAGTCAGGAAAGGGCAATCATGCGTTCGCGCAAAGCCCGTATGCGGTCGCGCAGCACGGCAGCCTCCTCGAACTCCAGATTGCGGGCATGATCACGCATGCTCTTTTCCAGGGTCTGGACAAGGCTTGCGATTTCCTCCGGAGTGGTGGGATCGGCCACCTCCTGCTTCGTGCCCTTGCGGCCGCGTTTCTTGCCACTGCTCTCGGCTGCCTCGGCATAGATGGCATCCAGGGGCGAGTCCATGCTCTTCTTTGTAGAGCGCGGGGTGATGCTGTGCTCCTCGTTGTAGGCCTGCTGCTTGGTGCGGCGTCGCATGGTCTCGTCCATGGCCGCCTGCATGGACGGGGTGATGGTGTCCGCATAGAGGATGACCGTGCCGTGCACGTTGCGGGCCGCACGGCCAAAGGTCTGTATGAGGGATCCTGTAGATCGCAAAAAGCCTTCCTTGTCGGCATCCAGGATGCAGACAAGGGAGACTTCGGGGATGTCCAGGCCCTCGCGCAAAAGGTTGATGCCCACAAGCACGTCGCATTCCCCGAGGCGCAGGGCGCGAATGATTTGCATGCGCTCCAGGGTGTCTATGTCCGAGTGCAAATACTTGGCCTTCACGTTCATGCTGAGGCAGTACTCGGTCAGATCCTCGGCCATGCGCTTGGTGAGTGTGGTCACAAGGACGCGCTCGCCCCGGGCTATGCGGGTGCGGCATTCGCCCAGGAGATCTTCCATCTGTCCCTTGACCGGACGCACTAGAACCTCCGGGTCGAGCAGGCCTGTGGGGCGGATGATCTGCTCGGAAACAAGGCCCTGGGACTGCTCAAGCTCGTATCTGCCCGGGGTCGCCGAAACATAGACCACCTGGTTGAGCATGGAGGTGAACTCCTCGAAGCGCAGGGGCCTGTTGTCCAAGGCCGAGGGCAGGCGGAAGCCGTAGTCCACCAGGGTCTGCTTGCGGGAACGGTCGCCCTTGAACATGCCGCCCAATTGCGGCACGGTAATGTGGGACTCGTCGATGAAGAGCAGGAAATCTTTAGGAAAGTAGTTGAGCAGGCAGGCAGGCGGCTCGCCTTCCTTGCGGCCGTCCATGTGGCGGGTGTAGTTTTCAATGCCGTTGCAGTAGCCAAGCTCCTCCAGCATCTCGAGATCGAGCTGGGTACGCTGCTCCAGGCGCTGGGCCTCCACAAGCTTGTTCTGGCCCTCGAATTCCTGCAGGCGCTGCTGCAGCTCCACCCTAATGTCCGCACAGGCGCGCTGCAGATTGTCCTTGCCGGAGACGTAGTGGCTGGCCGGAAAGAGCACGGTCTTCTCGATAGGGCGCAGGGTGGCGCCTGTCAGGGGATCTATTTCGCGCATCTCCTCTATGTCGTCCCCGAAGTACTCAATGCGCAGGGCCTGCTCGTGGCGGTAGGGCGGAATGATTTCTATGGCATCCCCGCGCACCCTGAAGGTACCCCTGTGAAAGTCGTAGTCGTTGCGCTCGTAGTGCACGTCCACAAGGCGCTGCATGAGGACTTCCATGGGCAGATGCTCGCCTCTCGCCACGGGAATGACCAGGCTTGCGTAGTATTCCGGGGATCCCAGTCCGTAGATGCAGGAGACGGAGGCCACGATGACCACGTCCCTGCGGGTGAGCAGGGCATGGGTGGCCGCATGGCGCAGCTTGTCGATATTGTCGTTGATGGCCGAGTCCTTGGCTATGTAGGTGTCCGAGGCCGGCACATAGGCCTCGGGCTGGTAGTAGTCGTAGTAGCTGACAAAGTACTCGACGGCATTGTGGGGAAAGAACTCGCAGAACTCCGAGTAGAGCTGGGCTGCCAGGGTCTTGTTGGGCGCTATGACCAGGGAGGGCCTGTTGTAGCGGGCAATGACATTGGCCATGGTGAATGTCTTGCCGGATCCCGTGACACCTAGCAGAACCTGATCCTTCACCCCCTGCTCAAGATTGGTCACAAGGCTGTCTATGGCCTTGGGCTGATCGCCCGTGGGCTGATAGGAACTGACAAGCTCGAACATGCGTGAAACTCCCCCAGGTTGTATGCGAAAAAGAGACAGAACCCTGCGGAAACCTACGCTGAAAGAGAGAGGAGAGCAAGGAAGGCTCCTGGGGGCGTGCCAAGGTCCCTTTCGCCAGGGACATCAGGCGCAGATCCCGCCCCCTGTTCCTGTGCCGAAAAAACAGGCCCTCTGTGCGGGAACTTGTGCACAGAAGGCCGAAGTAGTGTGTGGATCGGGGAGAAGATCCGAAAAAAGGTGACAGAGACCAGCTGAGATATCTGTCACCCATGGAGCCCTTGAGCCTGATCTAGAAGGCCGTATTGGCATCAATGACGCCTGCAAAGCTCGAACGGAACTGTGCGCCCCAGTGTCCGTTGACGTTGGTGATGATGTAGAAGGACTCGAAGGAAACGATCTTGGTGCCCTCGGCCGAGTAGCGGGAGAAGGAGACGGCAATGTGAATCTTGTCATCTTCAGCCTGTATGACCTTGCACCAGTCCCACTTGGAATAGCCCCAGCCGGACTTATCCTTGAGCACGCGGACGTCGTTGTCACGGGCGTATTCTTCGAGGGTGTTCCAGATCTGCACCTTGCCGCCGGCAAGACGCACATGCGGGAAGTTCAGGGTTTGTGCCCAGGCCATGGGATCGCCAGAATTGAAGGTGGTCATGAACTCGTCCATGGCCTTCATGCCGATGACTTCCAGTTCTTCGCGAGTGTACTTGGACATGATATTCCTCCTAGTTGTGGGTCCGGTGTCTGGTTTTATAATATGTTTACATGCCGTAAGATGTGTATCACTGCATTGTATGACTCATGCAGCTTGACTGCTTTTTTGCAAAGAGACACTGGTGTGTAGCTATATATTTAGTATGCTGTATTTGCATCAAAGATTCCCGCATAACTTGAGCGGCATTGTACGCCCCAGTGCCCATCCACATTGGTGATGATATAGAAGGAGTCAAAGGAAACAATCTTCTTTTCTTCAGGAGTGTAGCGGGAAACGGAGACAGCAATGTGAATCTTGTCGTCAGCGGCCTGTATGAGCTTGCGATCGTCCCATTCCGTGTGTGCCCAGTTGCACCGTTCCCTGAGGACGTCGACAGCATTGTCGCGGGCGTATTCTTCAGGAGTCTTCCACACCTGCACCTTGCCGCCGGCAAGACGAACATGGGGGAAATTCAGCGTGCTCGTCCATTTCATGGGATCGCAGGTATTGAACGTGACGAGGAAGTCGGTCAGGACCTTCATGCCGATGGTTTCCAGTTCTTCGCGTGTGTACTGTGCCATGGAAAACCTCCATCTGTTGTCTGTCTCCTCTCTGCATGTGGCCCCGGGGCTGCCATTTGTTCGGTCAGCCCCAGGGCAGGGGCACACGGGAACGGTCAGGAGTGTCTTTTGCTTGAGCTTCCAGGTCTAGAAGGCCGTGTTGGAAGCAATGACGCCTGCAAAGCTTGAGCGGAACTGTGCACCCCAGTGTCCGTCGACGTTGGTGATGATGTAGAAGGACTCAAAGGAAACAATTTTTTTCCCGTCGGCCGTGTAGCGGGAGAAGGAGACGGCAATGTGCACCTTGTCGTCAGCGGCCTGCACCACTTTGCGCCAGTCCCATTCCGTGTGATCCCAGTCGGCCTTTTCCTTGAGCACGCGGACGTCGTTGTCACGGGCGTATTCTTCGGGGGTGTTCCAGATCTGGACCTTGCCGCCGGCAAGGCGCACATGGGGATAGTTGAGGGAACGGGCCCAGGCCAAGGGATCGCCGGAGTTGAAGGTGGTCAGGAAATTGTCCATGGCCTTCATGCCGATGGCTTCCAGTTCTTCACGAGAGTACTGAGACATGGGAATTCTCCATTTGTTATAGTGGTATTGTGCTTTGGATCTGAAGATTTGCTGTGGAGCATTTGCTTGTGTCGAGGACGAACAGCCGTCCCCATCCCAGCAGGGGGCTTTGATTAGGATTTGTCCAGAAATAACTTGGTTTCATTTGAACGCATTTATCAGAGTCAGAGATGGAACTATAGCCGATGAAGTTCATAAAAACGATTGAGTAATTTCTGGACGGTTCCTTAGACGGCCCCTGTTAGGCACCAGAAGGGGTAGAACACGGCGACCAGAAGAATGAGGGCTAAAAGAGCCCTGGCAGCAAAGACCAGCATGAGATTCTTGAGGTGGATGTATCCTGTGGAGAAAAAGTACAGGAACACGGCGTATTCATACGGAAGAATGTACTGATCCAGGCCATAAAGGAGTGAATAGGTCGGAGCCAGGGCACTGATGCCCAGGGTGTCGGCAATCTGGGCCAGAGGTACGGTGAAGGTGCTGACGGCTGCCACGGGCGTGAGCAGGAAGTTGACGCCAAGGCCGGCCAGGAAAGAGGTCACACAGGTCATGAGCTCGCTTGTACCGCTCAACATGGGCTTCAGGGCTTCTGCGCACATGACGTCCACACCTGTTGCCTGGGCACCGGCGCCAATGGACATGCAGCCCACCACAAAGAGCACAGAGGTCATGTTGAGAGTGGCAAACTTCTTGCTGTCCACGAGATGGAATCCGGGCAGGAAGCTGATGAAGCCTATGATCATCATGATCCAGCCTGTATTGATGCCATGGTACTTGTCTGTCATCATGAGCACGACGAGGAGAATGAAGAGTATGGTGGCCTTCTTTTCCTTACGGGACATGGGGCCCAGCTTGGCATACTGCTCTTCAATGTAGTCATGGGCATTGGCCTGGGTCTTGGGGCGCATGATCAGAATCAGAACTGCTATGGAAAGAGCACTGTAGAGCACGCTCGGCAGGTAGCACTGGATAAAATAGTCGAACCAGGAGACGTCGACGCCGGCTGAGGCCAGAAGCTGCATGGAAAGTGTCACTTCTCCGCCGCCTGTATAGAGTCCCAGACGCGGCCCGCTGACTGCTATGTAGCCTGCCATGAGCATGGTCGAGGCTTCCCTTGTGCGCGGAGCAAAGCCCAAGGCATCACAGACACCCATGCAGATGATGGAAATGAGAATGCCCTTGCCAAGGGCCGTGGGCATGAGGGGAGCAATGATGAAGCCTGCCAGCAGCAGTCCCCAGAGCAGACGGACAAAGGAACCGCCCGTGATATGCAGGGACCAGAGGGCAATGCGCCTGGCAAGGCCCGTGTGCATGAGGACAAGGCCCGTCATGAGACCGCCCAGGATCAACCAGCCCATGGGCTGGGTCCAGGGGGAAAGAACCTGCTTGGGTGTGCCCACCCCGGTGAGGATGTAGCCTATGGGCAGCATGACGGCGACCAGGCCTTCATGCAGGAGGTTGAAGCCCCACAGACAGATGGCGAAGACCGTGATGCCAAAGAATGCACATCCGTCGGTAGCAAGACCAAGGAGATGAGAAATAGCTGCACATGCAACGGCAATAATCAGGGATAAAGCCCAGAAGAAATAGTAGTTTCGTGGATGCGCTGCTTCCTCTTGAACAGTCTGTGCTATGGGAGAAGATGTTTGTGTGGTAGCTGCCATGATACTTCCCTCGTGTTTAAAGTGGCAAATACTCTTGAAAATTAATGAATCTGTCACAATAATTTCAAGAAAAATATCCTATATATTTTTTAATATATGTAAAAAATACAATTTATATTAAAATTATTATTAGTTTTATCTAAATTAAAAGAATATTTATGAAACCTATCTGTCTTATATTAAGCAATATGTGTGCCAGTAAAATATTTTATGACAAACATTTGTAACTCTTGTTTTTTTTTGAGAAATATTGCACAAGAGTTCTGTCTCTGTTATGTATAAAATATATAAAATAGAAAAAGTCTCAAATTGAGACTTTTTGTGCGAGCGCCAAACTCGACAGGAGCACATCATGCCAGAGCTTTTCAGCACAGTATCCGTACAGCGTCTGACAGCACTCTTTGTCCTGCTGGATCGGCCAGTGTCACGAAGAAGCCTTGTCCAGCTCATGGGGCAGGAGGCAGACACACTGGAAGAGTCTCTGGACGCCTTGATGAAAGTGGGCTGTCTGAGCCAGGTCGATGCGAGCCACTGGCAGCGGCGTTCCGAAGAGCATGTTCGCAGCGTGCGGACCCGCATGCTCAGTGAACAGACGCTGCACTCGGAGGATCTCCTGCTGCGTGTATTGCTCCCGGAGTCCGGGCGCAGCGTTCTTGAGCGCTGTACCCTGCTTCTTGATGTGCTGCGCACGCATGCCCGGGTTGATCAGAGTGCTGCCGTACAGGTCTGCATCGACATCCTGCTTGTGCTGGCTGCAGACATTCCCTGGACCAGTCTCAGTGACGAAGAAATTCGGCAGTACCTGCAGATTGTCAAGCATTTGCAGTCCATCTCCATCATGTTCTCCTACAGGCAGTCCACGGCAGTCATGCTGCTGCAGGCAGCACGTCAGGCTGCCCTGGACATGGGCGATGAACGCAATCTCATCATGCTGGATCTCATGGAGAGCTGTCAGATCCATCTCTCCCACATGCACAACCTGGCCTCGCCTCATACTCTGCTGCGGACGGTCATGGAACGCATTCAGCGGCTGGGCGACAGCGATATCCTGACCTCCACCTCCACGGGCGTGGGGCTCGTCTACTTCATGCAGGGCGAATACGAAAAGGCCATAGCCTTCATGATGCAGTGCCCTGATGGCTTCTTCGTAGACAGCTTCGACTACTTGGAAGAAGTGCGTTTGCGCTACATGGGCAGTGCGGCCTGTGCCCTTGGGCGTCTGGAACTCGGACTTGCGCCCATGCTGGCTTCCCTTTTCGAAGCCAGGGAGCGTGACTACCGGATGACCGTGAAATGGCACAAGGTGCATCTTTCCGATCAGCTGCTGCGTGTGGGGTTGCTTGATCAGGGCATGGAGCTTCTGACAGAGGTTTTGCACTGCACGGACCCGGAGTCGGAAATCAAGCTCTGGTTCTGGACGTGCCGCTGCCTGGCCTACTATCATTTCCAGTGCGGCAGAATCGAGGTTGCCCATCGTATCCTGAGCGAGGGCATGCACCAGTGCATCAGATACGGCGCCAAGCGCCCCTATTACGGTTTTACCTGGATTTTCGAGGTCCTTGGCACGTTCAGGCGTCTGGGACTGCCCGACATCCCGGGCTACGGCTATGAAGCGGAGATTCAGGCAGGCTTGCAAAGCCCCAATCCTCTTTTTCGCAGCGCAGCCCTGCGGGTGCATGCCACCACCATGCTGGCTCTGGGGACGCCGATGGCCGATACGGAAACCCGTCTGCGGCGCAGTCTCGAGCTGGCTGAAGAAGCCCGTGGAGTCCTTGATGCAGCAAGATCTCGTCTGGCACTTGCACGCTATCTCTACAGCGAGGGGCGCAGGACAGAGGAGGCGGATGCTCTCTACGACCAGGCATGGAAGACGCTGTGGCGCTTTCATCAGTACGACTGCCCGGAACCACGAAGCCCCATGCAGCTGCTGCCCACGCCGGAAGAACTGGATACCCCGGAGGCAGAGACCTGTCTCACGCGCTTTTCCGAACTGCTCAGTGCACTGACAGATTCCGAGAGCAGGGAAGACATCTTTCAGAATCTCATGTCTGCCCTGTGTGCTGCCCTGGGGCTTGAGCGGGGCTGTTTGTTCGCCGTGGAGGGCGGCAGGAGAAGGCTTGTCTCAAGCTTCTATATTCCTGCCCATGAGCTGGAACACGATCTGCGCGCAACAATACGGAGCCTTTTTCAGACCGATGCCGACTTTTGCCGTGTACGCAATGCCCTGGGCAGCGCCCTTGTGCTCAGGCTGCCCGCTGCCCGAATGGACGGCACGGATCTCTGCTTCTTTGCCTACTGCAGATATCTGCAGCACCGCATTGATCTGCAGGAACGCTCGGTCTTTGACCGCATTGCCCGGATTGCAGCCGTGGAGCTGCACAAGGCTCTGCTTTGGTATGACAAGATACATGCCCGTGAGAACACGGCCCTTGAGCGCGTGCGTCAGGCCACCGAACAAAAGCGGCAGACGGAGTTTTTCTACGGTACCTCCATGCAGCAGCTCATACAGCAGGTTGACACGGCAGCCCGCTCGGACGCGTCCATTCTCATCCTGGGCGAGACAGGAGTGGGCAAGGAAATCCTGGCCCGGCGCATTCACGCCCACAGCAGGCGCTCCGGACTCTTTGTGGCCGTAAACCCTGCCGGCATGACAGAGAGCCTGTTCGAGAGCGAGTGCTTCGGCTACGAGAAGGGTGCCTTCACAGGCGCCCAGAAGCAGAAGATAGGCCTGTTCGAGCTGGCCAGTCAGGGCACGCTCTTCATCGATGAGCTTGGGGAAATACCGCTCTCGCTGCAGGTCAAGCTGTTGCGTGTCCTGCAGGAAAAGGCCTTTTTGCGCATAGGCGGCACCCAGGAAATCCATTCGGATTTCCGTCTGGTGACAGCCACCAACAGGGATCTCAAGAAGATGGTGGCTGAAGGCCGCTTCAGGGAGGACCTCTATTACCGTGTGGCCGTCATTCCCATCTCCTTGCCGTCTTTGAGGCAGCGCAGGGAAGACATCCCCATGCTGGCCAGACTCTTTCTCCAGCAGTATGCCCTGCGCTATCAGCGCACCATTACGGACATTGCCGACGAGGAGATGGAACAGCTCACGAAGTACCCCTGGCCAGGCAACATCCGCGAGCTGAAAAGTGTCATAGAGCGGGCCGTCATTCTTTCGGACAACGACCGTGTACATTTTGATCTGACAGGGCAGCGGTCCGGAGCAGACCGTCCTGCCAGGCAGCAGCAGGATATGGCGCACTTCTTTGCGGCACTGCCCACTCTCGATGAGCTGGAGAAGAACTACATTGCCTATGTCCTGAAACAGACCAGGGGCCGGATCAACGGGCCTGGAGGAGCCCTGCAGATCCTGGGCATGAAGCGCTCCACCCTGTACAAGAAAATCAGGGAGTACCAGCTCGATGCGCGCTCCATGGCCTACGGCACGGACCGGGAGGCCGGCAGTCCGACACGTTCCTGAGAGACGCTTTCCTGCAGGACGCTTCTGGAAGAGACAGTTTCTGAAGTGTCCTGTGCCTTGGCAGGTCACGGACAGAGCACGGGTCCTGATCAGGGGGCGATCACGGGCTTCCAGCCACCTTCCTCATGAACATAGGACGTGCGCCAGGGAAGATAAGGCCACAGCGACTTCCTCTGTTCGGGCAGATCCACATACTCGCGGGCAAGGGCATTGTCTGGCGCGCACGCTTTGTCTCCTTCTTCGTCTGTGCCCTGCCGGTTTGTACTGCCGTGGGCCAGAAGATCCGTACCACCGGTGCCAGACAGATCCTGCGGGTGCGCCCGGTAGAGGACTCTTTCTCCAGTTTCCTGCGCTCCTTGTGTCTGAGGAACTTCCTGTGTCCCCAGTTCCGGTGCTGCCAGGGCCTGGGCAAGCCTGCGTTCAAACTCCCGGCGTGGCAGGAGGCGTCCTCCCTGGGCCATGATGTGCGGCGTTTCCTGCTGGCAGTCCAAAAGCGTCATGCCCCTCTCCTTCATGAGAGCGACAAGGGCCGCCAGACAGGCTCTGGAGGCCTCGGATTCGGTATGGAACATGGACTCCCCGAAAAAGGCCCTCCCAAGAGCCAGGCCGTAGAGGCCGCCCACAAGCCGGTCGTCCAGCCAGGCTTCCACGGAATGGGCAAAGCCTGTGGCATGGAGCACAAGAAAGCTCTCCACAATGTCGGGAGTAATCCAGGTTTGCGCACGCTTGCCGCAGGAGCTGATGACCTGCTCAAAGGCCTGGTCAAGCGTGATGGCAAAGTGCTTGTGGCGTAATGAGCGCCTGGAGCGCCTTGGCAGATGGTATTCCTCCGGCAGAATGACGCAGCGCGGATCCGGACTCCACCACAGAATGGGCGAGTCCTTGTCGAACCAGGGAAAGATGCCCCTGCTGTAGGCCGCAAGCAGGGTGGGCAGACTCAGGTCGCCGCCCCTGCAGAGTACGCCCTCGGGATGGGCCAGGGATGTGTCCGGAAAGCGTCCGGCCAGCTCGCGGATGAGGTCCCCGAAACCGGGTATGCCCAGAAAAGTCTTGTAGGCCACGGTGCACGTCCTGAAAAAATCCTGGAAAAAAAGACAGTCTGCCGCCCCCGGACAACGGCAGGGAACGGCAGACCATATGAAAGAGGACAGGATCCCCGCAAAAGGGCAGGGATCCTGCCGTGCGTCCTTGTCAGTCCATTGAGAAGGACGCGTCCAGTCTTGCGCGACTGGCGCCTGTGCGCCTTACGCGTCCACAAGCACAAGCTCGTCGCGCTCTTCCTCCAATTCCAGGCAGGCGCTGCCGCCGTGCTGCAGGGAGCCGAAGAGGAGCTCGCGGGCAAGCTTGTCCTCCACCTCGTTGCGCAGGAGACGGCGCAGGGGCCGGGCGCCCATGCCAGGGTCAAAGCCCCGGGCAGCGAGCCACTCCCTGGCCTTTGTGCTCAGGGTGAGCTCCACATGGCGCTCTGCCAGGGAGGCCTTAATTTCGGCCATGAACTTGTCCACAATGTGGAGCATCATGTCCGGAGTCAGGCTGCGGAAGGGAATCATGGCATCGAGCCTGTTGCGGAACTCGGGCGTAAACAGGCCTTCCACGGCCTTCAGGGCCTTGCGAGCGGCATCCTTGGGCTTGCTCTGGCCAAACCCCAGGGTGGCCTGGTTCATTTCAAAGGTGCCGGCATTGGAGGTCATGATGAGGATGACATTGGAAAAGTCCGTCTTCCTGCCGGTATTGTCCGTCAGAGTGGCATCGTCCATGACCTGGAGCAGGACATTGAAGATGTCGGGATGGGCCTTTTCGATTTCGTCGAGCAGCACCACGGAGTAGGGCGCCTTGCGCACGGCCTCGGTGAGCAGGCCGCCCTGATCGTAGCCCACATAGCCTGGAGGCGCACCAATGAGCCTGGAGACGGAGTGCTTTTCCATGTACTCGCTCATGTCGTAGCGCAAAAACTCCACGCCCATGACATCGGCCAGGGACTTGGCCACTTCGGTCTTGCCCACACCGGTGGGGCCGTAGAAGAGGAAGGAGCCTGCCGGACGGTTGGCTTGGCCAAGGCCTGCCCTGGAGCGCAGGATGGCGCGCACCGTGAGCTCTATGGCCTCGTCCTGGCCAAAGACCCGGGCCTTCAGATCGCTTTCCAGGCGGGAGAGGCGATCCCTCTCGGATCCTGAGACCGTGCGCACGGGAATGCCGGCCATGCGGGCTACAATGCGCTCCACATCCTCGATGGTGACGGCCGGCCGCTCTTCGGGAGCCTCCTCCTTTTGCTCGGACCGGGCAGGCGTGTCCTGTCCGGATGCGGCTCTGGCGTCCGCAGCCTGCGTGTCTTCGGCGACCTTGGCTTCGTCCTCGAGATCCTGGGCCAGGATGTCCTGGACCGTAATGGAGGGCGCCGTGGACTCCTGCGAGGCTGCCTCTGCCTGCGCTTTCGTGTCCTTGTCGTCGTTTTCGGCCGCATCGCAGACCAGGCCCATGGAGAGCAGGTGCACCGAGGCTCCGGCCTCGTCCATCACGTCAATGGCCTTGTCCGGCAGCAGCCTGTCGCGCACATGGCGGGCCGAGAGGTCCACCATGGCCCTGAGCACGGGCTCGGAATAGGTCACATGGTGGTGGTCCGCATAGCGCTGCTGCAAGCCGAGGAGAATGTCCAGGCAGTCTTCCCTGGAAGGCTCGTGGATGTCGATGCGCTGGAAGCGCCGGGCCAGGGCACGGTCCTTTTCAAAATGGTTGCGGAACTCTTCGTAGGTGGTGGAGCCCATGCAGCGCAAGTCGCCGCTGGCAAGCAGGGGCTTCAAGAGATTGGAGGCATCCATGGCGCCGCCGGACGTGGATCCGGCACCGACAATGGTGTGGATCTCGTCAATGAAGAGGATGGCGCTCTTCTTTTCCTGCAGCTCCTTCACAATGTCCTTGAAGCGGGCCTCGAAGTCGCCGCGGTAGCGGCTGCCGGCAAGCACCAGACCCAGGTCCAGTGCATAGACGCTTGTGCCGGCAAAGATCTCGGGCACCCGGCCTTCGGCAATGCGCAGGGCCAGGCCCTCGGCCATGGCGGTCTTGCCCACGCCCGGGTCGCCCACAAAGAGGGGGTTGTTCTTGCGCCTGCGGCAGAGCACCTCGATGGTGCGGTCCAGCTCTTTTGTTCGGCCAACCAGGGGATCGAGCTTGCCGGCTCGTGCCTGGGCCGTGAGATCCGTGGTGAACTTTTCAAGGGCCTTGCCGGGCTTCTCTTTCTTGTGGCGCTCTCCGTCCCCGTCTTCCGGTGCATCGGAGGCGTTTCCTCTGCGGGCGGCCCGCTCGGCCTCCTCGGCGTCTTCCCTGTAGCCGTGGGAGACGTAGCGCTCCACGTCCAGGGTGGTCACGCCCTGGCGGCGCAAATAGTAGACGGCATGGTTGTCTTCGTCCTGCATGATGGCCACTAGGATGGTGCCAAGGTCGATGATGTCCCTGCCTGCAGCCGTCATGGAGGTGATGGCCCGGTCAAAGACCCGGCTCAGGGCAACGGTCTGCATGATTTCAATCTTGCTCTCGTCCGGGACCACTTCCATGTAGGAGCGGAAAAAGCCCTCAAGCTGTTCCCGCAGCATGGCCACAGACACGCCGCACCCTTCCAGGAGCACGCGGCCGCGCATGATCCTTGTATAGGCATAGAGGACATGCTCAACGGTGAGCACGGCGTGTCTGCGGCGCTGTGCCTCGAGCATGGCCTCGCGGATGACAACACGAGTCATTTTGCTGAAGTTCATTATGAAACAATCGGCGCATCCCCCGCTGGACAGGGGAGACGCCGCCTCCTTGAAACTGGATTTGCCGTGATAGGTGATGCCGGGATGAAACGTCCGAAAAAGGGGACAGATTTCGGCACGGGCAGTGCAGGCATGTCCTGAAAGGTCTGAAAGTGCAGGGTGCAGCAGAGCGTTTCGGGAACGCCTTCCTTGGGAAAGACGTTCAGGCCCTATTCCTCTTCCATGGTGCACAGCAGGGGAAAGCCTGCCAGCCTGGCCCTGTCCGCCACCTGCAGGATCTTTGTCTGGGCGATTTCCTTGACATAGGAGCCGCACTTGGCAATGCCCTCGGTATGTACCTTGAGCATGAGGGCAATGGCTTCTTCCTCGTTCTTGAAGAAGACTTCCCTGAGGATCATGACTACAAAGTCCATGGTCGTGTAATTGTCGTTGTGCAGATAGACGGCATAGCGGGGCGGTTCCTTGAGCTGGGGCTCAAGTAATACTGTGGTCTCGCCGTCGGGCGTGAAGGTATGGCTGTCGGACATGGGGGTGATCCTGCTGGATTCTGCTGGATCCTGGCAGATCCTGCATGGAGTGAAGGCGTACGGGTGCCAGGAAGGTGGATGCGAAGCTGTGGCGGAAAAGAGGGGTGAAAAGCCCCTAGCCTGGCAGCCCCAGGGCCGCACGCAGCTCCGCTCGCCTGTCTTCGGAAAAGACAAAGCTCAGTTGGGACGGCAGATGCTGCTCTGTCCGCCACTCCTGATGGAGTACATGATAACTTTTTGCACTTGCAGGGCATTTGTCAAGATGCAGGACTGCTTCTACCCTG
>CALVHF010000011.1 GCA_944327295.1 uncultured Desulfovibrio sp. | reverse complement strand
AGATGGAGCCACAACTGCCATTATAGAGCAGTATATCAGAGGTCAAATGCGGCCGAATTGACATTCGGCCCCGCTATTCATCCCCACGCTCACGCGTGGGGAATTCCGCGGATTTTGTTAAAAAAATTTTTTTCTTTTCAAGGAAAGCTCTGCTTCTCGGTACCGGGCAATCCTGCTTGTGCATTTGAAAGAAAATCGTTTTATTCCCAAAAAAATGCTGTTTTTATTCAGTAAAGCCCTGAATACAGGATATTTTCCCGGGTATACAGTGAGCTGCGCTGTCGAAGCCCCCTGGTGGTGTTCGGGGACGTAACGAATCCCGAAAAGAGCTTGTGAAATATTATTTCTGTAATTTTAGATGGTTATAAAAAAGGATCCATGTTTTTTTCTGACAGACATTGACATTTCGTACTAAATTTCACAAGATGCACGCATTCCCGATTATCACGGTCATCTGATCGTGTCACCAAACTTATGGAGGAATGGTTATGTCCAAGCTTGTCCCCCCGCATGGCGGAAAAGGCCTTGTTTGCGCCCTTCTTGAAGGAAAAGAACTTGAAGAAGAAATCAAGAAAGCTGAAGGCCTGAAGAAGGTAGAGATTTCTTCCCGTGCCAAGGGCGACCTCATCATGATGGGTATCGGTGGCTTCTCTCCGCTGGACGGATTCATGGACAAGGCCAACTGGAAGAGCGTCTGCGAAAAGATGCTGCTTACCGATGGCACCTTCTGGCCCGTGCCCGTCACCCTGGACATCTCCGCTGAAGATGCTGCCGAAATCAAGCCCGGACAGGAAATTGCCCTCGTTCGCAACGGCGCCCTTCTTGCTACCATGAAGGTCGACGAACTGTACGAGATGACTGACGAAGACAAGCGCTTTGAGTGCGAACTGGTCTTCAAGGGCCATGGCGAAGATTCCGAGAAGTTCTGGGATGTGGCTCCCGAGGATCATCCTGGCGTGAAGATGGTTCTTGCCCAGAAGCCTTTCAACGTTGCCGGTAAGGTCAAGGTGCTCTCTCAGGGCGAATTCCCCGAAAAGTTTGCTGGCACCTACATGACTCCTGCTCAGCTGCGTGAACAGCTGGACGCCCGCGGCTGGAAGACCGTTGCTGCCCTGCAGCTGCGTAACCCCATGCACCGCTCTCACGAATACCTGGCCAAGCTGGCCGTTGAAGTGTGCGACGGCGTTGTGATCCACTCTCTCGTGGGCAACCTGAAGCCCGGCGACATCCCCGCCGAAGTCCGCATCAAGTGCATCAACGTGCTCGTTGACAAGTACTTCGTGAAAGAAAACGTCATCCAGGCCGGCTATCCCCTCGACATGCGTTATGCTGGTCCCCGTGAAGCCCTGCTGCACGCCACCTTCCGTCAGAACTACGGCATCAACCGTCAGATCGTCGGCCGTGACCACGCTGGTGTGGGCGACTTCTACGGCATGTTTGAAGCTCAGGAAATCTTCGACAAGATTCCTCAGCCCGCTGATCCCGGCAAGCGCCTGCTCTGCGAACCCCTGAAGATCGACTGGACCTTCTACTGCACCAAGTGTGACGGCATGGCTTCCATGAGGACCTGCCCCCACGGCAAAGAAGACCGCGTCATCCTCTCCGGTACCAAGCTGCGCAAGTTCCTCTCCGAAGGCCAGCCCATTCCGGATCACTTCGGCCGCAACGAAGTCCTCGACATTCTGCGTGACTACTACTCTCACCTCACCAACAAGGTTGAGATCAAGATGCAGCACGCTGCTTCCGGTCCCGCCGAGTAGTCATTAAGATTTACTGAATTCAATGGGGTAACAGTCTGTACAAGGGCTGTTACCCCTTTTCTTATGCCCAGGGAAAAAACTGGAACAGACACAGCCGGGCAGCATGCAGCAGAGCATGACTGCCCGGTCTTTTGTGGTACAGCCTGGATGCTTTTGGGTGAATTTTCCGGGGAAGAAAAGATGTTTTTTGGCTGTCAATGAAGGAGTGTCTCTTTGCAGAACGCTTCTTTGTACATGATATTGCACAGTTAACTGTTGAACATCTGCGACGATATCTGAGGAAACTCTTGCCAGAAAGGACAAAACACACTAGGAGAGGAAAATGCTTTTCCTTGAGGAGGCTATATGCAGCGCTACAAGCATATTTATGGTCCTGTGTTGTCAAGGCGTCTGGGCAGATCGCTGGGCATAGATGTCATTCCGTTCAAGACCTGTACCTATGACTGTGTGTACTGCCTTTTGGGCAGAACCACACAGCATACCATGGACGTGAAGGAATATGTGTCCTGCGAGTCCATTCTTGAAGAGCTGCGCAGCAAGCTGAAGGAAGACAAGCCGGACGCCATAAGCTTTGCCGGCTCCGGGGAGCCTACGCTGAACAGTCGGCTTGGCGATATCATTCACGAGATCAAGAAGATGACCGATGTGCCTGTGGTCATCTTCACCAATTCCTCGCTGCTGTGGATGCCCGAGGTCCGCGAATCTCTCAGGGAGGCTGACATCATCAGCCCTTCGCTTGATGCGGCCCTTCCTGACACGGCACAGGCCGTGAACAGGCTTGTTCCGGGGCTCGGATATGAACGTATCTATGAGGGGCTGAAGACCTTCTGTGCCGGTTTTGCGGGACGCATCTGGCTGGAAATCCTCTTTGCTGCAGGTGTCAATGACAGTGACAGGGATGTGGACGCCCTCGTGCAGGCCGTGCATGGCCTTGAAAACCTGGAGTGTATACAGCTCAATACCGTGGTGCGTCCGCCTGCGGAAAAAGACGTGGGCGCCCTGTCCAGAGAGCATCTTGAGGCCATAGCCAGCCGTCTGCCAGGCCGGGTGGAGATTATAGCCTCCTTCTTTGGTGACAGCACGGGCGGGCACAGTGACCGGGAAGTCTCGCCGGAAGAAATCTGCGACCTCATAGAACGTCATCCAAGTACCCTGGAAGGAGTGGCAGAAGGCCTGGACATCAGTGTCGACCATGCCCGACCCATCGTGGAGAAGCTTGTTGCCAGGGGCGACATCCTGGCCACGGACCGTGACGGAAAAACCTTTTTTGTGGTGCGTACTCCTTCCTGAGCCATTCTTGGCCGGATCTTCCAGCCCCATGGTTCCGGCCTGTACAGGGCAATGCCAGAGGCAATTTGCCTTGTCCGTGCAAGTCACGTACACTTTCAGGCACTCTGACTGCTCCGGACTGCCCGGACGCCCTCGCTTTTTTCCTGACGGACAGGCTTCCTGGCCTGGAAGCCAACAACGAGAACAAGGGGGAGGCGTTCCCATGCTTCAATGCTCTTGAAGGGGAGCGCGCTATTTACATGAAGTCTTCGGTTACTACGTCGCGTACCACGACTCTGATCTGTGCAGCAGGCATTCTTTTCTGCCTCTGGGTCTATGCAGGAACTGGGGAACAGGTCTGCTTCACTGCGGGCTGTTCCCTGTACCAGCAGTCTTCCGTGGCTGGTCTGCCGCTGTGGTGGATTGGCGTGGCCGGCTTTGCCGTCCTGGGCCTGCTTGCCATGACGGGCAGGATTGTGCTGGCCTACATGGCTGCTTGGCTGGGCATTTTGATAGATGCCGGCCTCCTTGCCCTCATGCTGCTGACAGCGCCCTGCTTCAACTGCCTCATCGTGGCCGTGCTGCTCATGACGGCCTTTGTCTCGCTGCGCAGGGTCGTGCAGGACAGAAGCTGGTCTGCCCAGAAGCAGGGACGCTCCGTGTTGGTTTGTGTGTGGGCCTTTTTCTTCATCTGCAATGTGGGTATAGTCCTGAAGTCCAGCGTCCCCCTCTGGGATCTCTCGGAGAATGCCCAGGATGCTTCTGTGCGGATGTTCTTTTCTCCGTCCTGTTCCAAGTGCAGGCAGGGTGTTGCCCAGTTGTCCGGCAATATTGATGTGGCCTTCTATCCCGTGGCCGAAACGGACTGGGATGTGAAGCGCATAGCACACATGCAGGAATCCCTGGCCAAGGGCATGAACATGTACGAGGCCTTTGCGGCTTCGAATACCGTTGAAAGACCGACGAAGCTGGAACTTTACAGTCCGTCCATGATCGTCCTGCGCCTGAAGCTTTTGTGCAACATGGCCCATATCTACATGGAAGGCGGTAGAGTTGTCCCCTACATAGAGTACAGGGGCCTGCCTGCCTTTCTGGACAGGGAGAACAACAGGGGATCGTCCGGGAAGCAGCCCCTGACGCGGTCCTATAATCCCAATGCCGGCCAGGCAGGTGTCCAGGCTGATGACCAGACATCTGCCGAGCCCCGGGATCGGCAGAACGACATGCTCTTTCTGGAAGGCCCCTCGGCAGTTGGCGGTGCCTGCTATGGAGATAGACCCTGTCCCGAAGACGAAGAAGGTGCCTTTACTCCGGTACCTGGCTATGGAAACTAGTGTCTAAATTGATAAATTCGTCTACTTGCATCTAGTTGAAATTACTACATTTCATTGTCTAGATATCATGACATAATTTTAAAATTAGACACTAGATGCTGATGCAGTTTTGCCTGCACAGGAGAGGAGAACCGTTCCATAGAGTCTTTTTTTAGGTAACTTCAGCAAGAAACCCTTAAAAAAGAAAAAGAAGTTCATCAAAAAAGAGATAGGCACAGAGATACTGTTTTTGTAAAACAAAAAAGAGCAAAAAACTCTTTTTACAGGAGAGTTATGCCGTCCAGAATAGAGGCAGTCTCTGAAATACAAGACCAGAATGCAGGTTCTGCGTGCTGCAAGAGAGAAAAATTCCTACTGCAATAGTATATTGACCCAAGATTTTTTTTTCTATAAAATTTCTTGTTTCTCAAGACTCTAGCGGTCTCTGATCTGGTCAAGGTCAGATCGGACGGACGTGTCCATGAGAGTGCTTTCAGGATAATCTTTTGATATCCTGATATAAATTTGCCAAGCCACTCTGGCAGGGCCGGATGAGCCGGTGCCCCAGCAGGTCACGGGTCGCCGGTCTTTCCGTGTTCCGGCGTGTCTGCCATGGAACGCGACGGGTCTTCAGAATGCTTGTGGAGGAGGACTTTCATGCAGTCCACTGAATTTTTCTTCGGGGTTCGAGACATGGTGCTCGAGGAATGGGTCAATGCCATCTTCAACACCTATCCGTTCCAGACAACTGGATTTTTGCGGACATCCAAGGATCCCTTTGCCAACCCGGTCGCAGACATGACAAGGGAAGCAGCCAGCACGGTCTATGAAGCCGTGTCGGGCTGGGACAAGAAGCCCTCAGAAGTGCGGCAGGCCATTGACCGCTTCATTCACCTGCGTGCCGTGCAGGACTTTCTGCCCAGTCAGGCCATGCTTGTTTTCTATCTTCTCAAGCCCATTCTGCGTAAGCACGTCATGCCGGCCATGCAGAAGGCAGGGAAGCTGAAGGACTACCTTGACGCTGAATCCCGGCTGGACACCATCGTCCTGCTGGGTTTTGACATGTATACAAAATCTCGCGAAGTTGTTGCCCAAAACAGAATCAACGAGATTAAGAACCAACACGCCCAGCTTGTGCGCTGGGCGCAAAGGGTGGGTGGTGCCCCTCAGCTGGATGAGGGTCAAAGCTAACACTATCCTAAAAGAGAGGTAGGGAATGTTAAACTCTTTACTGGTTGTGGCGCTTGTCGCAATCATCGCCTGGCTGGGTGCAGCAATAGGTCTGGGATCGCTCTTTGGAGTTGTTCTCCCCTATGTGGCGATCGTTGTCTTTCTTGGTGGCGTCGTCTGGCGTATGGTCTGGTGGGCCAAATCGCCGGTGCCGTTTGCCATCCCGACGACAGGCGGTCAGGAAAAGTCTCTGGACTTCATCAAACAGGCTCAGTGGGACTGTCCTGATACGACTCTTGGTGTCGTCAAACGTATGTTTCTGGAAGTGTTCCTGTTCCGCTCCCTGTTCCGTAACGTCAACGCGGAAATCAAACAGGATGACCCTGTCAACGGCGGCCCGAGGCTGATTTACTACTCCTCCAAGTGGCTGTGGGTGTTTGCCCTGCTCTTCCATTACTGCTTCTTCATCGTTTTCTTCCGCCACTTCCGCTTCTTCGTGGATCCGGTTCCGGGCTGTGTCAGCTTCATGGAAATGATTGACGGCTTCCTGCAGATTGGTGCCCCCCGCTTCTATCTTACCGGCGGACTGCTCCTTGTTGCCGTCCTCTTCCTCATTGGCCGCAGGCTGGTCAACCCTAGGGTGCGCTACATCTCCCTGACCCAGGACTATTTCCCGCTGTTCCTGATCCTGGGCATTGTGGTGTCCGGCATAGCCATGCGCTACTTCCTCAAGACCGACATCACCCAGGTCAAGGCCTTTGTCATGGGGCTTGTGCACTTCAATCCCATCTCTGCCGATGGCATTGATCCCATTTTCTTTGTGCACGTCTGTCTTGTCAGCACACTGCTCATCTACTTCCCCTTCTCCAAGTTGACCCACATGGCGGGCATCTTCTTCAGCCCCACCCGCAACCTGCCGTGCAATACGCGCCGTGTGCGCCACGTCAATCCTTGGAATCCGCCCAAGGACTTCCTGACATATCCCGAATACGAAGACCTCTATCGCGAGGCCATGGCCGGTGCAAACCTGCCCTTGGATAAGCCGCTGGAAGCCGAAACAAAACAAAAGTCTGGCGAGTAAGGAGTCCTTCCTATGGCAAAATTACCTACCCCACAAGAACTTGTCGCCAATAGACCGGCTTTCCCTGCAGAGGCCTGGCTGGAGACCAAACCCAAGTTTGTTCCCGGCAGCTACTGCTATCCTGCCAAGAAGGAGACCATGGAGGCTCTGCACATGCCGCATCCCCATGAATGGGATCCTGCGGCAGACGACTGGCAGCTGCCTGAAAACTGGGAAAAGATTCTTTGTGATGCCTTTGAAGACCGCTTGAAAAAGCACCGTTCCCTGAAGCTGTTCATGGACATCTGTGTGCGCTGCGGTGCCTGTGCAGACAAGTGCCAGTTCTTCCTCGGCACAAACGATCCCAAGAACATGCCTGTTCTGCGTGCAGAACTCCTGCGTTCCCTGTACCGTCGCGACTACAGCATGCTCGGCAAGATCCTCGGCAAGAAGATCGGTGCCCGCAGCTGGGATTACCAGACCGTCAAGGAACTGTTCTTCTACGCCTATCAGTGCACCGAATGTCGCAGATGCTCCCTCTTCTGCCCCTACGGCATTGATACGGCCGAAATCACGGCCATCGTGCGCGAACTGCTGCATGAAGTGGGCCTTGGCCTGCACTGGATCATGGATCCTGTGAAAAACTGCAGCTACACCGGCAACCACCTGGGCATCAAGCCGCATTCCTACGTGGAAATCGTGGAAATGCTGGCCGACGACTGTGAAGACATCGTGGGTGTGCGTCCCAAGACGCCCTTCAACGAACGCGGTCACGAGATCCTGTTCATCTGCCCCTCCGGTGACGTGTTCGCCGATCCCGGCATCTACACCTTCATGGGCTATCTGATCCTCTTCAATGAACTGGATCTGGACTACACCCTGTCCACCTATGCCTCCGAAGGCGGCAACTTCGGTTCCTTCGTCTCCTTCAACATGGCCAAGAAACTGAATGCCAAGATGTACGAGGAAGCCCAGCGCCTGGGCTGCAAATGGATCCTTGGTGGCGAATGCGGCCATATGTGGCGTGTCATCAACCAGTACATGGACACCTACAACGGTCCCACGCCTTCCAACATGACCACGCCTGTTTCCCCCTACACCGGAACGGTGTTCAAGAATGCGGCCTCCACCAAGATGGTGCACATTGCCGAGTTCGAAGCAGACCTCATCCGTCACAACAAGCTCAAACTCGATCCCAGCCGCAACGACGACCTGATCTGCACCTGGCACGACTCCTGCAACCCTGCCCGCGGCATGGGTCTGCTGGATGAACCCCGCTACGTTCTCAAGCATGTCGTGAACCATTTCTACGAAATGCCCGAGAACACCATTCGCGAGCAGACTTTCTGCTGCGGCGCGGGTTCCGGTCTCAACACCGAAGAAATCATGGAACTGCGCATGCGTTCCGGCATGCCCCGCGGCAATGCCCTGCGCTACGTGCAGCAGAAGTACGGCGTCAACCGCATGGCCTGTTGCTGCGCCATCGACCGTGCCACCCTGCCTCCGCTTGCCGATTACTGGGCACCCGGCGTGACAATCAGTGGCCTGACCGAACTTGTGGCCAACGCTCTGGTCTGCAAGGGTGAGCACAAGCGCACAGTCAATCTCCGCCAGGAAGATCTTCCCCACCTGGATGAAGAAGAGCCTGAAGGAAACGAGGGGGAATAGCAGATGTACAACTCTAAAGCTGTTATAGCAGGCATCGTTGCCTTTCTTGTGATCTGTACGTCCCCTTTCTGGGCAAATTTCGGCTCCGGGGATTACAAGAAACCTGAGGTCGTTCTGCCCAAGAAGCCTGAATGCATTGAAAGTGCCGAATTCATGCGTGCAGAGCACATGCAACTGCTCAACGAGTGGAGAGACCAGGCCCTGCGTCATGACAACAGGCAGTATGTTTCCTCCACTGGCAAGAAGTGGGAAATCAGCCTGCAGAATACCTGCATGAAGTGCCACAATGACTACGAGCAGTTCTGCGACAAGTGCCATGTGACCAACAATGTTGATCCCTATTGCTGGACCTGCCACATCCTTCCCAAGGGGAGCAAATAGCTATGAACAAGAACAGAAGATCTTTTCTCAAGGTGGCGGGTCTGTCGGTCTTTGCTCTGTCGAGTGGTGCCACTGCCTTCAGCAGTGCTGCCCAGGCCATGGTTTCTCCTGGCACCTATGAGCCAGCCCCCAAGGAACTGAAGGCAAAACGCTGGGCCATGGTCATCGACACCAGGACCTTCCGCACTGCCGACGACTACAAGGCCATTATCGAAGCCTGCCATGCCGCCCACAACGTTCCTGACATTCGCAGCAAGGCTGACGGACACGAAGATCAGGAAATCAAGTGGATCTGGACGGATTCCTACAAGCATGCCTTCCCCGACGATCTCAACGAACATCTTGCAGATCGCGTGAAGAAGCGTCCCTTCCCGCTTTTGTGCAACCACTGCACCAATCCGCCCTGCGTGCGCGTGTGCCCCACCCAGGCTACCTATCAGCTGCCCAACGGCATCGTGACCATGGACTACCACCGCTGCATAGGCTGCCGCTTCTGCATGGCCGGCTGCCCCTACGGTGCCCGTTCCTTCAACTTTGTCGATCCTCGCGGCTATCTCAGCGATCCTGTTCCCAATCCCGAGTACCCCACCCGCATGATCGGCGTTGTGGAAAAATGCACCTTCTGTGTGGAACGTCTTGCCAAGGGGCTCATGCCTGCCTGTGTCGAAGCCTCTGAAGGCAGAATTCTCTTTGGCGATCTCAACGATCCTGAGTCCACTGTGCGCAAGGCGCTTGCCGAAAACTACAGTATTCGCCGCAAGCCCAATCTTGGCACACAGCCCGGCGTTTACTACATTGTCTAGGGAGACATGCCATGGTTGAAAAACTTCTCGAAGGCTCGAAGCGTTATTACATGTGGCTGCTCTTCCTGGTTGTGGTCATCGCAGTCTGCTTCATTGTATATCTCTTCCAGCTGTTTGAAGGTCTGGGCGTTACGGGCATGAACCGTGATGTCTCTTGGGGTCTGTACATCTCCCAGTTTACCTATCTGGTTGGTGTTGCCGCCTCCGCTGTTATGCTGGTACTGCCCGCCTACTTCCACCACTACAAGAAGTTCAAGATCATGATCATCTTCGGAGAGTTTATGGCTATCTCCGCAGTGGTCATGTGTTGTCTGTTCATCGTGGTCGACCTTGGCCAGCCGCAGCGCATGGCCAACGTCATGCTGCATCCGACACCGAATTCTGTCATGTTCTACGACATGATCGTGCTGATCGGCTACCTGACCCTGAACTGCATCATCGGCTGGGTGACCCTGGAGGCCGAAAGACATGAGACACAGCCCCCCAAGTGGGTCCTGTATCTTGCCTACCTCTCCATCATCTGGGCCTTCTCCATCCATACAGTGACAGCCTTCCTGTATGCTGGCATCCCCGGCCGTCATTACTGGCTCACCGCCATCATGGCTGCCCGCTTCCTTTCCTCGGCCTTCTGCTCCGGTCCTGCCATCCTGCTGCTGCTCATGCTGCTGCTGCGCAGGCTCACCGGCTTCAATCCCGGCAAGGAAGCCATCCACACCCTGGCCACCATCATCACCTATGCCATGTGCCTGAACGTGTTCTTCTATCTGCTGGAAGTGTTCACGGCTTTCTACAGCAACATCCCCGGTCACTACGATCCTCTGGTCTTCCTGTTCACAGGCTACCATGGCGTGACCTCCTGGGTGACCCCCTGCATGTGGCTTGCCGTTCTCTGCACTATTGGCTGCCTCAGCATCCTCATTCCGCCTCAGACCCGTTCCGGCAAGTACATGCCCTATGCCCTGGGCATGCTGGTGCTGGCTTCCTGGATCGACAAGGGCCTTGGTCTGCTGATTGGTGGTTTCACCCCCAACATGTTTGAATCCGTGACTCTGTACCTGCCCACAGTGCGCGAGCTTGTGGTTGCTGTCGGTGTCTATGCCGTTGGCGCCCTTGTGCTCTCCCTGCTGTGGAAGATTGCCCTCAGTGTCAAGTTTGAAACCGGACACAGCGACGGCGATCTCGTCAAGTAACGAGTCTTTTCAGTAATTTTTCAGGCCCCAGGATTTTCCCGGGGCCTTTTTTATGTATTTTTGGAAAATTGCAAAAAGAATATGGGGAAATCACTCTGCTCTTGTTTTCAGAAAAATACCGGACCAGAAGAACAAGAGAGCAGATCCCGTGCACACAGCGCAACTATCGGTAAAGCAAGAAGAACCGGGGAACAGTCTGTCGTCCAAGTGTGAAAAAAGGCGCATGCACTCCTTGCCTTTTTTCCCGTGTGACGGCATACTCTGGAAAGCTTAATGTGTCTTTTTTGAGGAGAACTCCATGCTTGATGCACTGAAAGAAGCGGCAACACTCTGTAAGTCATTGTTCCGCAACGGTTACGATGCCCATGTGATCAATGCTCCCCTGCAAGAACACCTTCTGGACAATGCCCATACACCGGCCGTGGATCTGGCCTGTGAAGCAAGCTTTCCTGTCCTGGTCAAGGTCTTTCCCGAATGCAAGCCTGCCTCCGAGGACAGCCGTCTGACCGCTACACTGGAAAAGAATGGTGTTCTCTACCGTTTCTATCCGCTCTCAGTGGACAACAGCGAGCACCCCGAGCTTTCCCTGATGCGCCTCACCCCCACCATGGCCCAGACCATGCCTGCCGAAGAGCGCCTGAATCTGCGTTTGACGGGCTTTGGCGGTCCGGCTATTTCCGACGAGCCCAGACCCTATGACGGCTTTGAACCCCTGGCCGGCGGCGAGGTCAAGCTGGCCGGTCTGCCGGACGATACCCTGAGGCACAACTATCTGTTGGCCATACGGGCCCTGCGCTTTGCAGCCAACTTTGATCTGCCCCTGGAAGAAAATACCAAGCTTGCCATCATCCGGGCGTCTACCAGGGTTCTGGACTATGTCCCGGCCGCAGACATCATGGACGAATGGCGCAAGGTCGCAGCCGAATCTATGTATCTCTTTGTCCAGTACCTGTTTGAAACCCATCTTTTGCAGGGATTGATTCCCGAGGTGGCAGCCCTTTCCTGCCTGCGCCACTACCGCAACAAGAAGGCGACAGAGACAGAGGATCTGCTGACGCATACCATTGCCTGCATGCGCTATTATGCCGAAGGCAACTTCCACTACGACTGGCTGGGAACCATGGCCGTCATGTTCCACGATGTGGGCAAGCTCTACACGGCCGAATACATCGACGGCGACTGGACCTACTACGAGCACCATCGCGTCGGTGCCCAGGTGACCCGCAAGATTCTGCGTCGCCTACATTTTGCCGCCGAGGACATCGATCTCATCTGCCATCTTGTCCGTTACCACATGCACTTCCATTTTATGATGACGGACAGAGGCATACGCCGCTTCATGGCCCTGGATGAATACCCCCGTCTCATCGAGATAGCCAAGGCCGACATACAGGCACGCGACGATGTCTACACGTCCTTCAATCACAATATGAAGTATCTCAATCGCGCCGAGACGCCGGAGCAGATGCTCGAACCCCTGCTCAATGGCAACGAGATTATGCAGGAGGCCAAGCTCAATCCCGGTCCCCTGGTCGGCCTCATCCGCGATGCCCTGCTCCAGGCCCAGATTGCCGGTGATGTGACGGATGTTGAATCGGCCAAGCTCTTTGTGAAGAAGTATGCCGAGAACATAGGCTAAGCACCTAAGCAAGATAGCAAACATGACAGGGAAACGCCCTGGTCTTCCACCCGGGACAGGGTGAAGGACCAGGGCGTTATTTGTCTGAGCGCAGGACCTGTTGTCTTGTGTAGGCGCACTTCTTGATCTGTATATCCGGATATATGAATTCTATTGTATAAAGATATATGCAATTATATGAAATAAATAAATTTTTTAGCGAAATGTCCAGGTGCCGCACAAGAGAACATCGCAAAAAAATCCCTTGCTGAGGTCCCGTTCCAGGGCTGTCAGGCAAGAGTGCGTACGCCCCCTGCGACAGGGAAATTGCCTCATTGACCTGGCAGGCGGTGGAGGAAACAGGATGACAAAACGTCCGGCAAAAACCATGTGTACGGTTTTTTGCCGGACGTTTTGTCTTGAATGAAGAGACCAGGACAATGCCTGCCCGGATATCGGTTCTGTGCGGCTATTCGGCAGCCTCTGTCTCGCTCGCCGCAGCTTCAGGCTTTGCTGCAGACTTTTTCTTCCTGCTCGCAGCCTCGGTTTTTTCGACAGGCTTTTCTTCAGCTTCGGGCCTTGTCTCGGGCTTTTCCTTTTCGGACGCAGCCTCAGGCTTTGCGGCAGGCCTTTCTTCAGCTGCGGGCTTTGTTTCAGGCTTTTCCTTTTCAGCCGCAGCCTCAGGCTTTGCGGCAGGCCTTTCTTCAGCTGCGGGCTTTGTTTCAGGCTTTTCCTTTTCAGCCGCAGCCTCGGGCTTTTCGGCAGGCTTGGCCGCAGGCTTCACAGCCTTCTTGACGGGTTTTTCCGGGAAGATGGTGGTGCCGTCGTCCAGCATGAGGCCTATGCACTGGGCAGGGCAGGCTTCCATGCAGGGCGTCATGCTCTTGCCATTCTCCCTGCGCCAGTCGCGGCACAGGTCGCAGCGCACGGCAACCTTGCGGGGCTGCTGCAGTTCTTCATCGTCCGGATTGTCCTCGACCTTGACGACGGGCAGGGAAGAGACATCCATCTGAATCGCACCATAGGGGCAGGCATCGGCGCACATTTCACAGGCAATGCAGAGCTCGGGATGCATGGTCACCACGCCGCTTTCCAGCTGTTCCAGTGCTCCTGTGGGGCAGATGTGACAGCAGGGGGCATTGCTACATTCATGACAGCGCACAGTGGTCTTGTAGCCTTCGCCCTTGATGACGCGGACACGCGAGATGAACTCGCTTCTGCGTTTGGTTGCTTCCTTGATGTCTATACCATGGTGCGCCGCTATGCAGGCCACTTCACAGCGTCGGCAGGCCCTGCAGCGCTCGGAGAGTAAGACTATGCGTTCCATAACAACATCCTATATCTGTCTGAAGTCTGTAGTGTCTTGGGAGGGGTCGTCCTGAGCGGGCGGCTTTTTTTCGACTTCCATGCTCAGCAGGGTAAGACCGTGTCCACCGGAAAAGGAAAGGTGGGTTCCCTGGCAGGAAGGGCAGATAAAGTGGCGCTGGCTGAGAGAGAACCTAGCTCCGCAGTCTTCGCAGGTGCAGGGCAGAGGTTCGCGAACTATATCCAGCCGTACCCCTTCGGCTTCGCTGCCTTCGGCAAGCAGTTCAAAGCAGCCTGTAAAGGTCGTGACCTCAACGCAGGACAGAAGGCCTAGCCCCAGCCTGAGTGCCGTGATGCGACCTGCCGGTGCCTCGGGATGCTCGGCATTGTAGGAGCGGACACTGTCCAGTGTTATCTTGAGCAGACCCTGTGCCAGGGAAGCTTCGTGCACGGTCTTTCTCCTGCTCTTAGCGTTCCGTGCAGGAAACGCAGGGATCGATGGTATTGGTAATGAGCGCAGCGTCGGCAACCTTGGCATTGCGCAGCATGACACCCAGTGCTTCCCAATTCATATAGGAAGGAACGCGCCACTTGAGGCGTTCCGGAATTTCCGTGGAATTGGTTCTGATATAGTAGATGACTTCGCCTCGCGGAGCCTCGGAACGGGCAACAGCCTGAGAGGGGAAGATGTGCGTCATATGCACCCTGGTTTCGCCCTCAGGAATGTCGCGGATGACCTGCTTGATGATCTTCACGGATTCCAGCACTTCGTGCAGACGCACGCAGGTTCTGGCGTAGAGATCGCAGCCATCGCGAGTCACTATGTCAAAGTCGACCTTGCCGTAGGCCGCGTAGGGCGTTTCCTTGCGCACGTCGATGTTCAGGCCGGAGCCGCGGGCTACAGGGCCAACAACGCCAAGACGAATGGCCTCTTCCTTGGGCAGGATGCCTGTACCCTGAATACGGGCGCAGATAAGGGGATCCGTCTCGAAGATGTCCAGAACTTCCCTGAATTGCGGCATGAATTTTTCCAGGCTCTGTTCAAGGAAGTCAAAGCATTCCTGATCCAGGTCGAACTTGGTGCCGCCAATGCAGTTGAAGGCCAGGTTCATGCGGTTGCCGTACAGGCTTTCCTTGACGTCCTGCATGATCTCGCGGATTTCCATGGTATGCATGAACAGGGACTCAAAGCCGCACAGATGGGCCTGAATGGCCAGGGTGAAGAGGTGGGAGGCCACTCTCTTGATTTCTTCGGTGAGTGTGCGCAGATAGTGGGCCCGTTCCGGGACCTTGATGCCCAGGGCATTTTCCACAACCATGGCATAGGTGAAAGCATGGCTGTTGGAGCACAGGGAGCAGACACGTTCGGTCAATGTCTGATTCATGATGAGGTTGCGGTGCTGGGCCAGGTTTTCCATGCCTCTGTGCACATGACCGCTGTGCAGAGTGGTACCCCTGATGATTTCGCCTTCAACCTGCAGATCAAAGTAGACAGGTTCTTCCAGGGCCACATGCACGGGACCGAGGGGGATGTTGAAGGTGCTTCCGGCTTTTTGTTCAATGGCCATTACTTGCCCTCCCTGCGCGTCAGGATATGCTCCCAGAGGTCCTTGGTGCAGGCACCGTTCATCATGACCGAGAGGGGCACAAGCTTGTTGAGGACACCGGGATCCAGCGAGGCATCCAGGAACAGGCGGTCGGGATTGGGCTGGTTACTGACCGTGATGCCCACAAGCTCGATCATTTCCCGTTCATGCCAGTCCGCATTGGCAAACCAGGGCGTGATGGTGGGTACTGCAGGTTCTTTTCTGGTCAGGGTGACGGTGACATTGTAGATCACGCTGTCCAGAACAAAGTGGTAGCAGGCCGCATAAGGGGCTTCCTCTGCGTCGGGCTGTGAGGCCCTGGAGTAGCCCGAGATAAGGCTGAGACGGGCTGCAGTATCCTTCAGAGCTGCTGCAGCCGCAGTGATAAGCGAGGGAGAACGCAGTTCAAACCAGTGCTGGGCATTGCCGGACATGTCCGTGTCGTGCCGCACGCCATCCTCCCTGCAGAGTTTGGCCAGTGTATTGATAAGGGCAGTATTGCCCTGAATAACTTCTTGCATACTATCCTCTAAAAGAGAAAGTTCTCTTTACGGCAAGGAGGCAGGGACAAGGGGAGTGCCGATCATCCCTGCTTGCGGATTCTTCTGGAACGGGGGCCAGTGGCCCCCTCCCTGAACTCAGGATTTTTCTGCGGCTGGAGCCGTGGAAATGTCGGAGCGCAGCATGCAGACCGTGCTCTGTTCCGCATCGCGGATTTGACGGCAGCTGCGGCACAGATGACGGATTTCCTCGGGATCTATGTCCGGATCGGCGGCATAGAGCTCCTTCGCCCGTTCCAGCGACATGACGCGCATGGGCGTTCCGCAGCGGGCGCAGGGCTGATAGGAAATGGTATGCTGTTCAATGCGCTTGTACTTGTCCTCTTCCACATGGGCGCTGTGCCAGTTGGGATCAATGCTCATGGCATGCATGGGACAGTAGGTCACGCAGGAACGGCATAGGCAGCAGCTGTCCTGCCATATGGTGATGGTCCAGCCCAGAGAGTTGCGCTGTATGTTGATGGCACCTGCTGCGCAGACATGACGGCACATGCCGCAGCCCAGGCAGAGGTCCCTGTCGATGCGTATGAGTCCCCGGACACGCTTGGGCGAGAAGGTTTCCCCGAAGGGGAAGGGATCCGTGGCAGGTCCGGAAATGATGTTCTGCAGAAGAGTATTGAGAAACGTTGCCATCGCCTATCCCTCCAGTCCCAGCTTCTTCAGCCAGATGCTGCGGGCAAGAACCACGGCTTCCATGATGGCCTGGGGCCTGGGCGGACAGCCGGGCACATTCACGTCCACGGGCACAAGCCTGCTCAGGGGGCCGGCTATGGAATAGCTGTCGCGGAACACGCCGCCGGAAATCGGACAGATGCCCACGGCCACGGTGACCTTGGGTTCCGGAATTTCATTCCAGACACGCAACACATAGTCACGCATGTGGACAGTGACAGGGCCTGTGACCAGGACTATGTCCGCCTGACGAGGCGAGCCCGTATAGTGGCAGCCCAGACGTTCGACGTCATAGCGGGGAATGAGCGCCGTTGTGGCAAGCTCAACGTCGCAGCCATTGCAGGAGCCGGCGTTGATGCGGAACAGCCATGGCGAGCGGACAGACGCCTTTTTCAAAAGAGTGTCTAAGCTCACGGTAAACTCCTTACACAATCATTACCAGCACGAGGCTGATAAAGGCCAGCACTGCGGGAATCTTGAAGTAGAACATCATTGCCTGATCGATGCGGAGACGACCAGTGACGGCACGCAGCAGGGAAATGGAGAAGAACATCAGGATTAGGCACTTGGCCATGAACCAGAAGAGGTTCACGAGCCAGAAATCTCCCAGGCAACCGGGGAAGAACATGATGACGCCAAGGCTCAGCACGACAAAGGTCTTGAACGCTGTCCCTATCTGGAACAGGGCCAGCAGCGGACCGCCGTATTCAAGCATGGGGCCTTCGAGGATTTCCGTTTCCGCTTCGGCAATGTCGAAAGGAGGCACACCCATGGTACCGGGCAGGAACATCAGATAGGCGATGAAGGCCGGAATCATGAGCGGGTTGAGTCCGAACTGGCCGTGGTGGATCTGATACTGCACAATATTGAGCAGGGAGAAGTCTGCTGTGCCAATTCCTGTGGCCTTGCCGGTAATCATGGCCACAGTGAGCAGGATCATGAGTAGGGGCAGTTCGTAGCTCAGCATGATGAGCATTTCGCGGGAAAAGCCGATGGCACCAAAGGGCGAGCTCGAGGCAGAGCCGCCGAGCATGATGGCAATGGCCGGAACCGGCAGCAGGTAGAAGAGCACCAGCAGATCGCCCATCATGTACATGCCGTCAAAGACGCCGGGCACAGGAATAAAGGCGGCGCAGGCGGCCATGCCGGTCATGCCGATGACAGGAGCCATCATAAACATGGACTTGCAGGCTGTTCTGGGAATAAGCGTCTCCTTGGTGAGCAGCTTGGCAATATCCAGCAGGGGCTGAATCAGGGGCGGACCCACACGGCGCTGGAAACGGGCCACAATGCGCCTGTCCAGGCCCTTGAGAAAGAGCGCAAACCCCAGGGCGAACAGGCCTCCGGGAAAGACGCACACATGGAACAATGCCCAGAGAATGTCACTCATGGCTACTTCTCCTTATCCTGTACGACGTTGTGGGGAATGGAGCGCAGGAAGGCAGGCAAAGCCCCGTACACGCTGGAAGGACGCATACGGCGGGTCGCGTCTTCGGGTTCGCGTCCACAGTTGTGCACGTCAATTTCGCGCAAACGTACAAAGCGGCGAATGACCCAGCAGCCAAAGGCAAAGGGTGCCAGCATGATGACAAGCATGATGCCGGGATTCCATCCGGTGGCACCGCTGCCTATGCTTGTGAGAGTGAAGGGAATGGGCGGAATGTTGAACTGGGCAACAATGTTGCTGATCGGCGTGAGCATAATGCCGGGGAAGATGCCCGTGACAACGCAGCCGACAGCCAGCAGGAACATGGGTACGCGCATGATGTAGGGCGGGTCATGGATTTCCTGCAGGGCCGGGTTGGGCTGGCCGAGGAAGGCGGCATGCATGAACTTGGCAATGTAGGCCAGTGTCAGCACGGAGCCAAAGAGGGAGAGCAGCGCCAGAATAGGCTGATCAGCCTGCATGAGTGCATGGTAGATGATCCACTTGGAGCTGAAGCCGGACGTGGGAGGAATACCCACGACCGAGAGCCCGGCAATGAAGAACATGGTCATCGTGAAGGGCATCTTGCGGCCGAGTCCGCCGAGATCGCTCAGGTACTCGCGGTGCGTCATGAACATGAGGGCACCGCAGACAAGGAAGAGCAGATCCTTGAAGAAGACGTGGTTCACAAGATGCAGGAGGCTGCCGCTCAGGCCGAGGGTCGCAGAGGCATTGGTGGCCAGGGCATAGCCGGCCACGGCAATGGCCAGGACCATGTAGCCTATCTGACTCACTGTAGAATAGATGAAGACCAGCTTGACCTGGTTGCAGCGCATGGCCTGCAGGGCGGCCAGGACGATGGTGATGCCGCCAATCCACATGATGAAGCTGGACTGAAGGACGCTGTACAGGGCCGGAGCTCCCTGACCGAGGATCAGGAAGAGCTTGCACAGGCCGATGATGGCACTCTTCAGCAGCATGGAGGAGATATAGCCGGACACCGGGGTGGGGGCCACGGCAGGATGCATCTGCCAGTCGATGCGGATGGGCAGCTGGGCAGCCTTCATCACAAAGCCGATGGCCAGCAGGGCCAGGCCAAGGGGCATGAGCGCGGGATTGGTGGCAATCCACTGCAGATCCGTGCCGAAGGCCGTCATGCTGGCACCGCCGCCGATAATGCACACACCCACGAAGATGAAGCTTGCACCGGCAATGTTGAAGAGGAAGTACTTGCCAGCCTCGCGCAGGGAGATCTTGTCGCCTTCATGAGCAAGGGCCATGTAAAGGGTCCAGGAGCTCATGATTTCCCAGAAGACGAAGAAGCTGAACAGGGTGGAGCTGGCAGCCATGCCGACAAGACCGCCGCACATAGCCGTGAAGATGCAGTAGAAGCGCCACTGGGTGTGGCTGTGTTCCATATAGCCTATGGCATAGGCCATGTTCAGGGCGCCCAGGGCGGGAGCCAGAACGGCAAAGGCATGGGAGAGATGATCCAGGTCATCGCCCGCAAACAGGGCAAGGATGCTTGTCAGGGCCAGCACGCAGACGCTGGACCAGCCGCTCAGACGGCGGTTCTTCATGAACAGGGCCGGAATGATGGCACCAATGATGGGAAGAATGACGTAGGACGGCCAGGCAATGATGAGCGAGGAGGCCGGCAGGGCTTCACCCACGTTGGAGCAGAGCGCAGCGGCTGCCGCGGCAAGCTCGTAGGGAATGGTGGGCATGAAGCCGAAGAGCAGGCAGGCTGCGGCCAGGGCAATCATTGCGGCCTGCATGGTGACCGGCGGGTCACTGAGCCTGGGCGCATCGGCAGGGCGCTTCTCGAAGATGAGAACGTTGAGAATGCGGGTATAGTAGACAACGCCTATGAGCGAACCGATGAGGATCACGGCGGCGATGCTGACATGGCCGGAGGCCACGGCAGCGGAGATCATGGCAAACTTGCTATAGAAGGCAGCAAACGGGGGAAGGCCCATGATGGACAGGATGCCTATCAGCATGCATGTGCAGGTGACTGGCATCTGACTGCAGGCGCCCCGGAAGTCGGAGAGTTTGCGCGAACCAGCGCTCAGAATGAGGGCACCTGCTCCAAGGAAGAGCAGATCCTTCATAATGGCATGGTTGAGAATGTGGTAGAAGGCGGCCGTTGTGGCCAAGACGGTGATAAGGCCCAGGGTAATGGTGATTTCACCGATTTGGCCGATGGTGGAATAGGCCAGCATGCGCTTGATGTCCTGCTGGCGCAGGGCGCAGATTTCACCCACAAAGAGCGTGACCGTACCCACCAGGACCATGCCTGTGCTGTACCAGGACAGGCCGAAGTAGCCGGGCATGGAAGAGAGGTAGGGACCGGCCTGTCCGGCCACGACGGCGGCAATGCCGAAGAAGCCCATCTTGGTGATGATGCCGGACAGGGGAGCGGACACGGAGCTCGGAGCTGCCGGGTGCGCGTCGGGCAGCCAGAAGTGCAGGGGCACGACACCGGCCTTGGTACCAAAGCCTGCCACACAGAGAATGAGGGCAATCTGGCCCCAGGAGGAGGTCAGGGTCTGCATGCCGGTCCAGGCAACGGGGGCCACCACGGAGATGGCACGGATCTGGCCTGCATCCGAAGAGAGCAGGATGATGCCGGGCAGCATGAAGAGGGCGCCGCCGCAGCACATCACAAAGTATTTGACAGCAGCACTTCTGGCCGTGCGGTTGGATTCGTGGGCCACCAGAATGAAGCTGGCAAAGGTCATCATTTCCCAGAAGCCGTAGCCGTAGATGTCTGCCACGCTGTCCGAGGAGACAATGCCTGCTAGGGCCGAGAAGGTGAGCAGCAGGAAGAACCAGTACCAGGCACGGTGCTGGTCATGGGCCATGTAGCCAACGGAGTACAGGCAGATGATGACGGCACCTACGCTGACCAGCACAAGGAACATGTGCGACATGGCTGTCGTGGGTGCAATGAAGACTGAGAGCATGGCGATCACGGCACCGGCAAGGGCAAGGCCTATGGCCACGCGTTCCACATAGAGCCAGTAGCAGATGGCCACGGCAAAGGCCGTGAGGTACAGTATCCTGCTCGAGATGTGCGGAGCGGAATGGTGCATGCTGAAGCCGAAGAGGACGCCCATAAGGGTCAGCAGCGGCGTCTTGAAGATGCACATCAGTGAGGCGACCACAGTGAGAATCAGGGCCTTCTGGCTGGGTGTATCTTCAATGAAGTACTGATGCTGGGGATCGTCGAAAAGGACGGCACAGGCAGCACGGGAGACGAGCCAGACCTGAACCGTGCCCGTGGCTGCAGCAAGCAGCATGATGTAAAAATATTCCGGAACGCCAGGAACCTGGGTCACGGAGGCGGCAGCAATGAGGAAGCGCCCTTCCGGAACGAAGAAGACCGAGCCACCGACCGTGGCCAGCAGGGCAAAGGCAAAGAGCTTGCCCACGATGGGGGCCGAGCGGCCGACACCGCGCAGAGCCCAGAGATCACTGCCCGTGGCGTGGGCGAGCTGGGCAGGTTTCAGCGTTTCCAGTGTGCTGAGAGCCAGGGAGCGGACAACGATCTGGAAGCCCAGATAGAGGACAAAGCCTGCTGGTCCCATGGGACTTGGGCAGGCAAGGCCGAGACAGGCAAGGCCCAGGTCGTGAATGCCGCCACGCCATATGAGCGGTTTGAACTTGTCATGACTGATAACGCTCAGCACTGTGCCTGCAATGAGCAGACAGACACTGAAGAACAGCATGACCGAGGTGAATATGGACATAGATTTCCCCCCCCGAAATCGTGATGACTCAGTACATATTCTGGTTCTGTAGGATAGACGGTTGTTGAATTGAGGCTGAAAGGACAGACGAAAAAGGGTCAGAGATGCGGAAGTGATGACTCTGTATGAATTGTTTTTTGTCGAAGCTATTCCTGGCCGAGACTGCGGGTCATGAGCTGCCTGCTTGCCTCGCGGGCCGTCAGTGTGCCATTCAGGATGGCGCAGACGGCGTCGGTGATGGGTACGTCAACATTGAGGCGGGCGGCAAGCTTGCTGACGGCAAAGGCGGTCTTGACGCCTTCGGTCACCATGCCGATCGCTTCGCAGGCCTCTTCAAGGCTCTGGCCATGCCCCAGGGCAAGGCCCAGGGTGCGGTTGCGCGAGAGGCTGCCTGTGGCCGTAAGCACAAGGTCGCCCAGGCCGGACAGCCCCATGAAGGTCTGGGCCCTGGCCCCCAGGGCCACACCCAGGCGGCTTATCTCGGCAAGTCCCCTGGTCAGCAGGGCGGCCCTGCCGTTAGTGCCAATGTTGAGGCCGTCGCACAGGCCTGCAGCAATGGCGATGACGTTCTTGACGGCACCGCCAATTTCGACCCCCAGGACATCCGTGGAGGTGTAGCAGCGGAAACAGGCCGAGGAGAGCAGTTCCTGCATGTGTGCAGCCTTGTCGAGAGCATGGCTGGCAATGACAACGGCCGTGGGCTGTCCCTCCAGCACTTCCCTGGCAAAGGAGGGGCCGGAGAGGACGGCATAGGTGAACGCCTGCCCTTCAAGAACGGAAGGCAAGAACTGTGAAGCGGTACAGCCGCTGGCATCCTCTATGCCCTTGGCCACATTGAGTATGGTACAGCCGGAGATCAGGCGCGAAGCGTGTAGTTCGAGGAAGGCTCTCTGCTGCTGGCAGGGAATGGCAAGGATGAGCAGGGTGGTGGACAGCACGGCAGGATCCGTGGAGGCCTTGACCCCCTCGTGCAGACGTAGGCCTGGAAGGTAGTGCGTGTTTTCATGCTGCGTATTGATGGCTGTGCATACTTTTTCGTCACGCAGAAAGAGCGTGACCTCATGGCCGTTACAGGCAGCCAGATGGGCTAGGGCGCTGCCCCAGCTGCCACCTCCGGCGACACAGATTTTTTGCCGTTCCAAATGACATGCTCCTCAGAAAAAACACTCTGCAGAATCTGCAATGCCAAAAAACGTGAAAAAAGGAACAATGGCTGATATCTGCAAATTTTCAAAAAAATGCACGATAGAAGTGTCTGTTATCCATTGAGAATTTGCATGAATGTCCAGCCTTTGTTCCTTTTGTAACGTACTCTTGTCGTATACTAGGCAGGGCATTGCTCGTCAAGCAAGCCGAGCCGTTCTTCCAGGGCTGCCTGCTGCTTGCGCTCTCTTGTTCCCTTGGGACGCAGATCGTCAAAATCCTTGTTGCGGACCTGATGGCGGCAGAAGACGAGAAAGCCCGTGTGGGCAATCATGCGATCGGCCGGGCGCAGCCGGTCTGCCAGGGGTTTCCAGTCGCGCAGGAGCAGCTCCTGCACTTCTATGTGATCGAAGGGGCCGCGTTCCAGCCCCTTGAGCAATTCGCTGACCTGAACGACCGTAGGCAGGAGAAAGCCCAGGGTTGCCCCGGGCCGTATGGCTGCCAGTGCCTGATCGAGATATGCCCAGGGCGTGCGCACATCCAGGAACAGGGCATCGGCCTCGGTGACACAGAAGCCGTTGGCCACATCTTGGACATGGATTTCGACATTGCCTCCCTGACCGGCCCAGTCCAGGTTCCTGCGGGCCAGCTTTGCGAATTCCTCTCGTGCATCGTGGCTCACTACCCTGCCGGTGGGGCCGCAGAACCAGGACAGGGCAAGGGTGAGGCCGCCGGAACCACAGCCGGCCTCGCAGATGGTGCGCCCTGGACCTGCACCAAGCCGCAGGCAGATATAGGCCACATCCTTGGGATAGATGATCTGTGTCTGCCGCTTGATGCCCTTGAGCAGATCCTGCAGGGTTACAGCCAGTATCTGTACCGGACGTCCGAGGTTTGTGGTAATACAGTCGCCGAAATTGATCTTGGCGACATCGTCGGCAGCAATGGTGCCGTCCTGGCTATGCCAGATCTCTCCGCTGACCAGACGCTTCAGGGAGCGTTTGCCCTTGGGCGTGATGCACAGGACAAGGGAACCGTAAGGGATCATAGGAATCCTTTTGCAAAATCTTAGTGTGAGAGACGCGTGCAGGAAGACCGGCACGGGAAGCCCCCTGTCGGACTTCCTGACACGGCATCAGAACATCTGCCTCAGGAGGAGCTCGCTGTCCTCGCCCGTATCCACAGGTAGGCTGGGATCCGCTCCGGGCACTGCTCCGTCCACGGCAGAGAGGCCCGGACCTGTCTGCGTGGTCAGGAAGGGCAGCCCGTCCACCATGGTAATGCCCTCGGGCAAGGGGACTTCCTTGGGGCTGCTTTCATAGGCCAGATCGGCCTTTTCCCTGTAGGCTCGGAAAATCGGGGCTGCCGTGCGCCCGCCCTGTTCCCAGCTGCCTAGGGAATGCATTTGATCGTAGCCCACATAGACCCCTGTGCACAGATAGGGGGTGTAGCCCACGAACCAGGTATCCCTGGTGTCATTGCTTGTGCCCGTCTTGCCGGAGATGGCCCTTCCTTCTATGAAGGCCCTGCGGCCTGTGCCGTTTTCCACAACTCTTCTGAGCAGCACGGTCATCTGATAGGCATTCTGGGGCGAGACGGCCTGCCAGTGTTCCACATCCTGCCTGTAGAGCTCCCTGCCCTTGGCATCCTTGATGGAGGTAATAATGCGCGGACGCACGCCAAGACCGCCATTGGCAAAGGCTGTATAGGCCTGTGTCATGTTGAGGGGCGAGACGCCCACGGCACCGAGGCTGACGGCCAGCACATGGGGGAAGTTGGGTTCAAGGCCGAGCATCTTGGCTCGTTCAATGACCTTGTCTATGCCCACTGCCTGGGCCAGGCGCACGGTCGGTGTGTTTCTGGACAGGGTCAGGGCCATGTACAGGGGCATCTCGCCCTTGTAGCTCTTTTCAAAGTTGCTGGGGCGCCACACTTCGCCCGTGGCAGGAATGACATATTCTATGGGCGCGTCCAGGACGGAGGACGTAGGAGTGAAGCCATTGTCCAGGGCTGTGGAGTAGACGATGGGCTTGAAGCTTGAGCCCGGCTGGCGCCGTGCCTGGGTGGCTCTGTTGAAGTGGCTGTTGCCAAACTGGTAACCGCCGATGAGGGCCACCACATCACCACTCTGCGGTTCGATGGAGACCAGGGCACCCTGGACAAGAGGCTGCTGCTGCAGGGTGAGCACCATTTCCCTGCCGGGTGTCGGCGTCTGGTCCGCTGGTGCAGCAGGGGCCGTGTCCTGCTGCTTCTTGCCGCCCTTTTTGGCCGGGGCCTTTTTGCCCTCGTCAAGGCTGACCCAGATGACATCGCCCTCGCGCACAATGCTGCGGGCGCGCGCCTTGGGGGCAAGGCTCGATCTGTGCCTGGCCCAGCTGAAGTTGGAGGCAGGAATCACGCCAATATAGTTGCTGCCCAGGGCAACCTTGATTTCCCGGGCCGTGACGGCAGTGACCAGGGCCTGGACCCACTGTCCGCCGGCAAGATCGCCAGGTTCAAACTTTTTCTTGTCCAAAAAGGCCTGCTGTTCGGCTCTGGAGGCGAAGTGGCGCTCTGCACCCCGCCATCCCTGTCTCTTGTCTATGGTCTCCAGTCCCGATCGCAGGGCCTGGCCTGCCAGGCTCTGCTGCAGGGGATCCATGGCCGTCTGCACGGTCAGCCCCGCCTCATAGACATAGTCCTCGCCAAAGCGGGTGGTCTCGACGCCCAGGGCCTTCAGGTTGCCTTCGGTGAAGAATTCGATGAGCAGACGGCGGGCCTCCTCGAAATACCACTGGCTCGGGCCCGGGACATTGTCCGGCATGCTCCAGTAGACCAGGGGTTCGCTGGCTGCCTGCTGGTATTCTTCCTCGCTGATCCACTGCAGGGTGCGCAGACGCTGCAGCACCTCCATCTGCCTGTTCTTGGCGGCCGTGGGATTACGGAAGGGATTGTAGCGGCTCGGGGCCTGGGGCATGCCGGCTATAAGAGCCGCCTCGGCCAGGGTGATATTGGCGGCATTCTTGCCGAAATAGGTCCTGGCCGCAGCCTCGACCCCATAGGAGTGCTGACCGAGATAGATATAGTTGAGGTACAGGGAAAGGATCTGATCCTTGCTCAGTTCCCGCTCCAGGCGGGTGGCAAGGATGGCTTCCTTCATCTTGCGTATGTAGCTGCGCTCCGAGGAGAGAAGAAGCTGCTTGACTATCTGCTGGGTGATGGTACTGCCCCCCTGACTTTTGGTGCCGCGTTCAAAGTTGACCAGAAAGGCACGCAGGATGGCCAGAGGGTTGATGCCCGGGTGCTGATAGAAGGCACTGTCCTCAATGGCCAGAAAGGCCATGGGCAGATACTTGGGCATGTCATCCAGGGTAATGAGGAAGCGCTTTTCGTGGTAGAGCGTGCCCAGGAGGGAACCGTCCCTGGCCAGTATGGTCGTGGCTTGGGGCGCCTTGAACTCGAGAATGCGCGACAGATCCGGCAGATCCCTGGAAACCCAGTTATAGAGGAAGAAGCCCGCGGCAGTACCTATGGCCGCAACGGCAAGGATGAGGCCAAGGCTCCAGCGCAGCAGAAGACCGAAGAGGCTGCGGCGTTTCTTCTTGGGGGCCGGCTGTTCCTGTGCATCCTGCTGCTGTTCAGCTGCCGGTTCACCCTGGGGCTGACGGGCGGGCATGTCGTCTTTGGGACGGGAGGAAGGTGTGAGTTTCATTCTTTTTATTGGAAGGTGCCTGCAGTGGGCAGGGTGAGCAGGGGACAGAAGGGGCTTGCAGGGACAGACCCTGGGAGCTCTGAAGGCCGGAAAAGAGGAGCCCATCGCAGACAGGGAAGCGTCTGCCGATGGACTGTCTGCAGATACCGCAAGCCGGACGCCTGTCTTCAGGTTTCTGAAGACAGGGGCTGCCGTGGAGACAGAGGAGCCGGAAGAACGCTCTGGAGAAGGCAAAACTGCCCATGGAGGACACCCTGCTGCAGGCAAAAGGCCCTGCAACGGGCAGCAGAGTGGCTCTTGTTCCGGGCCCGGGCTCTTGCGTTGCGGGGCTGGAAGTTAGCACAGGAGGCTCACAAACGCAAAAAGGCCTCACAAGAGGCCTTTTTCAAGATAGAAAAAAGACGGGGCGAACCCCGTCTTTGAAAGTAAAAATTAAGCTACTACACACAGCCGGTGGGCTTGGGCAGGCCGGCCATCTTGCAGGCACCCTTGCCAGGGCCAGAGGGGAAGAGCTCGTACACTTCTTTCAGCTTGTAGCCGGTATTCTTGGAGAGAATACGGACCATAGGAGCGATACCGTTCTTCTTGTAGTAATCCTGCAGGAAGTCGAGGATTTTCTGGTGGTCGGCGGTGATTTCTTTGATGCCTTCAGACTCTTTCACATATTCGAGCCATTCCGGGCACCAGTCCTCGAAGTGGAGAAGGAAACCGTCTTCATCGACTTCGAAAGTTTTGCCTTGGAATTGAACTTCAGCCATGCGTGTCCTCCTTGGACTTCATGAAAAAGGCAGGATCACAAGATCCTGGTTGAACCAGTCGGAACGACTCCGACAAGCGGATGATATTTATACATAGCCGCGCACTTCTATTTGCGGCGCAGGCAGTATTCTCGCATGTTGCAACACGGCATTCTTCTTTGCCCTCCTAATGTGAGCAAAAAAGGACACTTCGCGTATCACCTTGAAAAGGATCTTGCCACAAAGAACACCGTATGGCAAGCTTTCTTGAGATAAAAAGTTTTTTCCTAGCCTGCCTTCTTGGGAATGGGCTTGCAGAGATTCCATTCGAGGAGGGTGGCCGTGGACGCAAGCTCTTCCTTCATCTGCCGGGCCTGTTCCTCATCGGCGAGTGGGTGCATGCGGATGTAGACCTGGCGCTTGTCGTCATCAAGGTAGGCCGTCAGCACGGAAATGATGCGGCCTTGATGCCTGCGGATAACGTCAAAGATGCTGGCAAGGGTACCAGGCGCCTGGGTGGTTTCCACGGTGATTTCCAGACCGCCCATGCGGGCACCGCCAATGGTGACCAGCACCCTGAAAACGTCCTGGTCGGTGATGACGCCCACAAGGTGATTGTCGTCGTCAACAACGGGCAGACCGCCAATCTTCTCATCCAGCATGAGCAGGGCAATGGTGGAGATGCTCTCGTTGCTCTTCACGGTGATAGGATTGGGCGTCATGATATCCTTTGCCTTGACTTCGGCAAGCAGATACTGCATCTCGTGCACTTCCAGAGAAGTGGCCTTGGAAGGGGACGCGCTTTTGACGTCACGATCGGAGATGATGCCGATAACACAGTTGTTTTCATCAACTACGGGCAAACGTCTGATGTCGTGAGCCTTGAGCAGTTTCTGGCACTTGGCAAGGGAAGTACCAGGTTGAACGGACACGGGATCGTGTGTCATCCATTGTGAGATAAGCATATCGCCCTCCTTCAAATGCAGAGTATAAACTGTACACTATGTATGCCAAATTGTCCAAGGCAGACAAAAATGCGAATTTCTGACTGGTAAAATCTTGATTCTGTTAAGAAAGGTGCAAGCGCAGCAAATAAGAGCACTTTCCTGCGGAAAAGGCAATGCCTGTAGAAATCACTTGTATTCAGGATGCTGTCCTACATGGAAGAGATATGCCTTTGCAAATAGCTGTAAAAAATATATATGCTCTGAAAGGATTGTTGCAGATACAAAAAAATTTTTTTGTATTGTACACCTCAAATTCATGAAAATAGAGCTGTTTTTGTGAGGCCATTCCCATGAAGCTTTATCTGAATCCAGGAATTCTCTTCGATGTAAAAACACTAAAAAAACTTCTCGAGCAATTGTGCACACAGGCTGATGTCTTCCCTGCCCCGGGAGAACAGGCGGCACAGGGGCATGAAGCGGGCGGCAGGGAAGGTCGCAGGCAGGCCCTGGCACGGGACTGGGCAGCCCGTCTGAAGGCCTGTCTGGACCGGGAACATTGCGAACATTTGCTGACAGAAGAGGAGCTGGGGCTTCTGGAGCTGCTGCCTGCCCTGCTGGCACGGCTCAATGCAGAGAGCATTGTCTGTCAGGCTCTGCCCGTAACTGCGTCGTGGCAGGAAACGAGAGGAACGGACACAGACAGGCAGGAGGCAAGGCTTGTGACTCTCAGACTACTCTGCGGACACAGAATCAGGCTTGTGGAGGACAGCGGAACGGCTTGTACAGACGTTTTTCCCGGCGTTTCCCTGGGCGCTGCCCTGGTTCTCGGGGCCTTTGCCGGACACGGTGTGTCCTGTGAAGGTCTGTGCGGACGTCTGGTGGCTTTCGCCAAGGTGCAGACTGCGGAGGGAGGAAGTGCAGAAGGCTTCTTGCTGGACGAAGAACAGGAGGAAGCGCAGAAGGAAGAGGAGGAAGCAGGAGGGGGGGCACTGGCCAGGGAGGAAATCCTGCAGCTGGAAACAAACGTAGACCATCTGACCGGAGAGGAAATTGGCACAGCCCTGCAGGAGCTTGCAGGCCTGTCCGGGGTACTCGATGTGTTCTGGCTCTCGGGTATCGGCAAGAAGAACAGGCCCATGGGACTTTTGCGACTCATGTGCCACAGGAAGGACGGCGCGAAGGTTGGCGCTGCCCTGCTCAGGCAGACGCATACCCTGGGCTACAGGGTACAGCTGCTTACCCGCTGTATTGTGCCCCGCAGAAAGGGGGTAGGCGCGCTTGCGGACGGAACCCTGGTTGCAGCCAAGGAATACGAGATTGATGGTGTCTGGTACTGTCGTCCCGAAAGCGATGCCGTACGCAGCCGTGCGCAGGAAAAGCATGTGGGCGCGCCGGCCTTGCGTCTGGCACAGGTTGCGCAGTGCGGCAAGTCCGACTGACGGAGCCGCCTGGTATCCCGAGGGCACAAAAAAAGGGCAGAATACGTGTTCTGCCCTTTTCAGACAATGTTTTCCTAAAGTCCGTGCGGACCTATCCTTGGCACTTGGCCTTCAGTGCTTCGGCCATGCTCTTGCCGAGCTCATGGGCCTTGACCAGATCCTCATGCTTGGGACGCCACTGGACACGAACCGGTTCTGCAGGCATCTCGATGTTCATGTCGGTCAGGTACTGCTGCAGGATTTTGGGAGATTCACCGGACCAACCGTAGGAGCCGAAGGCACCGCCCACGAGAATCTTGGGACGCAGGCCCTTGATGTAGGTCAGGGCGCTCATGATGTAGGGCAGCACGCCATTGTTGTGGGTCGGAGAACCCACGGCCAAGGCGCTGGCATCGGCCAGAGCGGTCATGATGGCACTGTGGTGATTTTTCTTGGCAGAGAGGAGGGTGGCGGGCACGCCGTTTTCCTCAAGGCCGCCGCAGACGGCATAGGCTAGGCGCTCTGTGGAGCTCCACATGGAGTCGTAGACGATCACGGCACGCTTGCGGGGCTTCTGCTCGGCCATGGTGCGGTACAGGTCCACGATTTCCTTGCACATGGCGCCACGCCAGATGAGGCCGTGGTCAGGAGCGATCATCTCGATGTCCAGGGAACCCACAACGGGCAGAGCTTTGAGGACCTGGGGAGAGTAGGGCAGGACGATGTTAAAGTAGTATTCCTTGACCCTGTGGACGAGATCGCCGTGTTCCCATTCGTCGGCATAGCGTTCGGAGGAGGCAATGTTCTGTCCGAAGGCGTCCTGGGAGAAGAGGATCTTGGTCTCGGGGCAGTAGGTCACCATGCTGTCCGGCCAATGCAGCATGCGGGTTTCCTGGAAGACCAGGGTGTGCTTGCCAAGGGAAATGCTTTCCCCGCTCTTGACTGCCACTACGGGCCAGTCCTGCATCTGTTTGCCGAAGTGGCCTTCCATGGACTTGAGGGCCATGGTGGAGCAGAAGATCTTTTCTGGTTTGCAGGCGGCAATGATTTCGGGCAGGCAGCCGGCGTGATCCTGTTCCACGTGGTTGACGACAATGTAGTCGATCTTACCAGGCTCGATCACATGAGCCAGGCGGCAGAGCATGGCATTGCTCTTGCCAATGGATACGGTGTCAATCAGGGTGTTCTTTTCGTCCTTGATGAAGTAGGCATTGTAGGTTGTGCCTTCGGGGCTCTGGGAATAGCCGTGGAAATCGTGATGATCGTAGTCAACGCATCCGATCCAGTAGGTATCCTTTGCAATTTCAACTGCGTTCATAGTGTCAGTACAGCGTCTGCCCAATGGGAACGTGAAGTTTCCGGTACAGTCGCCAACCTCCCTGTTATTTTTGTCTTTTTTTATTTGAAAAAGGAAGCGGGGTCTTTCCTGTGGGGAAAGACCCCGTATGAGAAAGAGCAAAATGCCCGCAGTCAGAGGCATACGGGCATTTTATCGGAAACTAGTCCTGCTTGGTGAATTCTTCCTTGCCGGCGCCGCAGACAGGGCAAACCCAGTCATCAGGCAGATCTTCAAAGGCGACATTGTCGTTTTCGGCGGGATCGTACACATAGGCGCAGACATCGCATTCGTATTTCATGGGGTACTCCTTGATAGTTCGTGCTGTATGTGCTCCAGGCGACCTGCCCTGTGCCCTTGCGGCCTGCGGGGCCCTGTGTGGTCACATGCATCAGCTTTTGAAAGCAGGTGCCTGTGTGCTTGCAAAAAGATTTCGTATGCAGCCCTGTCCTGAAAAGTGGTCAGGGAAAGCAGTCGGGGAGCGAGGTGGCAGTTAGTTTTCAGCCTTCCAGTGCCCGTGCAGGTTGCAGTAGGCACGGGCCGTCACCTTGGCGGCATCGGTTTTGAACACTGCTTCAGGGGCGTCCTCGGGCTTGAGGAAGTGGGTCAGGCTTTCGTCGCCTGCGATAAGTTCAATCCACTGAATGTAGTGCTTTTCAACCATGGGATGCGCGACAGAGCCGACTGTGACCTTGTAGCCACCGTCCACCTTGGTGATGACAGGAACATGCTTTTCAACGGCGCCATCGGTGGCGCCTTCCACCATGTGGGTCATGGCCGAGCCGCAGCACTGGGGAGTACAGGAACCGGCTTCAAGGAATTCGACAATACTGCCGCATTTTTCGCATTTGTAGACGTCAAGTTTGGCTGGCATACATGCTCCGTGAAAGAACTGAAGGTTGATGAGAAAAGCCCAGACAAGCAGGGGGACCAGGAACAAGCAGGTAGAAAAAGCAAATTGCCTTCGAACAGAATATGAGATCTTTTATCAATAAGGCAAGGGGCAGGTGACACGTTTTTTTGCAGGACGCTCAATCAAGCAATTGACATTACAGGAAAAATTTTCTGTTGGAGGTATGAGTGAAGTATTTGCGCGATATTTTTTCAGCAAGGAAGACAAAAAAGGATCCCGTGCGCAGCGTTTTCCGGTGTGGAAGCTCCTCTCGCATGAACCTGCCTATGGCTTCTTGCCCGCACGTCGTGCGCCCAGGACATTGGGCAGGCGGACCGTTCTGTTTCCAGAGATGAGAAAGTCGGCAAGGTGTCTGCCCTGCAGTTCCCTGTGGAGTTTTTGCGAGCGTATGAGCAGACCAGCCTGGCCGCCACCTTCCACATACATGACAGTTCGTATGTTCAGGGGGAGGTGGAGCAGTTCCTGGGCAAAGGTATAGGCCTCGACGGGATCCTTGCTGTGCAGGAAGAGAATGTTGCCCTCGCCGTCCATGGCAATGGCAGAGATGGAATAGAGAGGGCCGCCTGGGGACCAGAGAATGCGGCGCTGGGAATTGATGATGCGGTAGTTCTGCACCACAAGGCGGTAATGGGAGAGCAGTTCCTGCCACAAGTCGCTGTCCCGTTCGAGAATGGTCGCCCTGGGCAGATCGGGGTCGTCGGGGCCTGCGGCAAAGAAGGCGCCAAAGCGCTGCACGATGCGCCTGTTATTAATGTAGTCGCCATCGCGCATGTGGCCTGTGCTGGTGATGCCGTCCGGCAGGTACATGCTGGCATTGATGGCCACGGCAAGATCGTAGTCTTCACCCCAGTCGCTCAGGGTGCGGGCCTCGCTTTTCTCGCGCCCGGCAGAGCAGAGAACAAAGTCAAACTGTTCGGGGTCAATCTGTACGGCAATGAGCCTGAAGTCCTGCCTGTGTATCTCGGCATAGTTGAGCCCTGGTTCTATTTCCTGCCAGCGCATTTCGGAACTGGCCATGTCCCTGTCCCTGGCCAGGGTGGCAAGACCAGCCTGCCGTTCCATGGACTGTGCAGTCTGCTGTTCTGTCTGCCCCGTCTGCTCTGTTTCGGACAGGTCCAGCACTTTCAGACCTTCCTTTCCTGGCTGCCCGTTCGCAGACTCCGTGCCGTCCGCCTGTACATGCGCCATTTCCCAGGCGGATACTGGCGGATCCTGGACATCCTGAGCCTTGGAGGCCTCTGTCCCAGCTAGGGAGCTGACGACGACAGGCACCTGCCCTGAGGGCGCGGCATCCTGCTGCCCCTGTGCCGCAAGGGCAGCCGCAGGGCTTGCACAAGGGCCAGCACAGAGGACAAGCAGCAGCATCTGCCAGAGCAGCCTGCGCACACAAGAGAGAAAAACCTGTGGGTTCATGGGCAGGAACACTATGTAGATTGGACCTCTTTGGCAAGGGCGGCACTCGGGAAATGGTTTCCGGGAAAGGCTCTGTCGTGACAGACAGGATCACGGGCATGGCTTGTCAAAGCCTGCAACTTTGCCGTACTCATGGAACGGCGTGCGAACAGGAAGAACGGCTGTGGCACCCTCGTGTCAGGGGGGTGTCCGGGTCCTGAGCCCTATGCTGCGTCTTTCGTCCCGATAACCTGGCCTTGCCTGGGCCGCACAGGGGGGAGAAAAGGGCTGTTCGCCTCAAATACTCCGGAAAATGCATATGGTGATGCACAGACAATATATCAGGAGCACGGAATGAGAATTGACGATTTGCTCAGGGCACGCAAGAAGCCCTTTGTTTCCTTTGAATTCTTTCCGCCGGCCAATGATGCGGCTCTGAAGGATTTTTATGTGGCTGTTGACCGGCTGCAGGCCTGCAGCCCGCTGTTTACCTCGGTGACCTATGGCGCCGGAGGAGGGAAGCAGGAAAAGACCCTGTCTGTCGTCAGGGAGCTTGCGTCCATGGGCCTGTGCGTGATGAGTCATCTGACCTGCGTCAATGCCAGGGTGCAGGGCCTGGCCGAATATCTGGACAAGCTTCAGGAGGCGGGTGTGCACAATGTTCTGGCCCTGCGGGGAGATCCTCCCAAGGATGTGGTCTGGACCTGGGAGGGCCCCTTCAGACATGCAGCAGACCTTGTGCGCTATATACGCCTGCAGGCTCCGGACATGGGTATTGGTGTGGCAGGCTATCCGCATCCGCATCCCGAATCCCAGAGTTTTGCCGACGACCGGGCCTATACCCTGCGCAAGCTGGAATTTGGTGCAGGCTTTGTAGTGACCCAGCTCTTCTTCGATGTGCGGGAATACTTTGAACTGGTGGAATGGCTGCGCCGGCACGGCTGCAACTGCCCGGTGATTCCCGGGGTCATGCCCATACAGAGCCTGTCGTCCCTCAAGAGGGTGCTCTCCCTGTGCGGCGCCTCCATTCCCGGCAAGCTTTTCCTGGAACTGGAGGAGGCGGACAGGCGCAGCAATGAGGACGTGGCAAAAATCTGCCTGGACTTCAGCGTTGACCTGATTTCGCGACTTCTGATTGGCGGTGCCCCGGGCATCCACCTCTATACCCTGAACAAGGCGGACCTGTGCAGCCGCATCGTACGCGAATGCGGCCTGGACAAGTAGAAAGAGCGGCAGGACCACATCATGGGCAAGACTCCCTGGAGCGAACGATCGGCTGCTTTTGACAGGGATGCGGCAGTGCCTGCCGCATCCCCTGGGGCGTCTTCGGGATCGGTGGAGGCCTGCCCCCAAAGCCCGGGCGTACAGGACAGAATGCGGCGCCTGCAGGAACTGGTGCGCCTGGCAGAACAGGGGCAGTACAGGCCGGATCTCGGCGCCTTGGCAGAAGCCTTGCTGGACAGGGCCCCGGAGCTGTTTGAGCGCGAGGGAGCCTGCGAGACGGACAAGAGCGGCGCAAGCGGGCTCAAAAACAAAAAAGCCCCTTTGTCAGGGGCTTTGAAACAATGAGATCCGGCCTAGAGACCCATGGTCTTCTTGGCCTTGCGGAATTTCTTCTTGACTTCTTCCTTGAGGTTCTCGGCGGCATCAAGGAAGGATTCAGGCTTGTTGGAGAGCTCTTCGAATTCCTTGAGCAGCTCAATCTGCCTGTCATTGAGTTTCGTGGGCGTGAGCACCTTGACCTGTACAAGCAGGTTGCCGCGCTGCGAGCGTCCGATATAGGGCATGCCCTCGCCGGCAATGCGCAGCACTGTGCCGCTCTGTATGCCCTTGGGAATTTCCAGGGGAAGTTCTTCCTTGAGACCCGGCACGGTGATGCGGCAGCCCAGGGCCGCCTGCACAAAGGAAATGCTCGTTGTGTAGATGAGATCCTGCCCCTGGCGTTCGTAGATCTTGCTGGGCTCGACGTTGATGACCACGTAGAGGTCGCCGGCAGGTCCGCCGTACATGCCGGGTTCGCCCTCACCATGGACGCGCAGGCGTGTGCCGGAATCGACACCGGCAGGAATGCGCACATAGAGTTCCTTGGTGGTCTTGACGAAGCCGTCGCCGTGACACTTGGGGCAGGGCTTGGGAATGTACTGACCTGTTCCGTGGCACTGGGGGCAGGGAGTGGCAAGAGAGAAGAAGCCCTGCGAGCGGCGGATCTGACCGCGTCCATGGCAGTGGGGACAGGTTTCGGCCTTGGTCCCGGGTGCGGCACCTGTGCCATGGCAGGTTTCGCAGGTGGCGTGGCGCGGCAGGGTGAGCTTGACTTCATCGCCCTTGGCAGCCTGTTCAAAGGTGACAGTCAGGGCATAGCGCAGGTCCGAACCCTGCATGGCCCCACCCTGAGTGGCACCAAAGCCGAAGAGATCGCTGAAGATGTCCCCGAACTGGGAGAAAATGTCGCTTGTGTTGGTAAAACCCTGGCCCTGGCCAACGCCCTCAAAGCCGAACTGATCGTAGCGGGCACGCTTGTTCTCGTCGCGCAGGACATTGTAGGCTTCTGCAGCTTCCTTGAACTTCTCTTCGGCTTCCTTGTTGCCGGGGTTGCGATCCGGATGATACTGAAAGGTCAGCTTGCGGTAGGCCTTTTTCAGTTCTTCTTGGGTCGCGTTTCTGGAGACACCAAGAACTTCGTAATAGTCTCTCTTATTTTCCATATGGATGATCCAGGGAACAGGTCATACTGTTACTGTACAAAAGAAGATCAGAAATACTGAAAGCGTCTGCACAAGAAAAGTAGGAAGGGAAAAAAGAAGTGCGGCAGAGATTCCTTTTCCCCGCAATCCACAGGGAACATGCAAAAGGCTGCCGGAGAAACAGTGCGCCGGAAAGGGAGAAGGGCTTGGAGCAGACAGTGTGCGCAGGCCTTGGAGCAGGCGTCCGGCCTTTTTCAGAAGACTATTTCTTCAGGGTCGGATCGTCAGCGAGCACCTTGCCTGCGGCAATTTCACGCAGGGCCGTAACAATTTCTTTGTTGTTGGACTCGATGAGCGGACCGTACCCATTCCTGTACTGATGGACACGCTTGATAGCCATCTGTACAAGAAGAAAGCGGTTCTGCACGAGCTGCTGGCAATCTTCGACTGTGATGCGAGCCATATAACCTCCTGAACAGACACATTCTTTGGATAACATAAGTTTGGTGTCTGCCCTGTCAAGGGGTCTTGAGTGTGAACGGTGGAAGCAAGGCCAATCTGAAATTTGCCTCAATAGAATTTTTTTTGGCAAATGTCCAGATCCGAAATGCGCTTCCAGAAGTTCATCTCCCTGTATAGACTGCTTTTATTTTTTTGAACAGTCCCTTTGAACAGGATCTTTTCTCAAGATCTGCGTGCTGTCCGGCAGAAGGCAGCTCTGTACAGCGTTTTTTTTTTGGGGGGGGCGCACAGACTTGCCAGCCGGCCCTCTTGCAGGTACCCAACCTTCGCGGCGCACCCTTGTTGTGCAGCACCTTGAAGAGTTGTGGGCGGTCTTTTTTTTGTGAGACTGCCCCCGTACAACCATTGTCCCTTCTGTATATGAGGAGACAAATTTCACTTCCGGTAAGGAGCCCCATGAGAGAGAAAAGAAATTTTGCCCAGGAAACCTGCATCCGGAGCATGGGCAAGGCGATGCAGCAGACAGGCATGCTCTATCCCGGCTGCAGGGTCGGTGTGGCCGTGTCCGGCGGTGTGGACAGCTTTGTCCTGCTTAAGTGCCTGCGCATACGGCAGGGCATTGTCCCCTTTCCCTTCGAGCTTCTCGCCATCCACCTGAATCCGGGTTTTGATCCTGCCAACCACGCCCCTCTGGTGCGCTGGCTTGCCGAAAACGGCATAGCAGGCCACATTGAAGTGACGGATTACGGCCTGCAGGGGCATTCGGAACAGAATCTGCGCAACAGCCCCTGCTTTCGCTGTGCCTGGCTGAGGCGCAGGCGCCTGTTCGAGCTGTGCCGGGAATACCATCTTACCCATCTGGCCATAGGGCACAATGCCGAGGATCTGGTCAGTACCTTCTTTCTCAATCTCTGCCGCAACGGCCGTGTGGAAGGCATGTCCATGTGCGAGCCCTTCTTTGGCGGTGCCCTGCAGGTCATACGTCCCCTGATGCTTGTGAACAAGCGTCACATCCGTGCCGCCGCACGGCGCTGGGAGCTGCCTGTCTGGGCCAATCCCTGTCCTTCGGCAGGGCACACCTCGCGCTCGGACATGGAGGCGACGCTGAAGACCTTGTACGGAGTCACCGGCAATGCCGAAAAATGCATTTTCAACGGCCTTCTGCGCTGGCAGTTTGACAAGGATCGTCAGAAAAATGGCACAAGGGAGAGTAAAAAGGACAGGGGATTGGGGCATGCAGCCCGTGTGCAGGACTGAAAGACGGAGTGTTCCTGTCATATGGGAAGCGAGAGTGGCCAGGGCATGCAGGAGCAAGAGGAAGAGGCCTTGAAAATCCCTCTTTTTCGTAGCATTGTGCCCGGCACGGCTGCCCCACAGGCATATTGATGCCTGGCAGGGCTGCACATCACAAAAAGCAGCCAATCTCTTTTTTTGCTGGAGAGTTCAATGGAATTCAGTTTTTTCAGCATGATTGCCAATGCCAGTCTGGTGGCAAAGGCCGTCCTGCTCATTCTCTTTCTCATGTCAGTGGGAAGCTGGGGCCTGATGATTCAGAAGGCCCTTCTTCTTGGAGCTGCCAAGCGCAAGGCCCTGCAAGGCATCAGGAACTTCGAGAATGCGCCCAATCTGCGTGATGCAGTGCAGCAGCTGGGTGCCGATCCGGGTTCCCCGCTCTATGTGGTTGCCCAGAAGGGTGTGACCGAATTCAACAGGTCCAAGGAACTGGGCAACAGTTCCGATGTCATTGTGGACAACGTGCGCCGTGCCCTGCGTCAGGGCGTCGGTTCCGAGCTCTCCCGCTTGCAGTCTTCCTTTTCCCTGCTGGCCACGTGTTCCAACACGGCACCCTTTATCGGCCTGTTTGGTACAGTGTGGGGCATCATGCACTCCTTCCATTCCATAGGCATGTCTAAGTCTGCCTCCCTTGCCACTGTGGCCCCCGGCATTTCCGAAGCCTTGGTCGCCACAGCCATTGGTCTAGCCGTGGCAGTGCCCGCCACCATCGGCTTCAATTTCTTCCTTGGACGCCTGGCCCAGATAGATACGCTGCTTGTCAACTTTGCTGGCATCTTCCTCAACCGCGTGCAGCGCGAACTCAATGCCCACAGGAAGATTTCCCGCACAGGCTCGACCGAGTACTAGAGGCAGGGAGAACGAGAGATGCAAGCTTCTCAACCAGGCCGCTTTGTCTCTGAAATCAATGTGACGCCCTTTGTGGACGTCATGCTCGTTATGCTCATCATCTTCATGGTGGCTACCCCCATGATGAGTGAGGGCCTTGATGTCGATCTGCCGCAAACCAAGCAGGTAGAGGTCCTGCCCACGGAAACGGAGCACATGACGCTGACCGTGCGCCGTGACGGAGCCATTTTCCTTGACGAATACCGCGTGGACGACATTGAACAACTCGAAGGCTTTCTGAAAAGCCTGGTCAAGGAAAAGAACAAGAGCCTGTTTCTGCAGGCCGACAAGGAAGTGCCCTATGGCCTGGTCGTCGATGTCATGGGACGCATCAAGGCCGTGGGGATAGAAAAGCTTGGTGTGATTGCCGAAAACAGTGCAACTGCTGCGTCTGCAGCCTCGGCTGCACGTTCGGCAGCAGGCAGAAAATAGGGGACGAGAACTTTATGCCGCTGGCATCATATATATTGTCCCTGTGCCTGCACATAGGGGTTATTCTGCTGATCTGGCTGTGGCCGGTGGGGCAGCCACTCATCAATATGGAAAAACCTGTGCTCATCAGCCTGGTTGAGGGCGACCCCGGTGGAAACAAGACGCCTTCTCCCATCCTGGGCCCCATGGGGGACAAGGGAGAGGGCGAGCCTGCTCCGACACCTCCGGCCGAAAAGGCCGAGGTTGCTGCCACTGCCAGGGAGGAGACCAAGGCTGCGCCCATTGTCGCTCCTAAGGAAGATCGGCCCATGAAGAAGGAGGAGCCGAAGAAGCCCGAGCCGCAGCCCAAGCCCAAGCCTGAACCCAAGCCCGAGCCCAAGAAGGAAGAGGCTCCGGTCAAGAAGGAAAAGCCTGCGCCCAAGCCAGAACCCAAGAAGGAACAGCCGAAAAAGGCCGAACCCAAGAAGGAAGAGCCCAGGAAGAAGCAGACGGCTGCCAAAGACAAGAAGGACAGCAAGAGCGACAGCAAGAAGGAGGAGGATGCCGTGCAGGCAGCTCTGAATCAGGCTCGTCGCAAGGCAACGTCCAGGGCTGAATCCGGTGACAGGGGCTCCTCCGTGGAGCGTGCTCTTGCCGAAGCCCGCAAGAGGGCCAGCGGCAACCATGGCGGAGGTGGCGGTGAAGGCTCTGGTCCCGGTGGCGGTGGCTTGCATTCCGTGTACATAGGTCAGGTCATGCTGGCCGTGCGTCCGAACTGGGGGTATGCTTCGGGTACGCGGCAGAATCTGCAGTGTACCATTCTGATTGAGGTCTCCACCAGCGGTGAGGTCCAGGATTGCCTGGTTGTCCGCTCTTCGGGCAATGTGCAGTATGACTCTTCCTGCATCAATGCCATCATGAGGACGAGCAGGGCCGGCGATTTCCCGCCGCCACCCACTCCGGAATACCAGAACCTGGAAATGGTCTTCACGCTCAACGAGCTGCGTCAGGGCTAGCCCCAGCGGTGCACTGTCGCGGGTAGGCCGCACGTCCGGCCCCAGAGGAGAAGACGTCCCCCTGTGCTCTGTCCCCATTCAGGGAGTGCTCTTCGTGACGTCTTTCTTTGTCTGTGCCGGGCAGAAGGTCATGCACCTGCTCAAGGCAAGGTCCGTTTCTTTCACTACTCAAACAGCTCTGCAGGAGGTGCTCTCATGCACAGGCGTGTGCGCATTTTTCGCTGTGGTCTTGCACTGCTTGTCCTTCTTTGTTCAGTCTCTGCATCCCAGGCGGCAACACACACGCTTATTTCGGGCGGTGTCAGCGGCGAGGACTATGCCCAGTCCGTCTTTCGGCGCCTGGGCGAGGTCTGGGTGGCACCGCAGGGCCTGCACGGGGACTTCCGCACGGAAATTGTGCTCTCCATAGACAGCTCCGGCATGCTGTCGGACTGCCGGGTGGTGCGGCCTTCCGGCCTGGAGGCCCTGGACAGCTCCACCTGCGGGGCAGCCTACAAGATAGGCCGCTTTGCACCGCCGCCGGACGGTCAGCCCATAGATCTTGTCTGCAGCTTCCAGATTCAGAAGACGCAGGCCGAGGAGGACGATCCTGACAAGGCCCTGATGGAGGAAGTCCGCGCCCATGCCAGAAGGCAGACTGAATACCGTACCAGGGAAGCGGGCTATGCCGAAGAGGATGCCCGTGCCCGTGCCGAGGCCGCAGCCAGAGAGCGCGGCGAGACGTTTGCAGGCTATGACTTTGTCCCGGGCCAGGACATTCCCGATGCGCCCACCCTGCTGCAGCGCACACCAACTGTGGTCGTTGCACCCAGCCCCCAGGATCAGAAGAAGGCTGCAGCTGGAAAGGGAGAGGTTTCGGCAGAAGGAAACAAGGCGCAGCCTGTGGTGCCAGGGCATATTATCAGCAGATATCCGCCGGTGCCCGGAGCCCATGAACTTGTTGTTGACCCGCACGCAAAAAGGCCTGCCGCACAAGTAGCCCCGGCGCTTGCCCAGACCGGGAAGGGCGCACAGGCGACTGCCCATGAACCTCCCCATGATACTGCCCGTGGCGGGAAGAACTCGGCCGCTTCCGGCAGGGATCGACAGCCACAGGCAGAGACCGAGGCACAGCCTGTATCCAAATATGTCCTTCCGCAGCCTCCGCTGCCGCCCAAGGGAGTGCAGGGGCAGGTCATAGAGCCTGGGAAACCTGCCGCAGAGCGGCCAGTGTCCGCCAAGCCTGCAAAGGATCAGCAGTCTGCGGCCGAAAGCCAGGCTGATGTGTCCGGAGCCGGACAGGCCAAGGCTCGCGCTGGAAAGATCGCTCAGTCTGCAGCAGAGGCAGGGGCAC
>CALVHF010000010.1 GCA_944327295.1 uncultured Desulfovibrio sp. | reverse complement strand
TGTCCTTTTCGTATGCTGTGCTCGTCAATCCCAATATACTGTAACTTTGAATAGTCTGGTACTGTATATTGTGTATATAGTCTGTATAAGTGGACATTTAGAACTATATCTTTGTCAATACCATACATTTTTGCAATGCGATTTATGCTTAGATAAATATTTTTTATCTCAAAGTAGAGCGTGTTTAGCATGCGAAATGTAATGTAGTGCCCTGGAACTTTCAAAATATATTCTTTTTTGAATATCCATCCACAATTAGTACACTTGTATTTTCCACGTCGAATAGTAATATTAATCCTGTAAAAGTCAGGAATACTGTCTTTTAATGTTATACGTTCACTTGAAACATTGCTTAATTTATCAAATATCTTGTGACAATGTGGACATTCAATATTTTTATTTTCATTAATTGCTTCTAAGTAATAGTGTGCAGTTAGTAGTCCATCAATATTTGTAATCACTCTTTCTTTATATTGTTTGTATCCAGGAAACAAACTTAGTGTATCTACATCTACATTTTTTTTAAGTATAGATGTTAGTAAAAGACCGCAACAAAGAAATGCATTCTTTAAAAAATTAGATAAGGTCTTAAATTTCTCTCTAACTTTGGGCATCACCCCTTGGCAAGTAAAGGTATTTGTGTTAGAGAAGTGCTCAGGCTGTATATTGGGTACTCCTCATTATAGGTTGAAGTTCTTGAGAAGTATCAGATATGCAGCCTTTTTGCTAGTCCTTTCCCGTATGCGTCGCCTACAACTATGTCGTGTTGCATATTTGCATCATCAAGACAGCGCTATGTTATGTGGCGTGTCTGGAACTAAGTGGACGGAACCCCTCTGAGGAGTGCCTTCCAGTAAGGATGGGCTCCAGCTAGCAGAATCCGCCTCATACCGATTTTCCGCTAGAGCCTCCTGCTCGCAAGTAGGACTGGGAAGCAACACGAAAAGGAGGATGTTCCCCAGGACAAAAACGGAACATATGCCCGTGCCGCACGATTGCCCGGACATGTTCTGACAGTGCATGCAGGCCACTGTGCCACGTCTTGTGTCCCGCTCTTCCAGGGGGCAGCCTGCCTTCGAATCGCGCCCCTTGTGTTGCCTTTGCACAAAATTTCGACTGCATTCGGCAAACGCCCTTGGCGCGCACACAAAGGCGCGCACAGCCTTTTATCCCCATTTCCCAAGATCTTGCCATTCTCACTGAAGAACGCTAGAAACTTGGCGATTTTTTCGTTTCCTTCGCACTCCGCAAGAACTATCCAACTCTCTGATTCCTCAGTATCTTCATTTTTTTCCTTTCTTGCCTGAGCAGGAAAGTCGGGAGGTTGTATGCCAGTACCCATTGTAGAAAAGGAGAGCCTCATCCCGGGAAAGACCAGCAAGATGGTCCTGCACGCGCCGGACATTGCCCAGCACGCCCAGCCCGGCCACTTTGTCATGCTGCGCATGAGCGAAAACGGTGAGCGCATTCCCCTGACCATTGCCGATACCGACAAGGAAAAGGGTCTGATTACCATTGTCTATCTGGTCCTTGGCAAATCCACAGCCCTGCTGGAAACCCTGCAGCCCGGCGACAGCATTCTTGATGTCTGCGGTCCCCTGGGCAAGGCCACGCACATAAGCCAGGGCGGAACGGTTGTCTGTGTTGGTGGCGGTACCGGCATTGCAGCCATGCACCACATAGCCAAGGGACACCATCTTGCCGGCAACAAGGTGGTCGCCATCATTGGTGCCAGGAGCAGGGATCTTCTGCTCTTTGAAAAGGAACTTGCAAGCTTTGCCGACGAGCTTGTCGTCTGCACGGACGACGGCAGCTACGGCCATAAGGGCTTTGTGACGGATCAGCTCAAAAAGACGCTCGACACGGACAAGTCCGTCCATGAAGTCGTTGCCGTGGGCCCCGTGCCCATGATGGCTGCCGTCTCCAGCCTGACCCTGCCCTATGGCGTGCACACCACCGTGAGCCTCAACCCCATCATGGTGGACGGCATCGGCATGTGCGGCGCCTGTCGCGTTACCGTGGGTGGCAAGACCCGCTTTGCCTGCGTGGACGGTCCCGAATTCGACGGCCATCAGGTGGACTTTGCCGAACTGAGGCTGCGACTTGGCGCCTTCAGGGCACAGGAGCAGGAATCGATGGAAGCCTACAGGAGGAGCAGCAACAATGGATAAGCAGCACAAAAAAAGCAGGGCCCCCATGCCCTGTCAGCCTCCGCATGTACGCAATCGCAACTTCGATGAAGTGGCCCTGGGCTATGATGCCGAGACAGCCCGGGAAGAGGCCTCCCGCTGCCTGCAGTGCAAAAAGCCCTTGTGCGTGACCGGCTGTCCCGTCAATGTCCCCATTCCCGAATTCATTCACGCCCTGCACGAAAACAATCTGGGCGAAGCCTACAGGCTGCTGAAGACCGCCAATGCCCTGCCAGCCGTCTGCGGCCGCGTCTGTCCCCAGGAACATCAGTGCGAAGGCAAGTGCATCCTCGGCCGCAAGGGTGAGCCTGTGGCCATCGGCCGCCTGGAACGCTTTGTGGCCGACTCCCACATTGCCGCCTCCGCCTGCGAACAGCAGACAGGCACCAGCGCATGTGCCACACCCGTGAAGAACCTGAGCGTGGCCTGCATCGGTTCCGGACCGGCCTCCCTGTCCTGTGCAGGCTACTGCGCCTCCCAGGGTCTGAAGGTGCACATTTACGAAGCCCTGCATGAGGCCGGCGGCGTGCTCATCTACGGCATTCCCTCCTTCAGGCTGCCCAAGAATGTGGTGCGCAGCGAAGTGAATGCCCTGAAGGAACTTGGCGTCGAACTCCACCTGGACTCCGTGGGCGGACGCACCTTCCAGATTTCCGAACTTCTAAAAAAGCACGACGCCATCTTCATCGGCGTGGGCGCCGGTCTGCCCAAGTTCCTGGGCGTGCCCGGCGAAAACATCGTGGGCGTCTTCTCGGCCAACGAATATCTGACCCGCATCAACCTCGGCCGTGCCTACCAGTTCCCGACCTACGACACACCGGCCTACCACGGCAAGATTGTGACCGTCTTTGGTGCCGGCAACGTGGCCATGGACGCCGCCCGCACGGCCCTGCGCATGGGCGCCGAGGAAGTCCACGTGTGCTACCGCCGTACCCGTGCCGAAATGCCCGCCCGTCACGAGGAAGTGGAGCATGCCGAGGAGGAAGGCGTGATTTTCGACATGCTGGTCAATCCCGTGGCCTTCCATGCCGACGAGAACCAGCGCCTCAAGAGCGTGACCCTGCAGCGCATGGAGCTCGGTGAACCCGATGACTCCGGCCGCCGCCGTCCCGTGGCCGTGGAAGGATCAGACTTCGAGATGAAGACCGACCTTGCCATCGTGGCTCTGGGCACACGCTCCAATCCCATCCTTCTGGAAGCCACCGACGATCTGGAAAAGACAAAGTGGGGCTATATCAAGGTCAATGAAGAGACCGGCGAAACCTCCATTCCCAATGTCTTTGCAGGCGGCGACATCGTGACCGGCGCGGCCACCGTCATCCTTGCAGCCGGTGCCGGACGCAAGGCCGGCATCTCCATCTGCGAACGCCTCCTCGGCTCCGGAAAGTAGTTCCCGCCGGGCGCATACTCTTGTTCTTTCTGTCGGGCCCCGTTCTGCCCAAGGGCAGAGACGGGGCCCTTTTCCCTTCATGCTTTTCTTCCCATACAGAGCAGGGCTTTCATCATGATTTCCATCGATCTGCACAGTCATACTGCCTATTCCCATGCCAGGGACAGTGTCGCCGACATGTATGCCTCTGCCGTCAGCAAGGGACTTTCCATCTTCGGCTTTTCGGAGCACAGCCCGAGACCGGAACAGTACAACTATCCCACCGAATACAGGGATCGCCTCAGCGCCCATCTTCTGGACTATGTGCAGGAAGTGACCGAGCTGAAGAACAATCCCGGCCCCTGCCGCGTGCTCTTCGGCATGGAGGTGGACTGGTTCGAGGCTGATCAGGACTTTGTGGCCGGAGCCTGCCGGCAGTTTCCCTTCGACTATCTGCTGGGCAGCACGCACTTTCTGGGCACCTGGGGCTATGACGGCGGAACCACACCCTGGGAGGCCATGGACGAGCAGGCCCGTTTTGCCACTTACGAGGCCTACTTCAAGACCTGGACCAAAATGCTTGCCTCGGGGCTCTTTAATATCGCCTCCCACCCGGATCTCATCAAGATCTTTACCCGCGACTCCTTCCACAGCTGGATAGTGCGCGACGAGAGCCAGCGCCTGGTGCGCCATGCCCTCACGGTCCTGAAGGATCAGGGCATGGCCATGGAAGTCTCCTCGGCCGGCCTGCGCAAGCCCTGCCGGGAAATCTACCCCTGCCCCATGATCATGCATCTTGCTGCTGAGGTAGGTGTGCAGATAAGCTTTGCCTCCGATGCCCACACCACGGACGATGTGGCCTACGGCTTCCCCTCTCTGGCAAGCTATGCCAGATCCTTTGGCTTTACCCATTCCACCTACTTTGCAGGCGGACAGGCCTTCAGTGTGCCCTTCTAGCCTGTCTTTTGCGGATACCTCCCCATGTCTTCCCCTACTCTTCTCTGCCGTCTGGATCATGCGGAGCTCTTTTTGCCCGGCGACATGCAGCGCAGACTCATTCTGAAGGATTTGTGCTGGGACATCCATCAGGGCGCCCATACGGTGCTCATAGGCAAGAACGGCGCCGGCAAGACCACCCTGCTGCGTCTTCTGCACGGCGAAGCCTGGTGTACCGCAGGTTCAATCACCTGGTTTGACGGCACAAGTCGTTCCTCCTCCCGCATTACCGGGCTTTCCGTCACCTCCCTGGTTTCTCCGGCCATGCAGGAAAACTTCCAGCGCCATGCCTGGGACATCAGCGGCCGCGAACTCATGCTGAGCGGCTTTGACGGCACGCCCATGCTCTACAGCAAGGCGGAACCCGTCCGCATCAGTATGGTGGAAGCCATGGCCGAGGAGCTTGATGCGACAGGCCTTCTGAACCGCAACATCCGCGAACTCTCCCAGGGACAGCTGCGGCTCCTGCTTCTTGGCAGGGCCATGGTGCGCAAGCCCCTTCTGCTCCTGCTGGACGAATGCACGGACGGCCTGGATGCGCGGCACAGGGCCTGCTTTGCCGAGGCCCTCAAAAGGCTCTCGGCACACAGTACCGTCATCATCACCACCCACAGGGAATCCATGCTGCCGGACTGGATAGAGCACAAGCGCTACGTCGTGGAGGGCCGGCTTGTGGATACGCCCGTGCCCCTGGACGAGGAAGATGCTGCCTGCGATGGTGCCTGCGAGACGCCCAGCATCTCCGAGCCTGTGCGTGTGCAGACAGAGCCCGTTCCTCTGGTCGAGGTGGAAAATGCCTCGGTCTATGTGCACGGCACAAAAGTCCTGCACGACATCAACTGGCGCATCTATCCCGGAGAAAACTGGCATCTGGCAGGTGCCAACGGCTCCGGCAAGTCCACCTTCCTGCGCATGCTGGCCGGAGACGAGCAGGTGGCCTGGCCGGGAACCATCACCTTTTCCCTGCCCGAAAAGGACAGAGAGATCCCCTTTGTGACCCTGCGCCGCAGGATCCGCCTGGTGTCCGACTTTGCCCAGGCCCTCTATGAATACGATGTCACCTGTCTGGAGCTTGTGCTCTCGGGCTTCGAGAATACCGTGGGCATCTACCGCACCTTCAGCAGCGAGGAGCAGGCCTATGCCCTGCAGCAGCTTGAGCGGGTGGGGCTTGCCGCTCTCGCCCATGTGTCCATACGCCGTATTTCCACAGGCCAGCTGCGCAAGGCCTTTCTGGCCAGGGCCCTGCTGGGTTTTCCCACGGTCCTTCTGCTCGATGAGGCCTGCACCGGACTGGATGTCCGGGGCAGGAACGAATACCTGGAGGTGTTGGACAGGCTGGCCGACGAAGGACTCTCCTATGTCTTTGTCTCCCACTATCAGGAAGACATCCCCACGAGCATCAACCGCAGGGCCCGCATGCGCGACGGCACCTTGGAAATCCTGAACTGACACTGCCTTGAAATCGGGCAGGGGGGCGATTGCTCGCCCCAACCGCCCACACCACCAGACATAGCGTTCATGTATCACGGCGGTTTTCCTAAGTATGGCCTTTACGGCTCAGAGTTTGCACTCACCATTGGTCTCTGTCCTTGCCAGACATGTTACTCCACCCTTCATACACTCGGTGAGTCCGTCGCCTGCTCTTTGAAAGGCCCGTGGGAGTGTCCTCGCGGCTTCTGCATCTTCTGTCTTCATGCCTGAAGTTTCAGTTCCTCTGATGCTTACGCAGGACTTCGGGCCTTCACTCCAAAGGAGCTCCTATGCCCTCGGCCGACTCCTCACAGCACGTTTTGCTCCGGCATTGCTGCCGTGGCCTCCGCCGGATAAGACGCAATACGTTCCCTCTTGTACCTGCCGTATTTGCCTTCGTGCCTTCCGTGCAGCTCTTGGACTTTGAGTCTCATTGCCCTCTCATCCGACACGCCAGCCTCATATGCGGTTTTTGTTCGTCAGGTCAGTGATTTGCCATGGACTTCCTTCAGAACGTGCCTTGCGCCTGACACTTGCGACAAGCCCCTTCTCCTTCGGCTAAAGATTCCCGCTGTCGGGCCCTCAGAGGTCTTTCACCTCCTCGCCTTGCGCCATGCCGGGCGCACAACGCAAAAAAGCCTCCTGCCAAAAACAGGGGGCTTTTTTTGTCGGTTTCTGTCCTGCAGCAGACGGCGTCTACCAGGGGATGTTCCAGGCGGCGGTTCTAGGCGTACCAGGTGCCTTCGCTGACAAGGCGCACGGGACCGGTGATGCGGATGCGCATCTTCAGGCCCTTGACAACCTTGGAATAAAAGAGGTTGACCTTGATTTTTTCGCCACTCGGCTGCTGAATGATCTGCTCCATGCCGTCATCATAGTACCAGCGTGCCATGGCCAGAGCCATGGAGCCGGAGCCGCAGGCCTGTTCCTCGTAGACCGTGTCCAGGGCCTTGACGTAGATCACGGGACGGATACGCCACATCTTGCCCACCTTGCGGGCCCAGATAACGCCGCCGGCCGGCTCCTCGTAGAGCTTGTACTCCTGAACCATCTCCCTGACTCGGGCCTTGATGTCCGTGCAGTTGTCCTCGATATTGCCGGCAAGCCCTTCGTCGACAACCATGTGACGTATGCCGGGCAGGCGAAGGATCAGGCCCTCCTTGCCAAAATTTTCAACGCCGCAGAAACGCATTTTCAGGGTCAGCACGACAGTCCATTCTGGCCCCTCGCCGCCCTTTACCGACACCTCCACAGGCCTGAACCAGCCAGAGATATTCACCGTAAACTTCTGCTTCTCCTCGCGAATCCCTTTCCGCCAGGCTTCGCGGGCGAGATAGGCTCCGAAGGAGCGGGTGGCATTGACGCAGAGTTCGCCACCGGCCATTTGCAGGGAATGATCCTCGGCGCTGACAAAGGCTGTCTGTTCGGCACAGAGCTCGCGCTCGGACTGCGCCTTGATGATCTTCGCCTTGGGGAGATTGAGACCTTTCTGAAAAAAGAGCGTGGTATTGCCGCTGGCATCCCACTTTGTATACTGGTAGGGCTGTAACATGATCTTCTCTCTTCGGAAAATGAAGGGCAATGGGTGTCTGCTAGGTTCGGCCAGTTCTGCAGGATTGTTCTGTTCAGCGATGAACTGCTGCAGTTCCGCAGGTTTTGTCCTGCTATGAAAATGCCAGTGCGTCCTGCGGTTTTCCGATCCGCAAGGAAGCGTACACCCCTGTCGTTACGGCCCTGTTGCAGACGTGGAAAAAGCAGCGCACGGCACGCCGCATACATTGAAAAAGAAATTCAATGCTTTATACTACAAAATCCAGACACGGGCAAGAAAAGAAAATGTCTGCTTGCGATTTGCTCCAAAACACTATATTTTCTGAAAGAAAACCGCGTGTGGCAAGGCCGTTGTGGCAACAGTCCCGGAGCGCTTGCAGCGCTCCCAGGATTGCTCCTTCTCTTAACGGATGGTACGCGGTTATCGGTCTCATGGCGTGATTTCCGCGCATCTTTACTTGATTGGAGGCTTTGTTCCATGAAAACTCTGCGTTTCCTGCTCCTTGCAGCTGTACTTGTCCTCAGCTACACGGTGTCTGCCGCTGCTGCCCCTGTGGACTGCACCAAGAAAATCGAAAGCTTCGACTTCATTGTGGACTATTCCGGCTCCATGATGATGAAGAATGCAAAACTGAAGAAGGCCAAGATCCTGGTGGCCAAGGACGTGATGCACCGCATCAACGACGCCATCCCCAATCAGACCTTCAACGGCGGCCTGCACACCATCTCCCCCAACGGCACCCTGTATGCCCAGGGTCCCTGGGATCGTGTCAGCATGCACAAGGCCATCGACAAGCTGAAGAGCGGATTCTCCGTCTTTGGCCGTATGACCTACATGGGCGACAGCCTGAACAAGTACGAATCCTTCCTGAGCAGCATGCAGCGTGACGCCGCTCTCATCCTGTTCAGCGACGGTGCCAACAACCAGGGCATCGACTTTGTTGAAACGGCTCGTCAGATCTACGCTTCCCAGCGCAACCTGACCATCCACGTGGTGTCCTTTGCCGACACCCCCGAAGGTGAAGCCAACCTGAAGGCCATTGCCGCCATGAATCCCCAGGCCCAGTACGTGAGGGCCGAAGACCTGGCCACCGATGATGCCGCCCTGGAAAGCTTCGTCATTGCCGTGTACTGCGGCAAGACCGAAACCGTCATCGTTCTGCGCGGTGTGAACTTTGCCTTCGATTCCTACCAGCTTGACGCCAAGGCCCAGGGCATCCTGGACGAAGCTGCCGAGCTCATCAAGCAGAATCCCGGCAAGAACGTCGTCCTCACCGGCTGGACCGACTCCAAGGGTTCCAACGCCTACAACGCCAGACTCTCCCAGAACCGCGCCAACAGCGTGAAGGCCTACCTGTCCGAACAGGGTGTTCCTGGCAGCCGCATCAAGGCTCTGGGCAAGGGCAAGTCCTTCAAGTACGACAACAGCACCGAAGAAGGCCGCTACATGAACCGTCGTACCGAAATCAGCTTCGACTAGTCCCGGCGGGGTCAAAACCTCCTGCACAGACTGGCTGATCTGATTTGCAAAGCCTGATTCAAAAAAATGACTGAAAGACCCCGACAGCAGAAGTTTCTTCGGCTGCCGGGGTCTGTTCCTCTTGGACCTTTTCCGACTCTGCCTTCTTCCGCAACTGTCCCTTCCTGCAGATGTTCGAGCAGAAGAGAGGACAGCTGCCCAAAAGCCATTTTTTGTTCACGAGGTATCCTTACCATGAACGCACTCAGAAAATGCGCGCTTCTCTGTTTCTGCCTCCTCCTCGCAGCCGGCTGCTCTGCTACCTCCTCCGGCAGCGCCGACAAGAGTGTTGCCGTCAAGGCCGAGGCCTCTGCCAATCCCCAGGCCAGCGGCAAGCAAAGCTCTGCCGTCAAGGCCGCCCTGGACAAGACAGCCCAGGATCTTGTCAGCCGTGCCAGCCGTACCGTTGTGCCCAACAAGGCCAAGCCCACGGTCCGCAAGCAGGGCAAGCAGTATGTTGCCACCTATGTTGATGTGGACATGAACTCCATCCATACCGGCATGCGTGCAGGGCAGACCAAGACCACGCCCTACATCGGCATCATCGAATACATAGAAAATACCTACGAGTGCAAGGGCGCCACCAGCGCTGCGGCCAGGGCCTACACCGACTGCCAGGCTGTCAAGACCCGCAACATGAAGGAACTGATCCGCTACGACGGCAGGAAGTGGCAGTTCTAGCAGGCCGGCCTTTCTGAATAAGACAGCGAAGGGAGAAACCGGCAGGGCACAGGGGCCGGCCAAGGCCTCTGACCAGTTCGGGACCGAAAAACTGCAGCCCTGAAAGCTTCCCCCGAGTAGAGCGCTGTTCTCCCGGGTCTCCAGATTTGCAAAGGCGGCAGCCCCGATTGCGGGGCTGCCGCCTTCACGTTCTCTCAGGCCTCTTCGGGCCTGATTTGTGTACCTTGTCTTCCTTTGATCCGTTCAGCGCTCTGCCTGCTCCAGCATGGACACAGGCAGCTGGCTGATAATGCTCTGGGCGCAGAGGGCCGGGCTTTGCTGCGTATCGCAGTGTATGTCGGAGTAGCGATTGTAGAGGGCGTAGCGCTCGCGATAGAGATCGGCAATGGTCTGTCCCTGGGCAATGACAAGGCCCCTGTTGGGATTCTTGGCAATGCGGGCCTGTATGACCTCTAGGGGCGCATCCAGGCAGACAACCGGCCCCAAGCTGCGCAGATGCTGCATGGCGCTGTCCCGGTAGATGACCGATCCGCCTGTGGCGATCACGGCGCGGCTTACCCGCAGGGAGGAAACAAATCGGGCCTCTAGGTCCAGAAAGTCCTCGCTGCTCAAGGCATCGGTGACAGCCTGCAGGCAGGCGCCGTAGGCCGCCTCTATAAGATGATCTGTATCCAGAAAGGCATAGTTGAGCTGCCCAGCCAAGGCAGTACCTATGGTGGTCTTGCCGGATCCGGCCATGCCGATGAGCGTGATGCAGGGTTCCGGCTTCTCGGGGCGCTTGAGGTAGGTCTTTTCTGCCATGCCACTTCCTCCTAGACTTTCTGACGCTATCTGCCCGCCCAGGCTGCCCTTTGTCAAGAAGCCGGACGTCCGGCCTGCCCTTGGCACACCTGCGCACCAGGCCCTCTCCCCTCTGCATGCACGGAATTGGTATACGGCTGATGCATGAACCGGACGGCACGGGACGTCGTCTGCGCGCAGAAACGAAGGCTGGTGGGACTCTTGACGAAGCGCCTCTTGACGTGTAAGGGGATGTACTCTCTTTGGCTCCACGAGAGGGACTGGAGACCTGTTCAGGCCCATCTCCCAAGCCGAGGACAAGCACGCTTTGCCCAAGTTGCCCCAGGCGGGCAATCTGGTCGGGCTTTTTTGCGCCCTGTCCTGTTCAAGGCCTTCCTGCACTGGCAGGAACAGCAGGGAAGCACAGGGAGCCTTTCAGGCCTGGCAGATACATACCGTAACCCTTATCCAGACAACCGTGAGACACACGGGGCTTGCTTCCCCCTGCAAGCAGGGGAAGAAACCGGGGCTTGCCTGCACGAATCCGTGCGCGCCCCTGATCATGTCACAGGAGTGTACCCATGAAAAGAACATACCAGCCCAGCAAGGTGCGCCGCGCCCATACCCATGGTTTCCGCGCCCGCATGGCCACCAAGAATGGTCGTGCCGTTCTGAGCCGCCGTCGCGCCAAAGGTCGCAAGACCCTGAGCGCCTAGGCTTGGAGACTTTTGTCCCGAGAGTGTTGCCCCCATGCAGGGAACATTCGGCCTCTCACTGCCGAAGGAAAGTCTGATACGTACCTCTGCCGAATACGCGCTGTGCTATGCGCAGGGACGGCGGATGCATACCAGGCATTTCCTTCTTTTTGTTGCACCTCCAGCCGAAGGCGATGAGGGTGTCCGTTTGGGGACTGCCGTATCCCGTAAAACAGGGCATGCGGTGGTCCGCAATCGTATTAAGAGAGTCCTGCGGGAGTGCTTTCGTCTTCATCTGCGCCGCCTGCCTGTGTCCGCCCGCATAGTGGTGGTCGCCAAGCGCCAGGCAGGCAGCGCTGCCCTCCGGCTCGACGATGTCACTCACGAGCTGACCGATGCGCTCAACAGGTACTTTCACCTCTCCTGACGAGGTTTGTACATGACCTTTCTGCGCAGACTCTTCATCCTTCCCATCCGCCTCTATCAAATCCTTCTCTCCCCTGTTTTGCCTCACAGCTGCCGCTTTATCCCCACATGTTCCGCCTATGCAGTGGAAGCCATCATGACTCACGGCGTTCTGCGCGGCAGCTGGCTTACTTTGCGAAGATTGTGCCGCTGTCATCCATGGGGTGGCTCTGGCTATGATCCCGTTCCGCCGCCACGCCGCTGAGGCGTCACCTGTTCAACTAAGGTATTTTTCATGCAAGACGGTAAAAATCTCATCCTAGCCATTGTTCTCTGCCTTCTCGTTGTCGTGGGCTGGTCCTATCTCGGCGAAAAAATGGGCTGGGCTCCCAAGCCGGCTCCCGCGCCCGTGGAACAGACCCAGCAGCAGGCTGCCCCTCAGGCGGACGCTCAGACAGAACAGCAGCGCAAGCTTGCCGAACCCCTGCCGGTCTTCAAGGAGTCTGCCGGCCGGGACATGACTGTGAGCACTCCGCTGTATACTGCCAAGATATACACTGGTGGCGGCATTCTCCGCTCCTTCGAGCTGAACAAATTCCATACCTCTGTTGACGAGAATTCTCCGAAGGTGAATCTCATCAATGCCACCACCTCTGCCATGGCGCCCCTGGGACTGCTGGTCAACGGCCAGCCTTCCTGGAGCACGGGTCTGTGGTCCTGCACAGAAGAGGGCGACATAACCATGGCAGCCGGTGAAAAGCGGACCGTGCGCCTCATCGGCATGGTCGGCGACCTGCGCGTAGTTCGCGACATCACCTTTGATGCCTCCACCTACGCCATCACCGAAACGGTTGCCGTCACGCCCACCGGCACCAGTGCCGCCTCCGTGCGCCTTGGCTATACCGTGGGCGCCGATGCAAGCAATGCCCACGGCGGACAGTACGACGCCATGCGCGTGGGTTGGGATGACAACGGCTCCCTGCAGGAAGAAAGCAGTGCCGAAAAGCTCGCCACCGGCGTGCTTGCCACAGGAACCATCTACTGGGGCGGTGCCATGAGCACCTACTTCCTGAACGGCATGCTGCCCAGCAATCCCGAGGGCGTGACCTTCAAGGGCGTCCTGCAGAACAATGTCTACCGAGCAGCTATGGAACTGCAGCCCCAGACCATTGCTCCAGGCAGCGAGATCACGGCCAGGACCACCTACTGGCTCGGTCCCAAGGACCGCACCATGATGGGCCAGGTGAGCGAAGAACTTGCCAAGAGCGTGGACCTTGGCATGTTCAGCCTCATTGCCAAGGGCCTGCTCTGGATCCTCAATTTCTTCTACGGCTTTGTGCACAACTGGGGCGTGGCCATCATCATGCTGACCATTGTCATCAAGGTGATCTTCTGGCCCCTGACCGCAAAAAGCTATTCCTCCATGGAGCAGATGAAGCGTCTGGCTCCCATGATGCAGCAGATCCGCGAAAAGCATAAGGGGGACAAGGAAGCAACCAACAAGGAAGTCATGGCCCTGTACAAGACCTATGGCGTCAATCCTGCCAGCGGCTGCATTCCGATCCTCATCCAGATGCCCGTGTTCTTCGGTCTCTACCAGGCCCTGCTGACCTCCATCGAACTGCGTCACGCACCGCTTCTGCCCACACTGCCTTTCACGGACATCACCTGGCTTGCCGACCTGTCCAGCAAGGATCCGCTCTACATCACACCCATTGTCATGGGTGTCACCATGTTCATCCAGCAGCGCCTGTCTCCGCCGGCCACGGATTCCCGCCAGCAGAAGATCATGATGCTGCTGCCCGTGATTTTCACCTTCCTCTTCCTGGCCTTCCCCTCCGGTCTTGTGGTCTACTGGCTTGTCAACAACGTCATTTCCATCGGTCAGCAGTGGTGGATGATGCACAAGATGAAGGGGCCGCACAAGAACTCCAAGAATCCGCCCAAGGCTCAGTCCAGGACCGCTCAGAAGAACAAGGCGGGCAGCACTGCCGAAAAGAAAGCAGCCTCTGCCTAGGATCCTGGCATGGATGGTTTCAAAGAGTTCCAGGGTAAGGATCTTGATGCCGCCATACAGGACGCCTGTCTGTACTTTAACGCAAGCCGCGAGCGTCTGGAGATAGAACTCCTCCAGGACGCCAAGAGTGGCATCTTTGGCATAGTCGGTGCACGGAAGGCCAAAATCCGTGCCCGGCGTGCCAGTCTGCGTGACACTGTGCAAAGTGTGCTCGGAGAACTCTCCGGGCACACGGCGCGAGCATCAGGCCGCGCCAAGGAACGACGGGACAGGGCCCCCGATCCGGCTAGACGCTCTGCTCTGCAACAGGATGCGGAACCAGACAGGGAAGCTGCCCGTGGTTCTGAACAGGGCTCCTCTCGTGGTTCCTCTCTCAACTCCGCCAGCCCAAGGACAGCACGCTCCCGGCAGGAGACCGGGATACAGCGCCCGCAGGGGCAGACAGCACGAAACAGGACCGAACGGCGCGCCTGTGCAGACGCCCCTTCTGCGGCATCAGCTGCGTCCGTATCCAGCGAGGTTGTGAACAAGAGCGAACATCCAGTGGAGCAGAGGTTCGTGCCCGGACAGGAGCGATCGCCTTCTGTCAGGCCGACCGACGCACAGCCCGTGGAGACAGGGAATGCGCTCTGCGAGGACGGACTGAACCACCGTCCCCTGGACAGACAGGATCTGCCCCTCCTCGAAGCACCGGCCCTGCAGATCCTCCATGTTCTGCTTGCGCCCCTGACCGAGGAGCGACCAAGGCTTATGCCCGACATCGTCAACGGCGCCTTCTCTGTGCGTGTCCAAGGCGTGTCCGATCCCTCTCTGCTTATTGGCAGGGACGGAGCAACGCTCATGGCCCTGCAGCATCTGGCCAGCCGTCTTGTTTCCCGTGCCGTGCAGCGGGGTGTCCACGTGCTGCTAGAAGTGGAAAGCTTTCGCGAACAGCAGGAAGAGGAACTCAGGCAGCTGGCCAAAAGCCTTGCGGCCAGGGTTCGCGAAACGGGCAAGTCGCAGAGCACGCGTCCCCTGCGATCCTCACAGCGTCGCATTGTCCACCTCTGTCTCAGGGAAATGGACGACATACAGACGCGCAGCACAGGCGCAGGCGACCTGAAACGCGTCCTCATTTTCCCAAGGAAGACTTTGGCAAGACCGAAGGATCAGGCCCAGTCGACGCCGCAAGCCTGAGCCTCAGCAAGACTGGGTCCTCTGGCGCACGACCCGGCCTCGGCGCAACACGCTTCATCCATGGAACGGAGACGACGCCAGTCCTTTGCCTGCTCGCCTGAGGGAACTGCGCGATACCATGTCATGACAACACACAATCTTTCCACAGGGCAGACCACCATTGCCGCACAGGCCACGGCCGCGGGCAATGGGGCCATTGCCATCATCCGACTTTCCGGCCCAATGGCTCACCAGCTCTTGGGCCTGCTTTTTTCTCCATCCAGAGCGGATTTCACGGATTTCGTGCCCTGGAGACTCTATCACGGCACCCTTCATGATGACGCAGGTCGCAGGCTTGACGAGGTGCTCTGTGTCTACATGCCGAGCCCAAGGACCTACACGGGCGAAGACTGCGCGGAAATACACTGCCATGGAGGCCAGCTCATTGTCTCCTCCATCCTGCAGGCCCTGTTTGCTGCCGGTGCCGTGCCGGCCCGCCGGGGCGAATTTTCCTACCGGGCCTTTCTCAACGGCCGCATGGACCTGAGCCAGGCCGAAGCCGTTGCTGAAATGATTGCCGCTCCGGGCAGACAGGCCCTTGAGCAATCCCTGCGCAGACTGGACGGCGAACTTGCCAGGCGCGTGGAACAGGTGCGCACAAGCCTTGAGCACGTGCGCGTCCAGATGAGCCTGGCCGTGGATTTTCCTGAAGACGACGTGGAAATTCTCGACCGAAAAGACTTCCTTGAACGGGTACAGGCAGCCAGGAAGGCCCTGAACGAGCTTCTGGCAGGCTTTGCCAGGGCCAGTGTCCTCCAGAATGGCGCCAGGGTCGTGCTGGCAGGCTCGGTCAATGCCGGCAAGTCCAGCCTCATGAATGCCCTGCTTGGCAGAAACAGGGCCCTGGTCACGGACGTGCCCGGTACAACAAGGGATTTTCTGGAAGAAGGCGTGCTTTTCGAGGACCTTCCCGTGCGCCTTGTGGATACAGCCGGCGTGCGCGAGAGCACGGACCTTGTGGAAGCACAGGGCATTGCTCGCAGCAGGGAACAGATAGCTGCGGCCCAGTGCCTTATTCTGGTGGTGGATGGAGCAGCTCTGGGAGAAGAGGGCTGGACAGCGCCCCTCTGCCCGGATCCTGTGGTCCGGGAGCTTCTGCAGACAGAAACGGACACCCCTTGTGTGGTGCTCTGGAACAAGGTGGATCGCTTCAGGCCCGCTCCATCCCTTGGTGCCGCGCCCTCATGGTGCACGCACAAGGAACGTGCCGTCCCCTGCCTGTGCGTGAGCGCCCAGACAGGGGAAAACCTGGATCTGGCCTGCAGCCGCATACGTTCGGCCATTCTGGATCCGCTCCCCGAGCAGGAAGCGGACGTGGCCCCCAACGACCGCCAGGCAGACGCCCTCGACAAGGCGTCCCGAGCCCTGGACGCTCTTGTTCGTGACATTGAGGCCGGTCAGCTGTATGATCTTCTATCGGTGCATCTGGACACATGCTGCAGCCATCTTGACGATGTCATTGGTGTGGGCACAGCCCAGGATGTTCTCAACCGAGTGTTCGAGAGCTTCTGCATAGGAAAGTAGCTGACCTCGGGAAAACACCGTCCAGTTCACAAAACGCTCTGGAGACTCCTGATGGAACCCAACTACATATGCAGACGCCTGACAAGCGAGGAAATCAACGAGCTGCCCCTGGTTCACTACGAGGGATCCGTCACCCTGGTCCGCAACGAACGGCAGCTTGCGGCCATCCTGCCGGCCCTGCGCGAGGAGCCCGTACTCGGCTTTGACACCGAAACACAGCCCACCTTCCGCAAGGGGGTCGTGCACCATCCCTCCCTTATCCAGCTTGCCACCACAGACCGCGTCTTTCTCGTACAGCTGACGCACATTCCTCTGACCGAGGAGCTGACCTCCATCCTGGCCGACCCGAAACAGATCAAGGCCGGTGTGGGCATTGCCGAAGACATGCGCGAACTCGGCTGCCTTCTGCCCTTCTCGGCAGCAGGACTCCAGGATCTGGCCCTCATTGCCGAAAGGCATCACATCTGCAACAAGGGCCTGCGTTCCTTGGTCGCCTGCTTCTTTGGCGAGCGCATTTCCAAGGGGCCACAGTGCTCCAACTGGAGCCTGCCCAATCTGAGCCAGCGTCAGATTACCTATGCGGCCACGGACGCCTGGATGGGCCGCAGAATCTTCATGCGCATGTGCGAACTCGGTCTTGCGGAGGCCCTGTGAACAGCAGTGCCCTTGCCCTTCTGCGCGAACACCCCCTGATCTTCTTCACGGGCGGTACAGCTCTGCGGGAACTGAGTCGATGCTTTGCCGCCCGCGGCTGTCACACAACCCATCTGGTCACAACCTTTGATTCAGGCGGCTCCACGGCTCGCCTGCGGGCAGCCTTTGCCATGCCTGCCGTGGGCGATCTGCGCAATAGACTGGTGGCCCTGGCAGATACAAAGGCCTGCGGCCTGCCTCTGGTGCGCTGCCTGGAAACGCGACTCCCGAAGGACGGGGATCCGGAAGTGCTGCGCAATGATCTGCGCGCCATAGCCCGGACCGATCATACCGTGTGGCAGGGGATGGGCAGTGCCACGGCCCTATGCCTGCAGTCCTGCCTGGCCACCTTTCTGAGCGCCATGCCCGAGAACTTTGATGCCCGCGAGGCCAGCCTCGGCAATATCTGCATGGCCGGCAAGTATCTGCAGGAACACAGGTCCTTAAGTGCGGTCATGGGGCTCTTCTCGCGCCTTCTGCACATTCACGGCGAAGTGCTGCCCATAGTCGAGGAAAGCCTGCACCTGGCCGCCAGGCTCAGGGACGGCACCCTGCTTGTGGGACAGCACCATTTCAAGGATCTGGCAAGCCCCATTGTCCGCTTCTTCCTGACTGTAAGCGAACCGGACCGGGCAGAGCGGGGTACAGCCACGCCCGTGGCCTGCAGGCCCAGAGCCGCCACTCCTGCCCTAGCACGCCTCAGGGAGGCCGGACTGGTCTGCTACCCCATGGGCAGCTTTTTCTCCAGTGTCCTTGCCAATCTGCTCGCCGAAGGCACAGGTCATATCATTGCCGACCTGTCCTGCCCCAAGGTCTTCATTCCCAACACGGGCACGGACAGGGAACTGCTCGGCCAGAGTCTGACCGATCAGCTCGGCATGCTCATTGACACCCTGCGGAAGGATGCCCCAGGAGCACGGGCCCGGGACCTTGTGAGCCATGTGCTCATTGATACGAAAAACGGACAGTATGCAGGCGATCTCCCTGCCCTGCGCCTGTGGGCAGAAAACCTGGGCGTGGAACTCCTGGACTGCGACATTGTGGAAGCCCACGGCTGCGCCCACGATCCGCACAGGACAGCGCATGCCCTGCTGCGCCTGCTGGGCATGGAGTAGGGACATGGAATCTCTGCTGTGTCCGGACGACACGATGCACACACAATCCGCCCGTCCCTGTGCAGGCACAGAAACCACGACCTCTGCAGGCGGTTCCCCGCAGCATCCCGAGCACGTCATTGACACGGACAGGGCCGGTTCGCGCCTTGATGCCCTTGTGCGGGATCTTGCCGGTCTTTCCCTGCGTGCAGGCAGACGCCTTGTAGAAGACGGCTGCGTTCTTGTGAACGGACTGCGCAAAAAACCCGGCTACAGGGCTCTTGCTGGGGATCGCATCTGCCTTGTTTCTGGACAGGCTCCCATGAACTGTTCAAACGACGCGTCTGCTCCCTGCGCGCCCCGGGGACGGCTGCTGAAACGGACAGATGCGTATGCCTGGTTTTTCAAGCCTGCCCTGCTGCACACGGTCCGTTTGTCCGGCCGCAGCAATGCTTCCCTTGAGGCTCAGATTCCGCAGCTTCTTGAGGATCCGAATTGTGCTGACCTGCAGCTTCTGCAGCGTCTCGATTATGCAACCTCAGGCATTGTCACTGCTGCCCTGAACCAGGAAAGTGCCCTGCGCTTTCGAGAAGAGGAAGCTCTGGGACATGTTGTCAAGAAATATGTCTGTCTTGTGTGCGGAACGCTCGGGGAAACAGTCATAGTCCGCAACCGTCTTGTGGCAGAGGGAAGATCAAGGATGCGGGCCCTTGCACAAGAAGACAGCGATCCTGCCCGCTGGACGACCCTTGTCCCCCTGCTCTGCGGCAGGGCAGAGGAAATCATTGGAGAAACAGAAGACTCCCGTTCCTGGTCCGACGCTTGGGCAGGCCAAGAGCTGACACTTGCAGGCTGCCTCCTGCACCGGGGCGCACGCCATCAAATCCGCGTGCATGCCGCAAGCACAGGGCACCCCCTCCTCTGGGACAGCCTGTACGGCACAGCCCGGGAAGGAGCCCACTTCTTCCTGCATCACGGCCGGCTCATCCATGGCGGCTCGGACATCCTTCTTCTGCCCGACTGGCCCCTTGGCGCAAAGGCTTGGCGCCTGATGCAGAACTGGTTTGCACTCGCATAGCAAATCCTCTAGAGTCGCGTAAGGTACTGTGTGCAGATGCCTGTCTGCACAATCTTTTGCGACACCTAACCTTACGGATTGGTTATGTTTGCAGCCCTGCTTCCCAAATCGGCTCCCTTTTTTCAAATGCTCTTCGAGCAGAACGCGCTCCTCTGTCAGGTTGCCGAACAAAATGTTCGGCTCTTCGGCAACCTGGAAAACCGCTACTACGCCTACAAGAGCATAGCAGAAATCGAACACGAGGCTGACACGCTCTACCGCAAAATCAGCCGTGCTCTTTCTGCCACCTTCATCACCCCCATAGACCGGGAGGACATCCTCCGCATCAGTCAGGGACAGGAAGAGTGCATAGACCGCTTTCAGAGTCTGGCGGCACGCCTCACTTCCTACAACATTCCCGACATGCTCTTCCCTGCCCAGCGAACGGCAGCCCTGATCAGGGACATGCTTGTCCTGACCACGGAAATGCTGCACGGCCTGAGCAAACGACACGACTGCCACAAATCCAGAGTGTTCCGCAACATGCGCGAGGAATGCGACTCCCTGATTGCGGTGGGCCTGGCAGAACTCATGGAAGAAAGCGACCTGAACAGCGCGAGTCTTCCCTCTGTGCTCAAATGGATGCAGATTTACGACGGCCTTGAACTTGTCCTGCGCCAAGTCACGGATCTCTCGGAACACATTGAGGAAGCGGTGATGAAAAATGTTTGAGATCCCTCTTCTTCTTGTCCTCATTGTGCTCACGGCGCTGATTTTCGACTTTACCAACGGAGCACACGACTGCGCCAATGCCATTGCCACCGTCGTCTCCACCAAGGTGGCCACCCCGCGCATGGCCGTGGCCATGGCCGCAATCCTCAACCTGCTGGGTGCCCTGCTGGGCACGGAAGTGGCCAAGACACTGGGCGGAGGCCTGGTCTTCCCGGAAATGGTGGAAGGATCGCAGATTCTGGTCTTTGCCGCCCTGGTTGGTGCCATCGTCTGGAATCTGTTCACCTGGTATCTGGGCATCCCCTCTTCCTCCTCCCACGCACTGATAGGAGGTCTTCTTGGGGCTGCCTGGGCCCACGCAGGCTTTGCGGCCATCAATTTCTCGGGCGTGGTGGGCAAGGTCATCCTGCCCTTCATAGGATCGCCCCTGGCGGGCTTCTGCGCAGGCTTTGTGGCCATGCTGCTCATTGCCTGGCTCTGTGCCTCGCACAGACGGGCCAAGGTCAATGCCTGGTTCAGAAAGCTGCAGCTTGTGTCCGCAGGCTTCATGGCCCTGAGCCACGGCCTCAACGATGCCCAGAAGACCATGGGTGTCATCACCTTGGCCCTGCTCCTCTTCGGCGAAATCGACAGCGTGGAGATTCCCCTCTGGGTCAAGCTGCTCTGCGCCGGTGCCATGTGCATGGGCACGGCCGTGGGCGGCTGGAAGATCGTCAAGACCATGGGGCACAGGATCTTCAAGCTGGAGCCCGTGCACGGCTTTGCGGCCGAAACGGCCACAGGCTGCGTCATCACCTGCGCAAGCCTTATGGGGGCGCCCGTGAGCACCACCCACACGGTCTCTGCGGCCATCTTTGGCGTGGGCTCGAGCAAGCGTCTCAGTGCCGTGCGCTGGGGCGTTGCAGGGCAGCTTGTCACGGCCTGGGTACTGACCCTGCCCTGCGCAGGCGCCGTGGGGGCTCTCTCCTACAAGGTCCTGCACCTCATCTGGCCCGCATAAGGCATTTTCCTTTACAAACCTGATCAAGGAACGGCGTATGCAGAACTCTGTGCTGCATACGCCGTTCTTCTTTTCATCCCCTGTCCGCATCGGGCACAAGGGGAAATGCGTACAAAAAACCTCTGCGCCCTGTCAGGAGCGCATGCGTGCCTCGCGCTCTTCCTGACAGGCCTTGCACAGGGCCACACCGGGCAAGGCCTCCAGGCGCTTCTTGGGAATGGGCTCTCCGCATTCCCGGCAACAGGCTACGCCATTGATGATTTCAGGGCCACACTGCAGGGTGGAACGCTGTGCCATGGACAGAGCAGCTTCCCTGTCTCTCCTTTCAAGTTCGGCAGCCATATCCATATCATCCATGATGTTCTCCTTGGATTTTCCCGAAGGCCGCTTGCACGCTTCGGCGAAATTCTCTTGCGGCATAAAAGAAGAGGAAGGCTCTTTGAAGGAAGCCTTCCCGTATAGTCCACAGTTCTTTCTCGACAGGGCCTGTCGTTGCTACTTCTTCTGCAGCACTTCTTCCAGAGCCTCCATAAAGGCATCCAGATCGGCCTCGGAAATGGTCAGAGGCGGCAGGAGACGCAGGGTCTTGCCGTGACAGAGATTGCAGATAAAGCCCTTCTCCAGCAGACTACTCCAGACATCCTTGGCGTCGTCGGGCAGCTCTATGCCTATGAAGAGGCCCTTGCCGCGCACTTCGCTGATGCAGCCCGGATGATCCTCCATGAAGGCCCTGGCCCTGTCCATGACGCGCTCGCCAAGGATTCTGGCCCTGTTCGCCATGTCGTCGCGCACCATGATTTCCACGGTCTTGGCGGCCACTGAGGCCACCAGAGGGCTGCCGCCAAAGGTGGTGGCATGGGAACCGGGCTCAAAGCCCCTGGCCACTTCCGCCGTGGCCATGATGCCGCCCATGGGCAGACCGTTGGCCAGTGCCTTGGCCATGCTGATGATGTCGGGCTTCACGCCGCAGGTCTGGAAGGCCCAGAATTTTCCGGAGCGGCACATGCCGGCCTGAACCTCGTCGCAGCAGAAGAGCACATTCTTCTCCCTGCACAGGGCCTCGACGCCGCGCACATAGTCGTCGTCCAGCACAATGACGCCGCCCTCGCCCTGGACAACTTCCAGAAGGACCGCGCAGGTCTTCTCGTCCATGGCCCGGGCCAGAGCCTCGAGATCGCCGGCAGGCACCTGCTTGAAGCCGCCGGCCACGGGCGTGAAGCCGTCCATGAGGCTGTCGCGGCCCGTTGCGGCCAGGGTGCCCAAAGTACGGCCGTGGAAGCAGCCGGACAGGGTGATGATTTCGAAAGCGTCCTTTTTGCCGCGGATGCGTGTCATGTAGCGCCTGGCCAGCTTGATCAGGGCCTCGTTGGCTTCGGCGCCGCTGTTGCAGAAAAAGGCCCGGCCGAAATGGGCCGTGCCCAGAAGGCGCCTGGCCAGCTCGACCTGCGGACGCTGATAGAAGAGATTGCTTGTGTGCCAGAGGCGGCGGGCCTGCTCTTCCAGGGTTTTGCACACCTCTTCATTGCAGTGGCCCAGACTGGTGACGGCAATGCCTGCCAGAAGATCCACGTATTCCTTGCCATCTACATCCCAGACATGGGCGTTGAGGCCATGATCCAGCGCAACGGGATAGCGCCCGTAGGTGTGCATCACATAGGCCTCGTCATCGTGCCTGATCGTCTCAAATTCCTGTGACATCGAAAAGAGCTCCAAAAATTACCGTCCTGTATGTCCGAAACCGCCGGCGCCGCGTTCCGTGGTCTGCAGATCGTCAGCTACGAGAAAGTCCGGCCGTGCATAGGGCAAAAAAAGCAGCTGCGCAATGCGCTCGCCGCGGACAATGCGTCGCTTTTCAGCCGAAGTGTTCAGAAGAAAGACGACGATTTCTCCCGTATAGTCCGGGTCAATGACGCCGATCCCCTGGGCCACGGTGAGACCGTCGCGTGCGCCAAGACCACTGCGTGCGTACACAAAGCCGGCCCATCCGGGCTGCATCGGCTGGATGCGCACTCCCGTGGGCACGGCCAGGCGGCAGCCGGGATCGATTTCGGCCTCGTCCTGGGCAAGACAGGCTCGCAGATCGGTTCCTGCCGAACGGCTCGTGGCCGGCGCTGGGGCCGAGGCATAGAGCGCCTGTACCGCACTGTCCGTAAAGGCTAGGCGCACAGGCAGCACGGGGATGCCCGCTGTTTCTGCCAAGCGGTTGTCTGCCTGAATGTCTGTGTCGCCAGAGCGTGTCGTTTTTGCGTCCATTGAGAAAAAAGTCTCCGTACAGCAGGCCCGTAGTGCGGGAGAAAGAAAAAAAAAGAGAGGAGAAAAAGAACTTTGGCAGCACATGCTGCCCGAAAGATACTTCTTCTCCTTGCAGAATTTTGCTTATACGCACCCCTTGGGCGGGCTGCAAGCAGCACCACAATGACAGCACAGGCTAAGGTATCAGTCCCATTGCACAAAGCAGGGGAAAATTATTTTTTGTGTTCGCATTCCTCCGTGTGCGGGAGCCGGTTCTTCCATGACTTTTGCAGGAAAAAATGGCATCACACCCCTGCCTGAAGCCCCTGCATGGTGCGTCTGCAGGCAGAATACTTTCAGGAGTGCCCCATAGTATGGCTGATGTGGCTATTGTAGGTGCCGGCCTGGCCGGCTGCGAATGTGCCCGTGTCCTTGCGGACATGGGGAATGATGTCACCCTTTTCGAAGCAAAGCCCGACGTTCGATCCGAAGCCCATGTCTCCGATCTGCTGAGCGAGCTTGTCTGCTCCAATTCCCTGCGCTCCGATGCCCTGGCCAGCGGCATAGGCCTGCTCAAGCAGGAACTGCGCGACTTGCACTCTCCCTTCATGCAGGACGCCGATGCCTGCCGGGTGCCGGCCGGCAAGGCCCTGGCCGTGGACCGCACCCTGTTCTCCGAACGCGTCACCAGGGCCGTGGAAGAACACCCCCGCATCCATCTTATGCATGCCTGCATTGCCGATCTGGATGATGCCCGCCTTGGGGGCTTTGCCACCATTGTCCTTGCCGCAGGTCCCCTGGCCACGGAAGGGCTCTCGCAAAGCCTGGCCAGCCGCATAGGCCAGGACCACTGCTACTTCTACGATGCCATAGCCCCCATTGTCTGGGGCCATTCTCTGAACATGTCCATTGTCTTCAGGGGGTCGCGCTACGACGAGGAGCACGGAGAAACATCCGGCGACTACCTCAACTGTCCCATGAACCGGGAGGAGTACACGGCCTTCTACGAAGCCCTGTGCTCGGCGGAAAAGGTGCATGCCAGAAATTTCGAGAAGGAGAGGCACTTCGAGGGTTGCATGCCCATAGAAGCCCTAGCCGAACGCGGCCCCAAGACCCTAGTCTTCGGTCCCCTGAAACCTGTGGGCTTCACGGATCCGCGCACGGGCAGACGGCCCTGGGCCGTCCTGCAGCTGCGCGCAGAAAACCTCAATGCCACCACCTTCAATCTGGTGGGCTGCCAGACCAAGCTCACCTATCCGGAACAGGCCCGCATCTTCAGAATGGTACCGGGACTCGCAAAGGCCGAATTTGTCCGCTTTGGCAGCATGCACCGCAATACCTACGTGAATGCCCCAAAAGTCCTTGCCAGGGACGGATCCCTTGTGACCAGTCCGAACATCTTCTTGGCAGGCCAGATCTCCGGTGTGGAGGGCTATGTGGAATCTGCGGCCCACGGCCACTGGATTGCCAGGGTGCTTGCCGCCCGCCTGTCTGGACAGGAACTGGACGAACCGCCCGTGACCACGGCCCTGGGCGCCCTGCTCGGACACCTGCGGACAGAACAGAAGCACTTCCAGCCGAGCAATGCCCACTTCGGCCTCATGCCCGAGCCCGAGGAACGCATTGCCAAGAAGCTGCGCAAGGAATGGTATGCCGCCCGTGCCCGTACCGATTTTGCGAACTGGATGGAACAAAACAGGCATGTTCTGCTGGCAGAGTGAAAAAATTTCTCCGGAACGCAAAAAAATGCTTGACTCGGGCATGCACTAAGCATATACCGACTTCTGCCTTAACGCAGGAGCGTAGCTCAGGTGGCTAGAGCGCTTCCTTGACACGGAAGAGGTCAGCAGTTCAAGTCTGCTCGTTCCTACCATACCACAAGCACTCGGGAGTTTCTCCCGGCGGCGAAAGGCGGCACACGCCAACCGCCCTTCTAAAAAATATATGCGAAATGGGGAGGTCATCGCCTCCCCATTTTTTTGTATTCTCTGCCTTGAGGAGGAAGAATTTTCTATGGATGTCCGTGTTGAAGGACAGGTCGTTCCTGTGTCCGACGGTGCCGATATTGCCTCTGTGCTCAAGTCTGCACTGAGTGGCAAAAAATTCAAGTCCGTTGTTGCTGCACGCATTGACGGCAAGGACTACGATCTGTCCGTTGCCGTACCTGCAGAGACTGCGGAAATTCAGCCCATTTTTGCTGATAGCCCCGAAGGGACACAGATTCTGCGCCACTCCACTGCCCATGTCATGGCTCTGGCAGTCAAGCGGCTCTTCCCCAAGGCTCTGGTGACCATTGGTCCCTCCATTGAAAATGGCTTCTACTACGACTTTGATGTAGAAACTCCCTTCTCCCAGACCGATCTTGAGCACATCGAAGCCGAAATGCACCGCATTGCCGAGCAGAAGCTTCCCTTTGTGCGCACCGTGCTCTCCCATGACGAGGCCGTGGCCAAATTCGGAGAAATGGGAGAGAAATACAAGGTGGAACTGCTGGAAGACATAGATGCTCCCACAGTCACCCTGTATCAGGAAGGAGAATTCACCGACCTGTGTCGCGGCCCCCATGTCCCGCACACAGGTTTTTGTCAGCATGTGCGTCTTCTGGCCGTTGCCGGTGCCTACTGGCGTGGTGACGAGAAGAACCGCATGCTTTCGCGCATTTATGGAACGGCCTTTGCCGACGAGAAGTCCCTGAAGGACCATCTGCACAGGCTGGAGGAAGCCAGGCGCCGCGACCACAGGAAGCTCGGCCGCGAACTCGGCCTGTTCACCTTCTTCGAGCATGTGGCTCCTGGCATGGTCTTCTGGCTGCCCAACGGCATGCTGCTGCGCACCATTCTGGAAGACTTCTGGAAGCGCGAGCATCTTAAGCGCGGCTACCAGATTGTGCAGGGTCCGCAGCTGCTGCGTCAGGAAACTTGGCAGCAGTCTGGACACTACGATCACTACCGCCAGAACATGTACTTCACCCAGATTGATGAAGAGATGTACGGCATCAAGCCCATGAACTGCATCGGGCACATGCTCATGTACGGCAACAGCGTGCATTCCTACCGCGACATGCCGGTGCGTCTCTTTGAACTGGGCGTTGTGCACCGTCACGAAAAGAGCGGCGTGCTGCACGGTCTTCTGCGTGTCCGCCAGTTCACCCAGGACGATGCGCACATTCTCTGCATGCCGGAACAGCTCGAGGGCGAAATCATCAATGTGATCCACATTATCCAGTCGCTCATGCAGCTGTTCGGCTTCGAGTACAAGATAGAAATTTCCACCCGTCCCACGGACAGCATAGGCACGGACGAAGCCTGGGAACTGGCCACCAATGCCCTGATTGAAGCCGTGAAGAAGGAAGGCCTACCCTATGCCATCAACGAGGGCGACGGTGCCTTCTACGGTCCCAAGATTGACGTAAAGCTCCTCGACTGCCTTGGCCGCGAATGGCAGTGCTCGACCATTCAGGTCGACTTCACCCTGCCCGAGCGCTTTAACCTCACCTATGTGGGCCAGGATGGCGAACGCCACCGTCCTGTCATGGTGCACAGGGCCATCATGGGCTCTGTTGAACGCTTCATCGGTATTCTTATCGAACAGTTTGCCGGTGCCATGCCTGTCTGGCTGGCTCCCGAACAAGCACGTCTGCTCACGGTCACAGATGCTGCCATCGAGGCTGCCAAGGACATGGAAAAGGAATTTGCAGCCGCCGGCATCCGCATCACGTGCGACGAACGCAACGAGAAACTCGGCTTCAAGGTCCGCGAAGCCCAGGTCGCCAAGATTCCCTACATGCTCGTTGTGGGTGAAAAAGAGGCTCAGAGCCATACCGTCAGCGTCCGTCTGCGCACAGGAGAAAATTTGGGCATGAAAACTGTTGCGGAAACAGTCGAACTGATCAAGGCCGCAGCAGCTGAACCGTTCACGAAAGGAGGAATGAGCTATAGCTTCGCCTAATATCAAGCCCCGCAGGCGCATGCCTGATGACGGGGTTCGCCGTAATGAGCTGATCCACGCACGTGAAGTGCGCGTCATTGGCGTTGAGGGGGAACAGCTGGGCATTATGTCCCGTAACGAGGCCATTGCTGCGGCCCGTGAAGTGGGATGTGATCTTGTTGAGGTGTCGTCCAATTCCGAACCGCCCGTCTGCCGCATCATGGACTACGGCAAGTTCAAGTACGAGCAGCAGAAGAAGCGTCAGGACGCCAAGAAAAGACAGGCTGTTGTCCAGGTTAAGGAAATCAAGGTCCGTCCCAAGACGGACGACCATGACTACGAGACCAAGGTACGGCACGTGCGCCGTTTCCTCGAAGACGGCGATCGCTGCAAAGTCACAGTGTTCTTCCGTGGACGCGAAATTGTCCACAAGGATCGCGGCATGGACATTCTCGAGCGCTTTATCAAGGATCTCGAGGAAGTTGCCAAGGTTGACCAGGAGCCCCGCGCCGAAGGTCGTACCCTGCAGATGCTGCTTGTGCCCAAAAAATAGAGCTTGCCAGGGGCACGATTTTGGGGCAAGCTCGCATGTTCCCAATCGGGAAAGTTATCATTACGAGAGGTCTCAACAATGCCGAAGATCAAAACACGGCGCTCTGCCGCCAAGCGCTTTGAGCTGACCGGCAGCGGCAAGTACCGCCGTCGCCGTCAGAATCTGCGTCACATCCTGACCAAGAAGGCTCCCGGCCGCAAGATGCGCCTGGGCCAGCCCACTGTCGTGGATTCCGCCAACATGAAGGCTGTCCGTCGTCTGCTGCCCAACGGCTAGTGACGAAGGCACAGGTCACTGATCACAGATTTTTTCCTGCACAGCACTCCTTGCGAGTGTCTGGCATACGTGAGCTCCTGACGGGCACCGACCTACGCCTTGTTCAGGACTTAAGGAGGATACACCAATGCGTGTAAAGAGAGGTCTTGCCGCACATCGCAGGCACAAAAAATTTCTTGATGCTGCCAAGGGTTTCCGCGGTGCCCGTCATCGCCTGTACCGCACTGCCAGAGAAGCCGTTGAGCGCTCAATGCAGAACTCCTTCGAGGGTCGCAAGCATCGTAAACGTGATTTCCGTCAGCTGTGGATCCTGCGCATCAATGCCGGTGCCCGTCTGAGCGGCCTGTCCTACAGCCGCTTCATGCATGGCCTGAAGATCGCCGGCATCACCCTGGACCGCAAGGTTCTTGCCGACCTCGCCGTTTTCCACAAGGAAGACTTTGCTGCTCTGGTGGAAAAGGCTAAAGCTTCCCTCAACTAATGTTCTGATCTGTATCAAGAGGAGACGAGGCCTTGTGTCCCGTCTCCTCTTTTTCTTTTCTGCAGGCCCTGTGTCCTTTTGTTTCCATTCTGTAACACAGTTTTTGCCTGTTCTTCCATCTTTGTTTCTACAGTCACAACTGTTGTTCATTCCACCTGATGGTCAAAAGCTTTAGGAGCCTGCGGGCGCACTAAAGCCTTTTTCGATCTTTCGCCAGACGGAACGTGCACTTCGTGCACGCCCCTTCACACGTCTTTTGCGTGTTTCCCGGATCATAATTATGGATATCATTTCTGCTCTGGAGAGCCTTGCCCCCGAACTGGAACAGGGCCTCAACCAAGCCTCTACAGCTGAAGATCTCGAAAGCCTGCGTGTGACCTTCCTCGGCCGCAAGGGCAGGCTTGCCTCCATCATGAGTGCCCTTCCCTCCCTGGAACCGGCCGAGCGCCCTGCTGCAGGCAAGGCGGCCAACAGGGTGAAGGAAGAGCTCACCTCGCTCTTTGAAGCCCACCGCGCCAAGCTTCTGGCCCGCGCAGAAGACGAATTTGTGCAGCGTTTTGATCCCACCCTGCCCGGACGTCAGCCCTGGGAAGGCTCCAGCCATCCCATCACCCTGACCATGGAAAAAATCTGCTCCGTCTTCCAGAAACTGGGCTTTGACATTGAAGGCGGCCCCGAAGTCGAGACAGACTACTACAACTTCGAGGCGCTCAACCTGCCTCCGGAACACCCGGCCAGGGACATGCAGGACACCCTGTACATCACGGACAGCATTGTGCTGCGTACCCAGACATCGGCCGTGCAGGTCCATGCCATGGAACGCCGCAAGCCGCCGCTGGCCATTGTCGCTCCGGGCAAGGTCTACCGCCGCGACTCCGACATCACCCATACGCCCATGTTTCATCAGGTCGAAGGCCTCATGGTCGGCGAGCATGTGACCCTGGCCCATCTGCGCGGCATCCTCACTGCCTTCTGCCAGGCCATGTTCGGCGCCGAGACCAGGGTTCGCTTCCGCCCGAGCTTCTTCCCCTTCACCGAACCTTCTGCCGAAGTGGATATCTCCTGCTGCCTGTGTCACGGCAAGGGGCACAGCAACGGAACGCCCTGCCGCGTGTGCAAGGGCACAGGCTGGCTGGAAATCCTCGGCTGCGGCATGGTTGACCCTGCGGTCTACGCCTATGTCAACTACCCCGCAGACATTACGGGTTTTGCCTTCGGCCTCGGTGTCGAGCGTGTTGCCATGCTCACCTATGGTCTGGGCGATCTGCGCATGTTCTTCGAAAATGACGCACGCTTCCTGCGTCAGTTTGTCTAGGCCATGCCAAGATTGCTTTCGTTCCGCGTTCTTCTGAGTCTTGCCTGTCTTCTGGGCGCCTGTGCCGGACAGGCCCTTGCCGATTCCGTCTCCACCTCTCCGAAGCCGCCGCACACGGGTCTGGAATCTCCGGATACGCCCCTCAAGGGGCGCAAGATACCTGTCATCAGCGGCTTCACGGATGCCTATGGCAATCCCATTACCGGTGCCGTGGAGGAACAAGCCCCAAAAAAGCGGCTTCCCTCGGGTGCCTATGGCGGTCAGAAGGAAGTGGAACGCCCTCTGCCTGATCCGCGGGACGATCGTCCCGTGTGGTGATATATTTTTTGCTTTTGACAACGCCTGCGGGCGTTCAAGGTGACGTATGCTGCTGTCTCTTTCCTGGTTACGTGAATTTGTTCCCTATGAGGGAAGTGCCGAGGCACTTGCCGACCGCCTGACCATGCTCGGTCTGGAACTTGAAGAGATTGTCCATCCCTTCAGGGAAATAGAGTCCATTGTGGTTGGCAGGGTCGTGGAATGCGAACCCCATCCCAATTCCGATCACATGCACGTCTGCAAGGTGGACGTGGGACAGGGCGAGCTTCTGCCCATCGTCTGCGGCGCCCCCAACGTGGCTGCAGGACAGATTGTGCCTGTGGCAACGGTGGGCACGACCATGCCCGGCGGCCTTGTGATCAAGAAGGCCAAACTGCGCGGCGAGCCCTCCTTCGGCATGATCTGCTCCGAGCGCGAGCTGGGGTTGAGCGAGGATCATCAGGGCATTCTCGTGCTGCCCGAAACCTGCACCGTGGGCAGCCGCCTTGTGGATGCCCTGAATCTGGACACTGAAGTCCTGGACATCGACGTGACTCCCAACAGGGCAGACTGCCTTTCTGTCCTGGGTCTTGCCCGCGAAGTGGCCCTAGCCTTCAATCTGCCCATGACCGTGCAGGAACGCCCGCTCATCCTGAGCAAGTGCGATCTGCCCCATCCTGTCATTGAAATCGCGGATCCGAAACTCTGCCCCTGCTACCTTGGCAGGGTCATCACCAACGTGACCCTGGCTCCGAGCCCCCTGGCCCTGCGCTGCAGGCTCCATGCCGTGGGCGTGCGTGCCATTTCCAACGTCGTTGACGTGACCAACTACATCCTCATGGAATGCGGCCAGCCCCTGCACTCCTTTGATCTCGGCAAGGTGCGCGGTGGCAGGGTCCTTGTCCGCCTGGCCGAAGAAGGCGAGAAGTTTACCACCCTGGACGGACAGGAACGCATTCTGAGCGCCAGGGATCTGACCATACGCGATGCCGAGGGCGCCGTGGGTCTTGCCGGCGTCATGGGCGGTCTCGAGTCCGAAGTGACCAGTGAAAGCACCGGCGTCTTCCTGGAATCCGCTGTCTTCCATCCCGCCACCATCAGGGGCACGGCCAGACGTCTGGGCCTGCACTCCGAAGCCTCTTTCCGCTTCGAGCGCGGCGTGGATCAGGGCCGCACGCAGTGGTGCCTCGATCGTGCCAGTGCCATGATTCAGTCCCTGGCCGGTGGCCAGGTCTCCGACCAGCTGTGCAAAAGCGAGCCCGCTCCCTTTGTCCCGGCCAAGATTTCCTACCGTCCGGCCCGCTGCACGGCCCTGCTCGGCGAAGAACCGGGTCGCGAGTTCAGCAGGAAGATTCTTGAGGGGCTTGGCTGCGCCGTGGAAGAAAAGGACGAGAGCACCTGGGAAGTCACCCAGCCGAGCTGGCGTCCGGACGTCACCCGCGAAGCCGATCTCATCGAGGAAGTGGCCCGCTACTACGGCATGGACCGCATAGTTCCCGTTCTTCCTGCCATAGAACGCAAGCTGGAAGATGCCACGGCTCCGGAAACGGCCTATGCCTTCTGGGACCGCCTGCGTCGCTGGGGCAGCGGTCTTGGCCTCAACGAGGCCATCAACTACAGCTTTGTGGGCAACAGGGAACTGGATCTGCTCAACCTGCCCTCCGACGATCGCATACAGGTCATGAATCCCCTCTCTGCCGATCAGGACGTGCTGCGCACCGTGCTGGCTCCAGGCCTTCTGCATACCCTGAGCACCAATATGCGTCAGGGCGCTGCGGCAGTGCGCATCTTTGAACTGGCCCATGTCTTCCACAAGGATTCCGGCTCCTACACCACGGTGGCCGAGACCGGCATGATAGGCCTCATGCTCTCCGGCCGCAGGTTCGACAATGTCTGGCCGCAGAAGGCCGGCGAACTGGATTATCTGGACCTCAAGGGCATCACCGCCGCCCTGCTGCGTACCCTGCACCTGGGCGAGATGCAGGTGCGCTCTTGCAAAAAGCATCCCTACATGCTGCCCGCCGTGGAGGTTCTTGTGGGCGAGACGGTCATCGGCACCATGGGCCGCGTCCAGCCGGCCATTGCCGACAGGTACGAGGCCCGCTGGCCCGTGTGGATGGCCGAATACAATCTCGAAATCCTGCAGGACCTCTTCAACAGCTCTCTCAGGCCCTTCCAGGAACTGGCCACCTTCCCGGCCGTGCGCCGCGACATCACGGTCATTGCCGATCCGCTCATGAAGGCACAGACCATTGAAGAGGCCATCCGGGAGGCCCGTTCGCCCCTGCTTGAAGAAGTCACCATGGTGGACCTCTTCCTGCCCGAAGGCGGCGAGACCAGGAACCTCACCTTCCGCCTGACCTTCAGGCATGCCAAAAAGACCCTCAAGGATGCCGAGGCAGACAAGGAACGCGATCGCATTGTCGCTTTCCTGGAAAAGAAGCTCGGCGTGCGCATCTAGAGCTCACTCTGAAGAAAGACTCTGCATGCAGCATCTGCGCGCAATGAAACTCCGTTTGTGCTGCAAGGCAACCAATTGATGAAAAGAGCACGAAAAGGACAAGAAAAAGCCACCTTTTCGTGCTCTTTTTCTGTTGTGCACAAAAAAACCTTTCTGCTGCTTCAGTATTCTCTCCTGGCGTTTCCGGCTCTATATGGACGTGAGAGGGAAAACATGTCACTATGCCCCCGAAAGTGTTCCGAGGAAGCACATCCTCTTCAGGACGCAAACGTACAAACTGCAGGGAAGGGTTCATGCCGCCGCTGAAGCAGAAAATCTATCGCATCGGGGAAGTTGCAACCATTCTGGGAGTCAGGACGTCTGTCCTGCGCTTCTGGGAGACTAAGTTTCCCGAACTCCTTCCCAAGCGCATGTCGAGCGGGCACAGGGGCTATACGCACGAGGATGTGCAACTCTTGCGGCGTATCAAGGAATTGCTCTATACAAAGGGCCTTACCATTGAAGGCGCACGCCAGGTCCTGGAAAAATCCCTGCAGCTTTCCTCGCTGACGGAAGAGGAAGTGCAGATGCGCAGTCAGGAACTGGAGGAACGGCAAAGGGAGCTGGCCGCACGGCGCCGCGAACAGGCTCTCAAACGCCGTGAACAGGAAACGGCCTTTTTACAAGAGGTCTGCGAGGAGCTCAAAGCTGTGAGAACTCTGCTCACTCAAGGAGGCGGACAATGATTCTCTCGCCATCCCTTCTCTCTGCAAATTTCGGCAAACTGGGCGAAGAGTGCCAGGCCCTGGAACAGGCCGGCGTGCCCTGGCTGCATCTTGACGTCATAGACGGCCTGTTTGCCCCGAACATTACCTTCGGCACACCCGTCATTGCCTCCCTGCGCAAGATGAGCCGGCTTTTCTTTGATGTGCATCTCATGATTCAGAATCCATCCCGCTATGTGGAGGACTTTGCCATGGCCGGCGCAGACATGCTGGTTGTACATGCCGAGGCAGAGACCCATCTGCAGCGCTGCCTTGCCCGGATCCGCGAACTGGGCTGTCTGGCAGGCGTGGCGCTCAACCCGTCCACGGACTGCTCCTTTTTGCGCTGGCTTGTCCGCGATGTGGACATGGTTCTGCTCATGAGCGTCAATCCGGGCTTTTCCGGACAGAAATTCCTGCCCGTTGTGGAAGAAAAGATACGGGAGGTGCGCAGCCTCCTGGATGCCCACGGGGGCAGCACCATTCCCATTCAGGTAGACGGCGGAGTCTGCCCGGAAAACATAGGTCAGCTTGTCCGTTGCGGCGCTGACGTCTTTGTCTCCGGTTCCGCGTTCTTCCGTTTTCCGCCCTATGATCAGCGTCTTGCGGCCTTTGCCGCAGCTGCCGATCAGGGACCGCTGCGTGCGGCAGCAATGACCTGTTCACACTGGAAACCTCGCCAAGCGTAGCGAGCCGTTTTGTAAGGAGCGTGCTATGCCAGTTTCTCGCCGCCAATGTGCCAATGCCATCAGGGCCCTTGCCATTGATGCCATCGAAAAAGCCCGTTCCGGGCATCCCGGAGCCCCGCTGGGCATGGCCGACATGGCCGAAGCCTTGTGGCGTCATGGCTTCAGACATAATCCCGCCAATCCTGCCTGGTTCAACCGTGACCGCTTTGTGCTCTCCAACGGTCACGCCTCCATGCTGCTCTACAGCCTGCTCCACCTCACAGGCTACGCCCTCTCTGCCGAAGACCTTGCCCAGTTCAGACAGTGGGGTTCCCTGACCCCAGGCCATCCCGAATACGGCCATACGCCCGGCGTGGATATCACTACCGGTCCCCTGGGCTCTGGCATAGCCTCGGCCGTGGGCATGGCCCTGGCTGAACGCCTGCTTGCCAGAAAGTTCAACAAGCCCGGTCACACAATTGTCGATCACAGAACCTATGTTTTCCTTGGCGACGGCTGTCTCATGGAAGGCCTGAGCCATGAAGCCTGCTCCCTGGCAGGCGTCTGGAAGCTCGACAAGCTCATTGCCATATACGACAGCAACGGCATTTCCATTGACGGCAAGGTCACAGGCTGGTTCACGGAAGATGTGGCCGTCCGCTTCAGGGCCTACGGCTGGCAGGTCATAGGACCTGTCGACGGCCATGACTACGAAGCCCTGGATCAAGCTATTGCCGCGGCACGGGCCGACGAGGATCGCCCGAGCCTCATCATCTGCCGTACCCACATAGGCTTCGGCTCCGAACTGGCAGACTCCGAAAAATCCCACGGTGCCCCTCTTGGTGCAGAGATGGCAGCCGCAGCCAAGAAAAACCTTGGCTGGGAGGCCGAGCCCTTTGTCATTCCCGAAGAGATCGCCAGGGCCTGGGACGCCCGGGAAGAAGGTGCCCGCCTGGAAGCAGCCTGGAACGAGGCCCTTGCCGAATACAGGCAAGCCTACCCCGAACTCTGCGAGGAATTCACCCGCCGTCTGGCAGGCACCCTGCCGGCGCAGACGGATCAGATCCTGGCCGACTTTGTGAAGCAGGCACAGGAAAAGCAGGAAAAGCTGGCCACACGTGTCGCCTCCAAGAACGTGCTGAGCGTCCTGGTCCCGTCCCTGCCCGAACTCATTGGCGGATCCGCGGACCTGTCCGGTTCTGTCGGCACCAAGACTCCGTCTTCCACCATCATGGATCCTGCGGTCTACGAGGGCAACTACATCTGCTACGGCGTGCGCGAATTCGGCATGGGCTGCATCATGAACGGCCTGGCCGTGCACGGCGGCTTCATCCCCTATGCCGGCACCTTCATGGTCTTTTCCGACTACGCCAAGCACGCCATCCGTCTGGCCAGCCTCATGCATCTGCGTGTGGTCTGGGTGCTGACCCACGACTCCTATGCCGTGGGCGAGGATGGCCCCACCCACCAGCCCATTGAGCATCTCAACATGCTCAGATCCCTTCCCGACTGCGACCTCTGGCGTCCCTGCGACAGCGAAGAGTGTGCCGTGGCCTGGCAGACGGCGCTTGGCAGAAACAATCCCACCTGCCTCTCACTGTCCAGACAGGGTCTGCCCTTCATTTCCAAGCCCGCACAGGCCGAAATTGCCCGGGGTGCCTACATTGTTCGCGACTGCGAAGGCACGCCGGACATCATCCTGCTGGGCACGGGCTCGGAAGTCAGCCTCTGCCTTGGCGCTGCCGAGGCACTCGCTGCGGCCGGCACCAGGGTGCGCGTTGTCTCCATGCCCTGCTGCACCATCTTTGACGCGCAGGATGCCGACTACAGGGAGGCCGTCCTGCCCTCTTCCGTGCGTACCCGCCTGGCCGTGGAAGCCAGCTGGCCCGAGTACTGGCGCCGCTACGTAGGCCTGGACGGCGATGTCCTGGGCATTGATCACTTCGGAGCCTCTGCGCCCGGTTCCGTGCTGACCGACAAGTTCGGCTTCACCGTGGACGCCGTCGTGGCCAGGGCCAGGGCACTGCTCGCCTAAGGCTCAACCTGCACAAAAGCCCGGTGCCTGTCAGAACTCCGGGCTTGTGCCCAAGTGCTCATTCCTGACATACACCGGTTCCGGTTCCATGTCGTTTTCCGAATATCCGATTCAGCCGACTGCTCTTCCTGCCTTGCAGACTGCTGCAGGGCAGCGTTCATGGAGGATTCCATGCCCATTCAAAGAATGACGGATATGAATCTGCGCGGAAAGACCCTGGTCATTCGCGAAGATTTGAACGTTCCCCTCAAGAACGGAAAAATCTCCAATGACAAACGCATCCGTGCAGCCCTGCCCACCATCGAATTTGCCTTGGATCAGGGCGCAGGAGTCATCATCCTCTCCCACCTCGGCCGTCCCAAGGAAGGCGTGTTTGACGAACAGAACTCCCTGGCTCCCGTGGCTGCCAGACTTCAGGAATGCCTCGGCCGCCAGGTACTTCTGACCAGCGACTTTGAAACGGCCAAAACCGTTCGCCCTGGCGGAGTGGTGGTCTTTGAAAACGTGCGCTGCTTCAAGGGTGAAAAGGCCAACGACCCCGAGCTGGCCAAAAAGCTGGCTGACATGGGCGACATCTATGTCATGGACGCCTTTGCCACGGCGCACAGGGCCCAGGCTTCCACCGAAGGCGCCATCCGTGCCGCCAAGGTCGCCTGCGCAGGCCCCCTGCTCATGGCCGAGCTCGATGCCTTTGCCAGGGTTCTGGACAATCCCAAGCGTCCCCTGGTGGCCGTTATTGGCGGATCCAAGGTATCCACCAAGCTGGAACTTCTGAATAATCTTCTGGACCGCGTGGACAGACTCATTGTGGGCGGCGGCATTGCCAATACCCTTCTTGCCGCCTCGGGCTACAATGTGGCCAAATCCCTCTGCGAACCCGAACTCATAGACGAGTCCAAAAAGGTCATGGCCAAGGCCGAAGCCCTGGGCAAGCCCATTCCGCTGATGAAGGACGTCGTCACTGCGGCACAGCTGGCAGAAAACGAACCCACGGTGACCTGCGGCATCGAGGAAGTGCCCGCCGAGAACATGATTCTGGACATCGGTCCGAAAACGGCCAAGATGTACGGCGAAATTCTGGCCAATGCCGCAACCATTGTCTGGAACGGCCCTGTCGGTGCCTTCGAGACCAAACCCTTTGGCGTGGGCACAAGGGCCATTGCCCAGAGCATGGCCGATTCCAGCGCCTTTGTCGTGGTCGGTGGCGGCGACTCCGTTGCAGCCGTGGAAAGCTACGGTCTCGCCGACAAGATGGGCTACATCTCCACCGGCGGCGGTGCCTTCCTGGAACTCTTTGAAGGCAAGAAACTGCCTGCTGTGGCTGCTCTGGAAGACCGCGGACAGGACTAGGAGCTTGACATCCGGACCGCTTGTGACATACACAGTTTCTGCCGGGTGGCGGTAGCGCTGCCAACCCCGTCAGGTCCGAAAGGAAGCAGCGGTAACAGAAGTTGCCGGGTACCCGGCATTTTCCAGTGACTCTTCAGAGGAAATCTGTACAAGAACAGGTTTCCTCTTTTTTTGTCCCAAAAGTCGCTGAACCTTGAGAGCACCAAAAGCCTATTCTTCTCACAGGGGATAATAGTGCTGCAAAAGAGACGCTGCCTGCTGCAGGAGAGCCTCCAGCTGCGCACTGCCAAGTCCGGCCTTCCTCTGCAGGCGCTCCAGCTCCGGTTCCACATGGAAAATGGGCCAGTCCGAGCCAAAGAAACAGTGATCCGAAGGCAGGAGGCGCAAAAGGCTGCGCAGGGACTTTTCATCAAGGGCACTTGTGGTGCTCGAGGTATCAAACCACAGATGCGGACAGTGTACCCCTGCAAAAACCTTTGCCACATGCTGCCACATGTGGTGGCCGCCCAGATGAGCAGCTATGATATCCACTCTGGGAAAATTGCGGACAAGCTTCAGCAGAGCCTGAGGAGAGGAGGGCGCCGTCTCGGGAAAGGCAGACTGGCTGCCCACGTGGAAGAGCACGCAAAAGCGCCCTTCACAGGCTTCCAGCACGGCCCAAAGCATGGGATCGTCCATGCCAAAGCCCTGATAGTCTGGATGCAGCTTAAGGCCGCCAATGCCGTGTGCTGCCAGACGATCCAGCTCCTCTTCCCAGGCGCTTTCACAGGGATGAACGGTGCCAAAGGGAAGGATGCGGGCATCCTCTTTGCGCAGGGAAAGAGCAAAGTTGTTGACGGCCCGTACCTGCCCTGCTCTCGCGGCACAGCACAGGACGGCAAAGCGGTCCATGCCGCAGCCTTCTTCCTCCTGAATCAAATCCTGCAGGGAACCGCTTGCCTCGCAGTGAAGATTCATAGCCCGGTTGAGTGCGCTCACGGCTCTGGCAGCCACCCTGTGGTGAAAGGCATGAGTGTGGATGTCTATGCGCATACTTTCTGTCAGGCCTTTCGAATCTTGGTGAGGAGGTTGACCGGAGTGCCCTGCATCCAGCGTCGTATATTTTCTCCCGTCAGGTTCACGAGACGCTGACGCGTGGTCTGAGAGGCCCAGGCCATGTGCGGCGTGACGAGCACATTGGGGGCCTGCAAAAGGACATCTTCGGCACTGGGCGGCTCATGGGCCAGCACATCCGTGCCCATGGCCGCTATCTTGCCGCTGCGCAGCGCCGCAGCACAGTCATCCTGATTGACCAGACCGCCATGGGAAATATTGATGAGATAGACCCCATCCTTCATGCGAGCAATGCTCTTCTGGCAGATCATGCCCCTGGTTTCGCTGGTCAGGGGGCAGTGCAGGGAAATGACATCGGCTCGCTGCAGAAGGGCGTCCATGGAGACAAAGGAAAAGGGACCGTAGGAAGGAGGATTTCTGGGCGTGCGGCAGCAGGCCAGGATCTCCATGCCAAAGGCATTGGCCAGACGGCTGACCCTGCGTCCTATGGAGCCGAAGCCCACCAGGCCCAGAACCTTCTTGTCCAGGCAGACGGGCGGCGTGATCCAGTAGCTCCAGGTATTGCGTTCTGTCCACTCGCCCCTGTGCACACTGTCCGAATGCAGGCCTATGTGTCTGAACAGCTCAAGCATCAGGGCCATGGTATGCTGGGCCGCATCCTCGGAGCTGTAGCCCTGCACATTGCAGACGGCAATGGATCGCTTTTCCAGAGCCTGTAGGGCCACGAGATCGGCGCTTGTACCCATGATGGTCACAAGTCGGACCTTCTCTCCCAGCTGAGCCACGGCTGCGGGCGACAGGGACAGCCTGTTCACCACGACCACATCGGCGTCTGCCGTTCGTCCGGCTATCTCTTCCGGCAGGGTTTCTTCGTAAATCGTCGTCTCGGCAATACTGGTAATCGGCGACCACTGAAGATCGCCAGGGTTGATGATGCCCCCGTCTAAAACGGTGATCTTCATAGCTGTTTGCTGCTCCTGAAGAAAGCCAGGCTCAGCCTCCCCCTGTGTGCAAGGTTGATACAGTGAAACGAAAGAACCTTCTTCACAAGTCTCTGGGAAGAACATTCTCTGATCTACGTTTCTTTTAGGCCTTTGCATACTTCAGGGCAAGCATTTTTTTCCGAAACGCATTTGTCATACTTCTTCTGTCGCACGTTCACCAGAGCATCCCGTTCCCTCTCCTTGCAGGCAGGGCTTTGTGCAGACACCGCGAGAGCAGGAATCAGGCTTCGAAGCATTCCCCCTTCTGCACTAGGGCATGAATCTTCCGAGGACAAAAAAGGCCGCACAGACCTGAACGCAAGAGAACAGGATGTGCGGCTTTTGAGCATCAAAAAAGGAGCCGGACCCGAAAGGGGAACAGCTCCTTGAGGAAAACTTTCTAGTTCAGAACTAGTGGGCGATCACGCGGAAGTCGTCGCGGCGGTTCTGAGACCAAGCAGCTTCGTCATGACCCTGCACGGCGGGGTTTTCCTTGCCGTAGGAGATCATTTCCAGCTGGCTGGGGGACACGCCCAGGGCAACCATGTAGTCATAGGCAGCGCGAGCGCGGCGTTCGCCAAGAGCGAGGTTGTATTCCTGAGTACCACGTTCGTCGCAGTTGCCTTCGATGCGCACGCGGATGGTGTTGTAGCGCTTCATCAGTTCAGCCTTGGTCTTCAGGACTTCCTGATATTCGGGCTGGATGGTGTACTTGTCGAAAGCAAACAGCACGCGGCCATCGGTGATCTGCTGGATAGCGGCCTGCATTTCGGGGGAAATGCCGGAATCAACATAACCAGGTTCAGCAGCCTGCTTCTTAGCGCAACCAAAACCGGCAGCAAGAGCCACCACAAGCGCAAGAACGAGAGCGAAGCGTTTCATTATAAGCCTCCTGAACAGCTTCTAAAAGAAGTAGAATTTCCCCATTAGTGTTCGTTGAGAAGATACTGCAAAAAGGTCAATGCGTTTTTGCCTCCTCAACTTGCATAGATGGTATCTTCACTTATGATTTTGTCAAGGTTTGCTGGCACCATTTTCTTGCATGTCACACCATTCCGCATGTCGAAGTTCTTAAGATCCTGTATGGGATCAAAGGATTGCATGGGATCGCGTGCAGTACAAAAAGTTGGTACAAAACTGCTCCCGGCCTCGGAGTTGGATGATCCTTCAGTCAGGAAAAGATAGGCGGGCTATACCAAAAAACATGAAAAAAAGCAAGAATGTAGCCACAGCCTCCTCAGGAAAGGCAGGCAAGGGATAATCTGCTGATTTTTCCAGCTTTTATCTTGTCTTGACCTCTGTCTGTCCAGGCCTTGAGCCCAGAACAGGCAGAGGAGACAACGGTGCATGAACCTTGCAGGAATGGCTGCATGCTGAAGGCCTCCACCCGTCAGATCCGGGAAAGGGCAATCCAAAATTTTTTACTTGCCACCCGAGGGAATGCCCCAGCGCGGAAAGAAGGCGTCGCCATTGACAGGCACACGCTTGGCATCGCCGCCATGACGTGTGGTCAGATAAATGCTGCGCTTGCCTCCTCGGGAGGAGGAAAAAGCGATGAAGTAGCTGTCTGCGCAAAAGGAAGGCTGCTCGTCGCTGCCAGGACCGAAGGAAACTTGGGTTTCGGCGCCGGTGACAAGATCCTGCACAAAGATACGCTGGCCATAGGAGGTCAGACGGCTGAAGACCACCAGGGTGCCGTCAGGAGAGAGATTGGCTTCGGTGTTGTAGGAGCCGTTCTGGCTAACCCTGGTCACAGCACCGCTGTTCAGATCCTTCATGAAGATCTGCGGTCCGCCCAGTCGAGAAGAAGTGAAGGCCATCTTTGTGCCAGTCTTGTCAAAGGTAGGTGACACGTTGATGGAGCTGTCGGATTCCAGCACGCGTTCCTTCTTGAAGACATGGTTGAGCTGGTAGATGACAGGGTACTTGCCGTTGGACAGGGCCACGGCCACCTTGTTGTTGGGCAGGAAGGACGGTCCGATAACCACGTCACCGGGGAAGCGGACACGCTGCACGCGACGGGACTTGAGATCCCACACGCCCAGGGAGTGGGATCGCTCGTCAATGTGGGTGAAGACAATGAAGCGTCCGTCAGGGGACCATGCCGGAGACATGGCCTCGCCCCTGATGTTGGTGATCTGCCTGAAGTCACGGCCTGTGGGCTTGACCAGGCAGACCTGGGAACTCATCTTGCCCTTCTTCATCACAAAGCAGAGCGTGGAGCGGAAGAAGGAGCCGTTGCCCGTGAGCACTTCCAGAAGATCGGCACAGAATCTGTCTGCCACTTCAGGCAGGTCCCTGCTGCTCACATTTGGATATTCCTTGCCAAAGAGCCTTGCTCCACCGCTGGTTTCGAAGGCACGCATCTGCACGGTACGGGTTCCGCCACTGTCACCGGAAGGCCAGATCGTGGTGACCACGATATCGCTGCCGGCCAGCTGGAAGCGGTTGAAATCGGCTGCCGGAGGCTCAACACCGGCAAGCACGGTTCCACCAAGAACGGTCTTGGGATCCGTCAGGCGCATGAAGGGCAGAAAGCTCAGATTGTCACTGACCAGTTTCTGCAGGGTGGCGCCCATCTGTCTGGCTTCCGCATTCGGCGCTGTCAGAGGGGCTGCCAGTCCGAGATTGACGACATTCTGACCGGGGCCGTAGATATCGACACGCGGTGCCGCAACGGCCTGGCTGGCGGCGAACAGGAAGAGAGCAACAGCTAGAATTTTACGTAACATGAGTGTTCCTCAGTCGTTCTAAAGCACGATGTTGACTGACAAAGCAGGAAATCCTTTCCCTGCCTGTGCAAGAGCAGAGCTCATACGAAGAGACGATAGGATGGGGCATCTTTGCCCAAGTGCAAGCCCCCGTCAAGAACCGGGCTTTGCAGAAAAATCTTCCAGATGTGCAAACATCTGCCGTACAGGTTATCGCCTGGCTTCAGGCTCGCGTGCCAGTGTCCCGCCTTCGGAGACCGCAGCGGCCTTTTCTTGGACGGCACCGGCAGCATCCTTCTGTTCCCTGACAGCAGGCCTAGGCGTCACGGGGAGTGGCGCCACGGGCGCAGCAGGATCAATGACCTGCCCCTTCACCCCCTTGGGCGGCAGCGGAGGCTGTGGAAGGACATATTTGGGTGCAGGCTGTGCCCCTGTCTCTGCTGCAGACTGAGCGCTCTTTCCAGCGCGAGCCTTGGCCTGTCCGGCTCCGGACACATCAGCCTGGCTTTCGGCCGCAGGCTGCTGATCCTTTGCAAGCTTGGCGGACACTGGCCGCTCTGCGGCAGGTTTCCCAGGCTCTATGACCCGGCCCCGCACTCCCTTGGACGGCAACGGAGGCTGCGGAAGGACATATTTGGGTGCAGGCTGTGCCCCTGCCTCTGCTGCAGACTGAGCGATCTTTCCAGCGCGAGCCTTGGCCTTTCTTTTTCATGATACGGCGACCACCGAGATCTCCGCTCTTTCCCTACCCGACGCTCTTCCGACCTACACTGGCCGCTCTGCGGCAGGTTTCCCAGGCTCTATG
>CALVHF010000009.1 GCA_944327295.1 uncultured Desulfovibrio sp. | reverse complement strand
GGCCGAAAGGTTCTGCAGAAAGCCATTTTCTCGTTCTGGGAGAGAATCCCCCGTCGTAAGACGGGGGAGCTTCAAAGAGAACCACAGAGATTCAGGATGGAAAAGTCGGCAATGCAGGATAGGACGCGAGGCGGGGGATGAGGCAATCCATCAGGAGAGCATGTTCCTTGGGGGAGGCATGTCCTTCCTGTCCATGCACACAAAAGTTGGGAGTGTGAGGGGCATGGCAGAGCTGTACCGGACGGCCCTTTTTTGCATGCTCGTTGTGGATGATGTGACTCTTCCCTGCCGGGAGTTGTTTCAAATTCGCCCCTTGTGCGGTCTAGAGGAGCATCTCCGGAGCCATACGCGCTGCTGGGAGAATTCGACAGCCTGGTGAACGGTGGACATCCGGGCCAGGCAAAGGACAAGAAAAAGGGAGAGAGGAATGGCTTCCTTTCTCCCTTTTGTACTTTGATCAGGATGAGCGGGTCCTCATCCTGAAATATGGTCTTGTGTACTAGCCGACGTAGGGGTTGGCGTACAGCAGGATGAAGCTGATAACCAGGGCGTAAATGGCCAGGGATTCGATGAATGCGAAGGCAAGAATCATGGTACCGGTGATTTTGCCGCTCACTTCAGGATTGCGGGCAACGCCGTCACAAGCGCCGCGCAGGCCAAGGCCCATGCCGATGCCACAGCCAAAGGCAGCGATGCCGATACCGAGAGCAGCAGCCACGCAGGTGTTGCCGAGGCCGGCAGCGTCAAGGGTAGCGGGGGCGGCGAAAGCCATTGTGGCCATAGCCATCATGCCAATGAGGTTCAGAGCGACGAGAAAGAATTTGCGCATGGAATGCTCCTTGCGAGGTTGTATATGGTTGGGCCGAAAACGTCGGCCATTCCCCGTAGAGTTTGTGTTCGGTTTAATGTTCGGGACCTTCAATGGCACCCTTGAGGTAGAACATGGTCAGCAGGAAGAAGACCAAGGCCTGCATGAACTTGGCAAGCAGGAACAGGGCGTAGACAGGAATCGTGGCAATGACAGGTGCCATGATGAAGAAGAGGATGAGCACGATTTCTTCGCCGCGGATGTTACCGAATAGACGGAGGGAGAGAGAGACCGGACGAGAAATGTGCGACACGATTTCCAGGGGCAGCATCAGAGGGATGAGCCACTTGGAGACGCCCAGGAACTGCTTGATGTAGTTGTGATGCCAGATGTAAATGCCGACGATGTTATAGAGAACGAATACAAACAGAGCCATGCTGACTGTTGTATTCAGATTTGCGGTAGGAGCATTGAAACCGGGAATGAGGCCCATCAGGTTGGAGCCCAGGAGGTAGATGAACAGACCTGCCAGCAGGGGAACCCACTTGGGACCGTGTTTATCGCCCAGGGTGGAACAGATAAAGTTTTCCAGGTTCTCTATGATAGCTTCCCAGAAGTTCTGCAGCGTGCCGGGAACCATGGTCAGACGCCTTCTGCACAGCCAGGCCGCAACAAACAAGATGGCCATGCAGAGCCAAGAGTAGAAGACGTGCTGAAATTCAATAGTTTTGCCGCCTATCTCAATGGTATCCATGTTGCAGATAGTTGAGATGAGTACGGGATGCGCCAAACCTGCCATGAGAAGCCTCCCTCGTTTTTGTGAAGTCCCGAACAGGGGATCTTAATTCTTACTGCCCTTTTCCCATGCCAATGTCAAGAGCGGAGCAAGAGTGCCTGCGACGCTGCCGGCGAGGACAGCCATGGGATTGGCCTGAGCCAGTGCAATGCAGGCATACAATGCTGCTGCCAGGATGATGAGACGGAGAAAGAAACGCAAAAGCACTGCACGCAAAAAGGCGCTGCTGTAAGACTCAAGAGGTGAATGAGAGAAAAATTGTGCCCAGCTGTACAGAATGTAGGTCATGACTGCAAAGCCTGCAGTAAACCAGATGCCCAGAAGAGTTTCTGTAGCAACCGCCGAGCTGAGGAACAGAATCAGGAGCAGAAAGACCAGCTGATTGCGCAGGACTGGTACAACAAGAGGATTGCTAATACCCCTTTTTTGGAGCCAGCCGTCAAGGCTGCCGTGCATGCTGAATTTAGCCATTGTCATCCTTGTGCTGCATCCTGGAGGCCTCCTGCGAGGAATCCCTGGGAGCATCTCCCCGGGTGTCCTGGCTGGTCTCCCGGCTGGCATCGTCAGACGATCGTCCCTGTCTGTCGAGCCTCTTGACCAGGATTTTGGTGTCCATGTAGACGTTGAGAAAGCCGGCACCTATGCCAATGACCAGAAAGATGAGCTTCAGCCACGGGCCGGTTTCCAGCCACCGGTCAAGAAAATAGCCTATTGCGAGACCTACCAGGGGGCCACTGACCATGTGCATGCCAATGACACCAACAGAGGCCAGCCCTTCCAGACCCTGTCTCTGTACCTTGAGGAAGTCTAGAAATGCCATTAAGCCTCCTCTCCAAGAAGCGCTCAAAATACAGTAAAGCTTAGCCGACTTAGTTACACTCCAGATGTGATTGTGTCAATATGCACAAGCAGACTTCCTAGGTTGAATAAAAAATTATTGGATAAAATCAAAGATATACAAAAATAGTATCCTGTCCGTATTCCGGTTGCGGACCCTTGTCTGACCTCTGAAAATCGAAAATCAGGCACGGGTTTTCGAAAGTCGTCAGCCCGGCGGCAGGCCCAAGGCTTTTCCCTTCCGCACAGGAAGTATGCAGGCAGGGGACAGTCCTTCGGAAGAGCGCCTTCCCGGCCCCCTTCCTGCAATCTCCCAGTTCTTCTTCCTGACGTCTGGCAATGGGGCTGCTGGGAGCAGGGCGGGCGCACCCTGGCTGCACACAGGAGTGCATCAGTTGCGGACAAGCAGAGAGACGGATTCCACATGGGCCGTGTGGGGAAAGAGATCGATGGGTGTTGTCTTCTGCAGGCTGTACAGGGGCGCGAGATCCCGGATATCCCGTGCCAGTGTGGCCGGATTGCAGGAAACGTAGACAATGCTCTGCGGCAGCCTGTGCCTGATGAAGTCGCGGACTGCATTGTCCATGCCGGATCGCGGCGGATCGCAGAGCAGGTGCGTGCACGAGGCACTCTGCCATTTTTGCTGGGCAAGGATCTGTGCGGCATCACCTGTGTCATAGTCTGCCCTGCAGCCAAAGCGGAGGGCATTGCGCCTGGCTGTGGCCACGGCCGTGGGCGAATATTCCACACCTAGCAGAGAGGACGCGTCCAGGGACAGGCCTGGTGCGCCCACGCCGCAGTACAAATCCATGAGTGCCTCGGGCCCCTTGTCCGGGCAGGAGTCCCTTGCCGCCTGCACAAGCAGGTCCGCTGCTCCGCCATTGACCTGGAAGAAGTCAGCGGCATCCGTCAGATAGGTTTTGCCTGCCAGGGGCATGAGCATCAGAGCCGGATCAATGGCTCCCGATGCTCTTTCTTCGCAGCGCCCCAGGGCAAGGAGTCGCTTTTCGCCGCGCACAAGCATGTCCTGGGCTGCGCGTTCCTCATGGATAACGCAGTGCACGCCAGGATGCCTGAGCAAAAGGTCCGTGGCTATCCTGTGTATGCTGGCCTTTTCCCGTCTGGTGCCCGGGCTTGTCAGAAAGATCACCCAGATGCCCTGCTGTCCCGGGAAGTGATCGGCGCAGGCCAGGCTTGCGGCATCGGGAATGGTGGCAAAGCGCAGCTGGCAGAAGCGCAGATAGCCCTTGCCACCCCTTGCCTGTCTGCATCCGCGTCCCCTGTGGCCTGTCTCTTTTGGGGGCACGTAGGCGCTCAGCTCCTGCTCCGTGACAAGTTCCTCTATGGAGGCAATGAGCTCCTTTGCTGAGTCCGGGATGAGGCGGCAGGAGGGCGTGGGCACAATGGCGTGGCTCTGCCTGCGGCGCATGCCGAGCCGCACCCGGCCTTCTTCGTCCGTTCCGAAGGCCAGCTCCACGCGGTTGCGGTACTCCAGGGTCTGTGGCGAGGCCAGAATGGGTTCCAGTGGCGGGGTGGAAAGCCCGCCTATGCGGGTCAGGGCATCCCGCACAAAGCGCTCTTTCCAGCAAAGCTGCTCTGTATAGTCCAGGCGCATGAGCGGACAGCCTCCGCACAGCGCCTGATGCGGGCAGGGGGCAGGCACGGCATGGGGGGACGCAGAGACGATTTCCACGGCCTCTGCCTCACAGAAGGTTCTGCGTTCGCTCAAAAAGCGGGCCAGTACGATTTCTCCTGGAAGGGCCTGGCTGACAAAGGTGACCTTTTCACCGGGATTGCCTCTGGCAATGCCCCGGCCGTCACTGCTCAGGGCCTGTATGACATAGGTTGCAAGCATGTATTCTCGGATTCCTTCAGCAAAGACGTTCTTTTGTCTGGGTGCACACGGCACGGTGTCCGTCTGCCAGACGGCAGACTCAGGCCGCAGAATCTAGCCGTACCGTGTCTGTGTCGCAACAGCAAGGTTGTGCGTTCCTGACAGGCTTGTCACCCGTCGCCTGTTCGGGTACACAGCGCCGGCCACCTTTTTGGGGTGTGCACGGAGCCCCTGGCACGTGCACAGTGGTCTGCACGAGGTCCGACACACAGAAACGGTACGGATCCAGACATGAAAAGTTGCAAAATCGTCGTGAAGAAGTCTTGACAATTTAAAATTTCTGAGGCAAAGGAATTGCTCCCTTTTTGGAGGTACCCAACACAATGTACGCAATCATCGAAACCGGCGGAAAGCAGTACTGCATCGAAGAAGGCTCTCAGATTCGAGTGGAAAAGCTCGGTGCCGAAGCTGGTACGGAAGTTACTCTTGACAACGTCCTCATGCTGGGCGGCGAAAATCTTCAGATTGGTGCTCCCCGTGTCGAGAATGCAACCGTGACCGCTGAAGTCGTCGATCAGTTCCGTGGACCCAAGGTGCTTGTGTTCAAGCGTTGGCGCCGTAACGATTCCCGCAAGCTGCGTGGACATCGTCAGGATTACACCACGCTGAAGATCAAGAGCATCAATGCAGGGGCCCCTGCTTCTGCTGAATAACATTTTTATTGTTTGAATCTGCTTTGGGAGAAGATCATGGCTCATAAAAAAGCAGGCGGATCGTCCCGCAACGGTCGTGATAGCGCTGGTCAGCGTCGCGGCGTCAAGGTTTTTGGCGGTCAGAGCGTTGTTCCGGGCTGCATCATCGTCCGTCAGCTCGGCACCCGTATCTACCCCGGTGAAAATGTTGGTATGGGCAGGGATTTCACCCTCTTTGCCACCAAGCCGGGCAAGGTGCGCTTCGAGCAGTACGCTCGCAAGCGTCGTGTGCTCACAAGAGTGCACGTGGATGTTGCCGCCGAGTAACGTTTCAGGTTACAGAAAGTTTTTGCAGGGAAGGGGTCTTCTGGACTCCTTCCCTTTTGGTATCTGAAGTTTTTTGAAGTTATCTCAAGTTCATTGAGTCTGAGGTTTGTATGCGGTTTGTGGATGAGGCCCGTATCAGCGTGAAGGCTGGCGATGGCGGAAATGGCAGTGTGCATTTCCGGCGTGAAAAATTTGTTCCCAAGGGCGGACCTGATGGTGGTGACGGCGGTGACGGCGGTTCCGTGATCCTGCGTGCAGACGCACGATTGCTGACCCTGTACGATTTTCGTCTCAAGAGACATTATACCGCAGCAAACGGTCAGCATGGCATGGGCCGGCAGATGTACGGCCGCAAGGGGGAGGATCTTGTCCTCCATCTGCCTGTGGGAACCATGATCTATGTGGAAGAGGACGGAGAGGAATGCCTGTTGGCCGACCTCGCCGAGTCCAATCAGGAAGTGGTCATTGCCCGCGGCGGCCGCGGTGGCAAGGGCAACATCCATTTCAAGAGTTCTACCATGCGTGCCCCGCACTTTGCCCAGCCGGGAACACCCGGCGAGAGCAAATCCCTGCGCCTGGAGCTCAAGATTCTGGCCGACGCCGGCCTGCTCGGTCTGCCCAATGCCGGCAAGTCCACCTTCCTCTCCTGTGTTTCTGCGGCGCGCCCCAAGATTGCCGCCTACCCCTTCACCACACTGGTGCCGAACCTGGGCGTGCTCATTGACGAGTACGATCCCGGCCAGCGTCTTGTCATTGCGGACATTCCCGGCCTGATAGAAGGCGCCAGCCAGGGACAGGGCCTAGGCATGCGCTTCCTCAAGCATGTGGAGCGCACCCGCTTCCTTGTGCATATTCTCAGTATCGAGGATACGGGCGGCGACAATCCCTGGGCAGGCTTCGAGCTCATCGACGAGGAGCTCAGGGCCTTTGATGAGGAACTGGCCAGTCACCCCCAGGTCAGGGTCATCAACAAGATAGACCTTGTCAGCGAGGAACGCGTGAACGAACTGAAGGCACGGGCCGAGGCGGACGGCATCAGGATCTTCTTCATCTCTGCGCTTCACAGGAAGGGCATTGACGAACTGCTGCAGGAGCTGTGGCGCATGCTGGCTGAAGTGGACCGCCACGCTCCCCTGGTCCGCCTGCGCCCCGTGCAGACGGAAGAGGGCGACGCTCTTCCCGACCGTGAGGGCCGGCGGGACGGCGAGGACGAGGGCGAGGCCGAAGTCATCTGGACCTACGAGGCCTAGGGCCAGAAAGGGTTCCGCCCCCTGTTCCCGGGCCATGGCTCTCTTGGGGATCATTCTGGCAGACCGGTGCGCCGTGCAGCGAAGGCTGCAGGCCAGACGTTCTCTTGAAGGAAGGAAACGCATGCAGGACTGGACAAAGGAACGCAGCCGCACACTGGCAGAGGCGAAATGCCTGGTGGTCAAGATAGGCAGTGCGGTGTTGACGGGAAGCAATGGCCTGAAGACAGAGGTCCTGGACTCCCTGGCAGCCCAACTCGCCCGGGTGACCCGAACGGGCCGCCATCCGCGCAAGCTTCTGGTTGTCAGCTCCGCTGCCGTGGCAGCGGGCCGCGCTGCACTGGGATCCCACGGTGTCTTGGCCGATACCGCAGGCCTCGCGGCCCGTCAGGGCGCCGCAGCCGTGGGACAGGGCAGGCTCATGCGCTGCTGGGACGATGCCTTTCACAGGCAGGACATGCTCACGGCCCAGGTCCTGCTCACCCAGGACGACTTCAGGGTGCAGCAGCGCCTGCTCAATGCCCGCAATACCTTTACGGAAATCTTTTCCTGGGGGGCTGTGCCCATTGTCAATGAAAACGACACCGTCTCCACGGAAGGTCTGAAGTTCGGCGACAATGATGCTCTGGCAAGCCTGCTTGTGACCCTGGTGGGCGCGGATCTGCTGATCAACCTGACCTCTTCGCCGGGCGTCTTCAGCGAGCCGCCGAGAGAGGGCGTGACACCCAGGATCCTGTCCTGCATAGAGGACGTGGCCTCCCTCAATCTGGACATCATGTGCGGCGGCAAGACCAATGTGGGCACAGGCGGCATGTATTCCAAGCTTCTGTCGGCCCGTCGTGCCGCTCAGCGCGGCATCCCCACGTTCATTCTGCCGGGCAGGGAAGAGAACATTCTTCTGCGTGCCTTTGCCGGCGAGGACGTGGGCACCTGGGTGTGTCCGCAGCCCCGCGCCATCCCGAGCCGCAAGTTCTGGATGGCCTACAAGACAGCTCCCGTGGGCCGACTTGTCATTGACGACGGCGCGGCAGAAGCCCTGCAGAAACGAGGAAAGAGCCTGCTCCCAGGTGGTATCCTGGAAGTCGAAGGCTCTTTCGACAAGGGTGATCTGATCCGCATCGTGCATCAGGGCCGCAGCCTTGGCGTGGGCGTCTCCAACTACACGTCAGAGGACATTGTCCGCATCAAGGGCCTCAAGCGCTTTGAAGTGGCAGCGATTCTTGGCAATGCCCACTACCCTGAAGTGGTGCACCGTGACAACATGCTGCTCGATGCAGCCATATAGCCAGGCCTGTGTCAGCGCCCGATCCTGGGCGTGCCGTGCAAGGTGTCCTCGGCCAGCTCCGAGGGTGTGCACACCACAACCTGGTCGCCGTCCGTGAGCAGACAGGAGGCTTCTTCGCCCTTCTGGGCGAGCTTTCGCAGGGCCACGCTGTCCTCGAGATTCGGAGGCAGCATGCCCAGTGCCCAAGCTGCAAAGCCGCAGCAGGTCGCATCGCTGTCCTGCAGGCCCTTGCGCAGCAGAGGACGTATTTCCTCGCCGTATTCCGGACAGGCCTTGATAAAGCGGCCTATGGCAAAATAGCAGGATCTGCGCAGGACATCATTGTCCACGTAGTTGTCGTCAAAGCCGAGATCCAGAATGGTGGAAAAGAAGATTCTGTGGAAATCCTTGGCAAGGGGCGGACAGTGGGCAAGAATTTCGCCAACGGCCTCGGGCACACCCCAGCCGATATTGCCGCTTTCCTCGGAAAGCCGCCAGTTGAGGCGCCGCAGGATGTCCCGGGCCATTTCGGATTTTTCGGCATGGATTTTGTTCGTGGTTACTCCCAGTGCTATGGCTGCACGCAGCCTGAGCACGGGTTCGTAGAGAAGAAAGCTCATGAGCGGACCCACGGAGCTTATGCCGTCAGCAGCTATGGATTCCAGATTGTCGCGCCACTGTGGTGTCTCGAGCAGGGCGCGAAGGTGGTTTTTCTGAGAACGGAAGCGAGGCATAACAACCTCCTTGAATGTAAGAGAGCACTCCCTGCCCGCATCAAAGCGAGCAGAAGAAGATGACCCAGAAGGGGACGCTGAAGTCCAGGACAATGGCATGGACCAGCGCGACAAACACCCATTGCGAGCCAAGCGTTCTGGCCAGAATGGGCAGGGTGGTATCCATGGTGGTGGCACCGCCCATGGCAATGACGGCGGGAGGCGCCAGAAAGCGTGCGGCCAGGGGCACAAGCAGCAGGGTCAGCGCTTCGCGCAGAACGTTGCAGATAAGGGCCACTGTGCCGAGTTCACTGCCCACTGCCTGCGAAATGAGAATGGACGACAGGGAATAGTAGGCAAAGCCTGCTCCCACGGCCAGGCAGTGGGACAGCGGATAGGCAAGACAGAGGGAGGCCAGGGCGGCGCCCAGAAAGGTGCCGATGGTCGATCCCAGGGGATAGAGCAGGATCTGTGGTCTGAGAGAACGCAGAATTTCCCGCAGTCTGCGGTCACAGCCAAGGGAAATGCCTACGCTGAGCATGAGTGCATAGAGCAAAACGACCGTGTGCTCTTCGGAAACAAGGCCATGGGGCAGCAGGGAAAAGCGCCCGCAGAGAATGCCCAGGCAGAAGAAGGCAATGATGATGAGACTGGATTTCACGAGGGGCCCCTTCAGCTTCTGTCCTGTTGTGTGGCCGCCATGTTCTTTCTGCGGTTCAGGACATGACAGACGAGGCTGACGCAGACAACGCTGCCGGCGAGGGTGCTTGCAGCAAGCACAAGGCCGCTCAGGCCAAGGCTGGGCAGATTGTTCATGATGGTGTCATTGGCACCGATAAGGACGCCCATGCAGAAGAGCAGGGCTAGGATGACCGGCATGACACAGCGGGCGACAAGAGCCGGAAAGGAGGTGTTCCTCAAGAGAAAGCCAATGAGGATGCCGAGAAACATGAAAGCAAGGGCAAACATGGAACGTAAAGGTCTTCTCTACAGCAGGGACGTCAGCATCTGCTGCAAAAAGGTCTGAGTGTTGTTGAAGTATGTGGTGTTGTCCAGCAGATCGATGTCCCAGGTGATCAGCATGCGCACGCCGTTGAAGGCCTGGGGCAGCAGGGGCCGTATGGGGCCGGTGACGCCTATGCCCCTGGCAGCGGGGCTGCCCATGACAATGAGCACACGTGCGCCCAGAAGGTGCACGCCCTGCCAGAAGATCTCCCTGTTGGGCTCAAGGATGACGGAGCCCTCGGGATCGCGGACGGGCAGGCCCATGGGCCAGAAGGTATGCGTGCCCTGTGGCAGGGAGAGGTAGCGGATGAGTTCCCGCAGGCGCAGGCTGCGTTCCCGGGAGGGATAGCCGCACAGATCAAAGCCCAGGCCGTAGTAGGTCCAGGCAACGCGGCCCTTTTGGGTCCGCTGGAAGAGTTCCTGCCAAGGAGCAGGCCAGGAGGCTGTGACCTCGGCCGGAGAAGCAGGAGAGAGGCCTGCGGCAGACACGGTGGAGGACGCTGCGGCAGGTCCCCTGTCCCTGACGGCAGGCTGCGGGGCGTGTCCGGCAGTGCCCTGCTGTCTGGCCTGATAGCGGGTGGCATAGCTGCCCTGGGAAGGCGTGGCACCGGGACTGTATCCCTGCCGATTGTCTTGCCGGGCTTCCGACTTGCTGCCGGCCCCCTCTTGCGGTCCGGCAGCGCCGGTCGTTCTCCTGGGAGCAGGCTGTTGCCTTTGCCATTGCGGCCGTTGGCCAGCAGACTGCCTTGGGGGCTGTCCACCTGGCTGTCTGGTCGACTGTCTGACGGCCGCAGGCCGTGAGCCTGCTGCTGGAGCCGGACAGGCGACAGGCAGGGCCACGTTTTCGGGAAAGAGCAGGTAGTGCACTCCTGCCAGTTCCCTGGTCTGGGCAAGGGGACTTAAGACTGCAAAAGCCATGAGCACAGATCCCAGGCAACATCCATCTTGCTTTGCACAGGCCAGGCTTCTTCCCTGCCCGTCCGGCTGACCACGGCCATGGCATTGGTGGGCGAGCCAAAGCCCGAGCCTTCGGCATTGACTCGGTTGGCGGCCAGCACGTCGGCCTGCTTGCGGGCGCACTTGACCCTGGCAAGCTCCATGAGTTCGGCCTCTGAGGCTGCGGTTTCGGCGGCAAAGCCCAGAACTTTTTGCCTGCTGGTCCTGGAAGAGGAAAGGGTGAGGAGAATGTCCGCATTGGGCGTAAAGGAGACGGAAAAGCCTTCGGGACTGTCGGCCTTTTTGAACTTGGCCGCACCAAAGGGTACAGGCGAGAAATCGGCCACTGCGGCCGTGAACATGCCCATGGTCACCGAGGGCCAGAGCTCCTGCGCCCGGACAAGCATTTCTCCTGCCGTGCGGACAGGATAGAGGTTCAGATCGGGCAGGGGCGGCAGAAGATGCGTGTCCACGCCTGGTCCTGCAACGGCATGGACCCGTGCCCCGCGCATCCAGGCACAGAGGGCAAGGCTTGCTCCCATGGTGCCGGTGGACGGATTGGACCAGAAACGCACTCCGTCCCAGGGCTCGCGGGTCGGGCCCAGGGTCACAAGAACATTTTCTGCGATCATGTCCTGAGGGGATAGGAGCCGCAGGGCACAGGCCAGCAGGAAGGCCGCAGGTGCCAGACGTCCCTGTCCCTTGCTTCCGCAGGCCAGCTCGCCGCAGTCCGGTCCGACAAGATGGACGCCGCGTTTTTCAAGCAGGGCCACGTTGGCCCGGGTGGCCGCGTTGGCCCACATGAGCGTGTTCATGGCCGGTGCCACGGCCACGGGGCCTGCAAAGGCCAGAATCTGGGCACTGAGCATGTCCGTGGCTGCGCCGGCAGCCATGCGGGCCAGGAGGCTGGCCGAAGCCGGAGCTACCAGCAGGGCCTGGCAGGTCTGGCCGGGCTCAAGGTGGGCAAAGGGGTCCTCACCCGTGAACATTTCTGGATACACAGGCGCAGCGCCCAGGGAGGAAAAGAGCAGCGGAGAGACAAATTGTCTGGCTCCTCCGGTAAGCGTGGCCGACACATGCACGCCGCAGGCCAGGAGATGGCGCAGAAGATCCGCGCTCTTGTAGCAGGCAACGGAACCGGACACCCCCAGGTGCAGTCTGGTATTCCTGAGTCTTGTCAGGGTGCGCAGCAGCTCTATGGCATCAATCACAGGTCTCTCTCCTGAATGGTTCCGGACGAATGCACGGGTACGGTTGAGGGCTCGGGCGCTGTGGAAAGTCCAGAGGAGCTCTCTTCGGCAGGGTAGGCATTGCTCTTGTCACTGCCTGAGCCAAAGTCGAAGCTGAAGGAACTCTTTTCCTGCATGGGCATGGGCAGGCCCGCAGGCGGTGCAGAGCAGGTATAGATGACCATGAGCGTCAGCGTGGTGGGCGACTGGGGATGTATGGTGATGACGGCAAGGCGTCCGTCCTTTTCAAAGACATAGCAGGCACGGTTGGAAGTGGCGTAGGCAAGGCGTGCCGTCCAGCCTGCGTCCTGCAGAGCCGTGCAGGTTTTGGAGGCACATGTGTACAGGCTTGCGTCTCCGCGCAGGACCTCCATGCCATCCTGACCTTCTATGCGGCTGTGCTCAGGGTAGAAATCCATGCCAAGGGGGAGCGGTGTGCCCAGAAGCTTGCTCTCCCTGGCAACAAGGCCGCCACCTGCCGTCGTGCCTGTGAGCGGATTGGCAACGCCAGCGCAGCCGGCCAGAATCGGCAGAATGAGCAGAGTGAGCGTGACAAGCAGGCGGTGCATGCTGTATGTCTCCTTTTCGCGGCAAAAAGGCCTGCGTTTTCAATTGAGAAATGGACACTATATCACAGCTTCTTCAGAGGCAAGAGACAGAAAATTTCCCCCGGAGAACCGGAACAGATGTCGGATACAACAGATTTTCTTCTTTCAAGTTACACCTATGATCTTCCCGAGAGCAGCATAGCCCAGGAGCCTCTGGCCGAACGCGGGCAGTCGCGCCTCATGGTCATGCCCCGCACAGGCCCTCTGACGCTCCGTCACAGACATTTTTATGAATTAAGGGAAGAACTGCCCGAAGGCGCCCTGCTCATCGCCAACAATTCCAGGGTGTTGCCTGCACGGTTGAAAGGTCTGCGCCACACGGGCGGCAAGGTAGAATTTTTGCTGCTCTCTCCGCTGCCGACGGTGCTGGCAAGGGCGGAAACTGTGGAAGGCCAGCCCGAGTGCCTTCAGGCCCCGGCCGAGGGCCTTTTGCGCTGCGGCGGTCATCCTGTCCCCGGGGAATGGATCCACTTTGGCGAGAGCGTGCGTCTGTGCCTGCAAAAGCCCGGAGACTTTGGGCGCTGGGAAGTTATGCTGCAGTGGCAGGGAAATCTGGCCGCGGACTTTGAGGCCGAAGGAAGCATGCCTCTGCCGCCCTACATCCGCAGGGCTCCGCAGTCCGGAGACAGGGAGCGCTATCAGACCGTCTATGCCAGGGAAGACAAGACAGGCTCCGTGGCTGCACCCACGGCAGGACTGCACTTTACCCCGCAGATTCGAGAGGATCTGCTCAGCCGCGGCTTCGAGTGGAAGGAAGTGACCCTGTATGTGGGCTATGGCACCTTCAGCCCGGTGCGCTGCGACGACATCCGCGATCACCACATGCACGGCGAGCTTGTGGAGGTCCCTGAAGAGACGGCAGAGGCCATTCGCAGGGCCAGGAAGGAGGGGCGCAAGATCATTGCCGTGGGCACGACGTCGGCCAGGGCCCTGGAAGGCGCCTGGCAGGCGCAGGGCGACATCACAGCCTACAGGGGCGTGACGGACATCTTTCTCTATCCGGGCAAAAAGGTCCATGTCATAGATGGCCTCATCACCAATTTTCACCTGCCAGGCTCCACCCTGATCATGCTTGTGGCTGCCCTGGTGGGCCGGGAGCGCATTCTGGAGGCCTACGGGGAAGCTGTGCGCAGGGGCTACCGCTTCTTTTCCTACGGGGATGCCATGTTCATCAAGCCGTAGAAGGAGCCGCACGCACAGGACAGCAACAGGATAAAGATAAAGGGCAGTCTGCCGGAAGACCGGCAGGCTGCCCTTGAAGATCCTGGAGTGAAAGGTTCGGCTTAGAGACCGCGTTCCTTCATCATGCAGCAGACATCGCAGACGCGGTTGGAATAGCCCCATTCGTTGTCGTACCAGGAGACAGCCTTGACGAGGGTGCCTTCCTGAACAGCGGTGTATTCGAGTTCAACGATGGAAGAGCGGGGGTCGCCCTTGAAGTCCATGGACACCAGGGGCAGCTCGTTGGTGCCGAGAATACCCTTCAGGTACGTCTGTTCGGCTTCCTTCAGAGCGGCATTCACTTCTTCGGCGCTGGTGGCCTTGCCCACAATGGCGGTGAAGTCCACCACAGACACGGTGGGGGTGGGCACACGCAGGGAGTAGCCGGAGAAGCGGCCCTGCAGTTCGGGAATGACCTTGGCCACAGCCTGGGCAGCGCCAGTGCTGGTGGGGATGATGTTGCAGGCAGCGGCGCGGGCGCGGCGCATATCCTTGTGAGCCATGTCCAGAATGCGCTGGTCATTGGTGTAAGAATGCACGGTCACCATGTTGCCGAGCTTGATGTCGAAATTCTTGTGCAGAACCAGGGCCAGCGGAGCAAGGCAGTTGGTTGTGCAGGAAGCATTGGAAACAATGTGGTGTTTCTTGGGATCGTAATTCTGATCATTCACGCCCATGACGAGGGTGAGATCTTCGCCCTTGGCAGGAGCAGAGATGATGACTTTCTTGGCACCGTTGTCGATATGGACATGGGCCTTGGAACCTTCACGGAAAAGACCGGTGCTTTCCACAACCACGTCAACGCCATAGTCGCCCCATTTCAGGTTCTGGGGATCGCGCTCGGCAAAGCAGTGTATGTTCCAGTCACCGACCTTGACTTCCTGGCCGTCCACCTGTGCGTCGAGATGGGCACGTCCGTAGCAGGAGTCGTATTCGGCAAGTGCAAAGTTCGTCTTTGCGTCATACAGGTCGTTCAGAGCCACGACTTCCACGCGGTCACGATAGCTCTGATGCAGAGCGCGGAAGACCTGCCTTCCGATACGACCGAAACCATTGATGCCAACACGAACTTTATCCATTGGAGTGTACCTCGTTGTTTAAAACTGGAAAAGGAAAGGATGTTCGGAATATGAGGGCTGTTCTCGGGCTGCTCCGCACGTCTCGTCCTTGGAGAGGGGAACGATCAGCCGGGAAAGGGCCATCATGCGGGAAACTGTGATTCGAAAGGCTCTTCCGGAAGGAAAAACTTTCTCTAAGCATTCTTACTCTAGCTGAGCCGTGAAATGTCGTCAACTCGCAGGGAACCTTTTGTTCCTTTTTTCTTTTCCAAAGTGTTACAGAAAAAAGAATTTTTAGAAATTTCTTCTGTTTTTTAAAAATAAAGCTGATACAACAATGGAACTACAGGGTGAATAGAAAATAAATTTAATATGTTAGTTGTTAATATGCATGCATAAAATGACTGATGCCAGTTTTCAATATGCTAGATTCTAAAAGCATATCTTCGCATGGAAACGTTAAGAACAAGACCAATAAAGATAAAGTTGATTATTGTGGCAGACCCGCCATAGCTGATAAAGGGAAGAGGAATGCCAACGACAGGCATGAGTCCGACAACCATACCCATATTAATGGTAATTTCCAGAAGAAAATAAAAGAAGACACCGACACAAAGCAGACTGCCGAAGCGATCCTTGGCCTGGATGACAGTGGTCAGAATGGAAAAGAGAAAGAGCGCAAAGAGCGTCACCAGAGCCAGACACCCCACAAAGCCCCATTCCTCGCCGAAAACAGCCACGGCAAAGTCTGAGTGTCGTTCCGGCAGAAAGCGCAGCTGGGACTGCGTGCCTTCTGCAAAGCCCTTGCCCCAGAACTGACCGGAGCCTATGGCAATGCGCGACTGCAGGATGTGGTAGCCGGCCCCCAGGGGATCCTCGCCCGGATTGAGGAAGGTCAGGATGCGCTGGCGCTGGTAGTCGTGCATGCCCACAAACCACATGAAGGCGCCTATGCAGGGCAGGGCCAGGGCACAGATGCGGAACACCACGGCCTTGAGTCCGTGAAAGAGCACCATGCCGGCCATGATGAAGACCAGCATGAGGGTTGTGCCAAGGTCCGGCTGCTTGACGATGAGAGCCACCGGAGGCAGCGTGGCCAGCAGTATCTGCCCGAAGGTCTTCCAGCCCAGGGGTTCGCTTTCGTTGGCCATGAGCTTGGCCGTGACGAGCAGTATGGCGAACTTGGCAAGCTCCGAGGGCTGTATGCTGAACAGCCCCAGGGAGATCCAGCGTTTGGCGCCGTAGACCGTTGTTCCGATCAGAGGCACCAGTGCCAGGAGCACTATGGTGACGCCGTAGAGATACCAGGTCAGGGTGCTCAGGCGGTGGTAGTCAAAGCTCATGGTCAGGCTCATGCAGACAAGTCCAAGCAGCCCCCAGAGGAACTGGCGCTGATAGAAGCTGGCCAGGGTCAGCCCTGACTCAAGGCGTGTGCCGCTGGCCGAGATGAGGTTCATCTCTCCCACTGCAAACAGGGCCAGCGCACAGACGAGCAGGGCCCAGTTAAGATGTCTGAGAAGAGGCTGTTTTTTTTCCATACATTTTCCGTGAACGGCACATCGTCATGAATGAAGGGGACCGCCCTTTTTAGCAGCCCCGGGCCGCCTGGCACACAGGATCAGCGCGATTTGCGGGCCTGGACAGCCGGTTCGCGAGGTCTGTTCGCGTCCGTGCCTGTGCCGGACGCGCCCGCCCTCTGTCCGGCCTCTGTCCCCATGCGTTCCTCGCTGAAGAGATAGTCATAGACCTTTGCTGCAATGGGCCCGGCCACACTGGATCCGCCGCCACCGTGCTCGACCATGACAATGACCACATAGGTCTTGTCGTTCTTGCGGCCCCAGGTGGCTATCCATGCGTGATCCCGTTCCTTCCAGGCCAGTTCGCTGCTCTTGCGCCTGGTCTTGCCCAGCTTGACGACCTGGGCTGTGCCCGTCTTGCCGCCCATGTCGGCATCCGTGCGGCGTACGACTCGTGCCGTGCCGCTGCTGGCCGTCTTGCGCATGGCATTGACGATGAAGCTGATGGTCTGGGGACGTGCCGGAATGCGCATGCGCACATCCTTTTCGTCCGTATCCAGGAGCAGGGGCTTGAGAATCTCGCCGCCGTTGAGCAGGCCGGACACATAGACGGCAATCTGCACGGGCGTAATCAGCGTAAATCCCTGGCCTATGGAGACATTGTAGGTATCTCCGCGTGTCCAGACGCGCTTGTGCCGGCGCTTTTTCCATTCCCTGGAAGGCACAAGGCCGGATTTTTCGTGGGGCAGGTCAATGCCTGTCCTTTGTCCGAACCCGCAGGCATGCGCATATTCTTCAATCTTGTCTATGCCTATGCGTTCGGCCATGAGATAGAAGTAGACGTCGCAGGAATTGACCAGGGCCTGTTCCAGGTTCTGCCTGCCGTGACCGCTGTGCTTCCAGCAGCGAAAAATCTGGTTGCCCAGCTTGGTCTGGCCCCCGCAGAACACGGTTTCGGACGGAGAAATGCCGTTTTCCATGAGGCAGGCGGCCATGAGCAGCTTCCACACGGAGCCAGGCGGGTAGACGCTCTGTATGACCCTGTTCTGCAGGGGAAAGCGCGGAGAATTGCGCAGGGCATTCCAGTCGCGGTGGGAGATGCCCTCGGCAAAGAGATTATTGTCATAGGCCGGTGCCGTGACCACGGCCCTGAGCTTGCCCGTCTCCGGCTCCATGACCACGATGGAGCCGGCCTGGCTGCCCAGGGCATCCCAGCAGGCCTGCTGCATCTCGCAGTCTATGGCCAGTCTGAGGTCCACACCGCTCTGCGGTTCCTCGCGCAGGAAGCGATCCACCATGTGGCCGGACGCGTCTACTTCTATGTCGTACAGGCCTTTCTTGCCTCGCAGCTTTTTTTCCTGGGTCAGCTCGAGGCCTGCCTTGCCGACCAGATCACCCATGGCCAGATCCGCGTCCTTGTCCAGCTCGCGTTCATTGGCTTCGGCCACATAGCCTAGGATGTGGGCCAGAATGTCCTTTTCGGGGTAGCTGCGCTTGGTAAGCACCACGATTTCCAGACCGGGCCAGGCATAAAGCTCGGACTCGATGCGGGCCATGAGATCAAAGTCCAGATCCGTGGCCAGGAGGAGGGGCTCGAAGGACTTCACCTTGAAGCGGCTCTGGCGGTAGCGTTCCTCCACCTGCTCCAGGGGAACGCCTGTCCAGACGCTGACCTGGGCCAGGGTGGCCGTCAGATCCCGTATGTCGTCCCGGACCAGGGAGAGGCCGTAGGTGGTACGGTTGTCTGCCAGCACGCGGCCGTGCTGATCGAAGATGCGGCCCCGCGGTGCGGAAATACGTTCTTCGCGCCAGTGATTGTTCTGTGCCTGTCTGGCAAAGTCCGCCCCCTGATGTACCTGCAAAATCCAGAAGCGCGAGACAAAGACGATAAAGAAGAGGGTAATCAGCACTTCCAGGAGAATGATGCCGTTGCGTGGTGGCTGATAGGCCTCTGTATTTTCCTTGTTTATGCGTATTTTCGGGTCGTTTTCCTGGGCGGCCTGCAGGTCAGGCAGTGTCTCAAGATTCAGTTTTCTTTTCTTCATGGACCACAACCCGCCGCAAACGTGAGAGAAGAACCCAAGCAATCAGAATGTAGACTGCTTCAAGCAGTCCGTCATAGACAATGCCTGTCATGGTATAGGGTGTGTTCTGCAGCGTGGCAAAGAACCAGCCGAGAAACACGCGCAGGGCGCCCATGCCCAGGGAAACGAGAATGACAAAAGCAGCCCTTGAAGCCAGGGCAAGGGCACGCGAAATTCTGTACAGAAAGAAAAAGCAGATGACGTAGAGAATGGACGCGCCAAAGTACTGGCTGCCCATGCCTTCCTGCAGGAGTATGGTGGCAGGAAGCAGCCAGACCATGGTCTTGTAATCCCGTTCTTGGGTCACCAAGATGATGCCGACAATGAGGGCATCCAAGCCGGGGACGTAGGTCTGCACAATGATGGCACAGCACAGAAAGGCCAGCCATCCCAGGATGTTTTGCATCACAGCCATGACGGAAGGCACCTCCTAGTGTCTAATTTTAAAATTATGTCATGATATCTAGACAATGAAATGTAGTAATTTCAACTAGATGTAAGTAGACGAATTTATCAATTTAGACACTAGGGACGAGTCTGCGCGTCCTCTTCATCCTTGTCACTGCCGGACAGGAAGCTCGGCAGGGGAGGTCCGATGAATTCCGGCATGGGGGTCGCCGGTTCCGGAGGCCGCACCACACCTGTGGGCTCGAGGAGCAGCACTTCTTCCGTATGCTGCATGTCCACAAGGGGCTCGGCATAGATGGTCATGAATTCTGTATAGTTGGAAGGCTCTATAGAAATGATGCGGGCCACAGGAATGCCCTTGGGGTATTTGCCGTCCAGGCCCGAGGTCACTAGGATTTCGCCAGGTTCGGCCTTGGTGGCTCTGTCCATATAGCGGACTTCCATAGGGTTGCTGGGGCCTGTCCCAGTCAGGATGCCGGGCGTGCGGCTTTTCTGGGTGAAGACCGCGATACGGCTCATGGGATTGGTCAGCAGAAGGGCCGTGGCCGTGTGGGGCGCAGCCCTGAGCACTCGCCCGAGCAGGCCCTTGTGGGTGACAATGGGCGTGCCCGGAGCTGCTCCCGTGGTGTAGCCCCGGTTGATGGAAAAGGATTCAAGCTGGGAATTGGGGCCAAGGCGCCCGGCCAGAATCCGGGCGCCAATGGGCGTCCAGGAAATGTCCACAGGCAGTCTGAGCAGTTCCCTGAGCCTGCGCAGCTCGGCCATGTCCTCGCTGTGGGCCAAAAGCTGTGCCTCAAGCTCGCGCACGCGCTTGGTCAGCTGAATGTTTTCCTCGCGCACATGGACCAGATCAATGTAGTTGTTCCACGTGCCGGAGATGGTGTCCTGTATGTGACGAATAGGATTGATGACGACCCCTGTCAGTTCCAGGCCGATATTGGTTGCAAACGTGTCCAGAATACCTGTGCTGCGGTTCCATGTATACATGGCCAGAAAGAGCACAAGCAAAAGACCTGTAAATATGAGTGAGTGGCGAAAGCTCACAGAGTGTCTGTCCTTAACGTGTCATTATGCAAAAGGCGCCACCCTTGGTTGTCAGTGCGGCGCCTTTGTGAGAAATGTCTTCAGCAGTCTCCTCTTGAGAAAGCAGGCCTGGGAGGCAGGAGGATGCGTGGCAGCATCTGCAGTCCGGCGAGCCGGCTAATCGATGCAGACATCCTTGAGGATATTGATGTTGTCCAGAGCCTTGCCCGTACCGAGGACAACGGTGGACAGCGGATCGTCAACCACCGTGATGGGCAGGCTGGTCTCTTCTCTCAGCAGCTGATCCAGCCCCTTGAGCAGGGCGCCGCCGCCGGTGAGCACAATGCCCCGATCGACAATGTCGGCGGCCAGTTCCGGAGGCGTCTGTTCCAGGGCATAGCGCACAGCCTGGACAATGCTGTCCACCTGCTCGGAGATGGCCTTGCGGACTTCCTCGGAGGTAATGGTGACATTCTGGGGAATGCCGGTGACCAGATCCCTGCCCTTGACGTCCATCTGCTGTTCGGGATCAAGCGGATAGGCTGAGGCTATGTTGATTTTGATGTTTTCCGCGCTGGTCTCGCCAATGAGCATGTTGTACTTGCGCTTGACGTGGGTCATGATGGCTTCGTCCATCTTGTCGCCGCCAACGCGCACAGATCGGGAGTACACGATGCCGGACAGGGAAATGACGGCCACTTCCGTGGTACCGCCACCGATGTCCACGACCATGTTGGAGATGGGTTCCTGAATGGGCAGGTCGGCGCCTATGGCTGCGGCCATGGGCTCCTCTATAAGATAGACTTCGCGTGCGCCGGCAGACTCGGCGGATTCGCGCACGGCGCGCTTTTCCACCTGGGTGATGCCCGTGGGCACGCAGACCATGATGCGGGGGCGGACAAGGCGCTTGGATTTCAGGGCCTTGGCAATGAAGTGGCGCAGCATGGCTTCGGTGACTTCAAAGTCGGCGATGACACCGTCCTTCATGGGACGGATGGCTTCGATATTTCCGGGAACGCGTCCGAGCATGCGCTTGGCGTCGTGTCCGACAGCAAGAACAACCTTGTTGCCCCTGTTGTCCTTCTTGACGGCGACAACGGACGGTTCACGCAGAACCAGTCCCTTGCCCTTGAGATAGACACAGGTATTGGCAGTGCCGAGATCTATGGCAAGATCGTTGGAGAAGACGCCCAGTATGGAATCCAGAATCTTGGACATGTGCTGTATATGCCTCGTAAAAAGCCGCGGGCTCTTTTGAAGGGGAGAGAAGGTGGCCGAGGAAGGGGAGCAGTGGTGAAAGGAACAGGAAGAGCAAGCCTGAAAGCCTGATCGTGCGGGAGCACAGTCTGTCGGACAGGGCACGCGAAACCAGGGGCTTGCGGCCATTCCCGGGCAGCAGGGAGGAGCTCTTTCAGAATGGACAGTAAAGCCTTCTGTTCTGACAAAAAACGAAAGAAGTCAAGACAGGCAGAGCCCTGTACAAAAAAGACGTACCGAAAAATCGGCCTCTTTGTTTTTCTGATGCGTATCTTTCTTCCCGAATAGAGAGAATAAAATTTATATCAAATAGTAAAAAAAGAGTAATAAAAAATATTTTTTACATGAATATGTACAGGTATATTTTGCAAAAAAATGGCCTGCGCTTCTTCGATACCTTATAAAAAATATCTTGAAACTGCATTTTTCAGACAATCGGACGAACCGGCACTCCCGCCTCTCTGTCCCCGGCCTGCACAAAGAGTTCCGCAGGCAGCCGGGAGAGGCAGCAGGACGCAGCAGCGGCTTTTTTTGCCGCAGAGGCAAAGGCGCGGCAAAGAAGCATAAAAATACGGTGATTTCAGTGGGCTTGCACGTGCTGGCCCCGGCCGTGGCCCTTGCGAAAGACTTGGCAGTCTGGCAAGCTTGTCTGTGGCCTGACAAGAGGAGAAGCGTATCATGGCAAACAATCTCATTCTAGTCGATGTGGGCAATACGACCATGAAGGTAGGCCTTGTGTGCGGAACAGTCCGCGAGGTCTACTCCCTGCCGACAAACAGCGGTCAGACAGCCGATACCCTGGGTCTGACCCTTCTCACCCTGATGCAGCACTCGGGCTGCTCTAGGGAGGCCTTTGCCGCCTGTGTTGTCTGCTCCGTTGTTCCTGCCGTGGATTCTCTTCTCCGTGCAGCCATAGCCCGCTATGTGGGCTGCCCGATTCTTTTTACGCCTGCCGATCTTCCCGTCCCTTTGGAAAACCGGTATTTACGGCCCGAACAGGTCGGTGCGGACCGGCTTGTGGCGGCCCATGCCGCCAGAGTCCTCAATCCTCATGTCCCGGCCCTCATTATCGTGGACTTTGGTACTGCCGTGACCTTTGACTGCGTGCAGGACAATGCCTATCTCGGAGGTCTCATCTTTCCGGGGCCGGGGACGGCTCTCAATGCCCTGGCAGGGGCAACGGCCAAGCTGCCCGGCGTCAACCTGGACTGCGAGGCCCTAGTGCCCACACCGGGCAGGGATACGGCCACAAGCATACGGCACGGCATTGTCTTTGGCTTTGCCAGCCTGGTGGATGGCCTGGTGAGCAAGCTCTCCTGCCAGCTCCGGGGCCCGGTGAAGATCGTTGCCACCGGAGGCTTTGCCAGCGGGATTGTCCGTATCAGTTCGGCACTGCAGGAAGTAACGCCCGGCCTGCTCCTGCGCGGGCTCGAACTTCTCTACGAGGTCCAGAATCAGGACAGAGCCTGAGGCCTGCCAGGCAGGACCGGCCCTGAAGAACGTGTGTTCTTCATGTCCCTGTCTCCATTTCGAGAACGCTTTTCCTGTACTTCTTTTCCTGTTTACCAACTCTTGTGTTTTTTCGCCCGGAAGGCATGTTTTCCGGGCGAAAAAACCGGTCTTCAGCGAATATCTTTTGAAACGGGCAGCTGTAGCAGGCTGTTTGTCAGGAGGAATGCTCATGAGCTCCATTGCAACCATTCTGGGCCGCGAAATCCTTGATTCCCGCGGCAATCCCACCGTTGAAGTCGAAGTGACCCTGGAAAGCGGCATTGCAGCACGTGCCGCTGTGCCCTCCGGTGCGTCTACAGGCAGCCGCGAGGCGCTTGAATTGCGCGACAAAGAAGAAAACCGCTACCATGGCAAAGGCGTGCTCCAGGCCGTGGAGCACGTGAACGAGGAAATTGCCTCTGCTCTCGTGGGCATGAATGCCCTGAACCAGGTGGCCCTGGACGAGGCACTGCTTGACCTCGACGGCACGGACAACAAGTCCCGCCTCGGTGCCAATGCCCTGCTCGGCGTTTCCATGGCCGTGGCCCGTGCAGCCTCCCAGTACGTGGGCCAGCCCCTGTACAACTACCTTGGCGGCATCAATGCCAAGGTCCTGCCCGTTCCGCTCATGAACATCCTCAATGGCGGCGCACATGCCCCGAACAACCTGGACATCCAGGAATTCATGATCATGCCCGTGGGCGCCAAGACCTTCCGTGACGCCTTGCGCATGGGTTCGGAAATCTTCCACACCCTGGGCGTGCTCCTCAAGAAGGACGGCCTGTCTGCCACAGTGGGCGACGAAGGCGGTTACGCGCCCAACCTGAGAAGCCATGAGGAAGCCTTTGCCTATATCATGAAGGCCATTGAGGAAACCGGCTACAATCCCGGTTCCGAAGTGCTGCTGGCCATTGATGCTGCCTCTTCTGAATTCTACAAGGATGGCAGGTACGTCATTGCCGGTGAAAACAAGGAATTCACCAGCGACGAAATGGTCGAATGGTTGGATGACTTCTGCAAGCGCTACCCCATCTTCTCCATCGAGGACGGCATGGCCGAATCCGACTGGGCCGGCTGGCGCACCCTGACCGACAGGCTGGGCGACAGGATTCAACTTGTGGGCGATGACCTCTTTGTCACCAATCCCTCCATCCTGTATGAGGGCATTTCCGAGGGCATTGCCAACGCCATTCTCATCAAGCTCAACCAGATTGGCACCGTGACAGAGACCATGGACGCCATCGAGCTGGCCAGGAACAACAATTACGCCACGGTCATTTCCCACCGTTCCGGCGAGACCGAGGACAGCTTCATTGCCGACCTGGCCGTGGGCGTCAATGCCGGCCAGATCAAGACCGGCTCCCTGTGCCGTTCCGAAAGAATTTGCAAGTACAACCAGCTGCTGCGCATCGAGGAAGAACTGGAGACGGCCGCCACCTACTGCGGTGCCGACCTGGCTTCCCAGTACGTCATGCTCACAGAGGAAGAGCCTGCGAAGTAGCCTGTAACCAACCCCTTGCCGTCAGGGGCCAGGCCATGAGCCTGGCCCCTGCAAACAAAGAACCTGGCGGGCACGGCAGCCTTCAGGGTTCTTGAGGATGTGTCCCACGTGCTTATATTAGATGGTAAGAAGACAGCCGCGGATGTGCGCGGAGAAATCAGCAGTGAAATTCGAGATGCAGTCTCCAGGGGCCTGCGGGCTCCGGGACTGGCCGTCATTCTGGTTGGCGAGGATCCTGCCTCTCAGGTCTATGTGCGCAACAAGGAACGGGCCTGCGAACAGGCAGGCATACGTTCCCTTGCCTATCGGCTGCCTGCAACGGTTTCCCAGACGGAGCTGCTTGAGCTTATTGCTTCCCTGAACGGCAAATCCGAGGTGGACGGCATCCTCCTGCAGCTGCCCCTGCCGGAGGGGCTGGATGCCAACAAGTGCCTTCTGGCCATTGATCCCGACAAGGACGTGGACGGTTTTCACCCCGTGAGCGTGGGTCGGCTCGTGCTGGGGCTGCCGGGCTTCGTGTCCTGTACGCCTGCCGGCGTTATAGAGCTTCTGCGCCGCTATGACCTGCCCACCGAAGGCCGGAAGGCCGTTGTCGTGGGCCGCTCCAACATTGTGGGCAAGCCGCTCGCCTCCCTGCTCATGCGACCTGGGAAGTTCGGCAATGCCACGGTCACGGTCTGTCATTCCCAGACGGCCGATCTGGCTTCGGTCTGCCGCGAGGCGGATTTCCTCTTTGCCGCCATTGGCCGACCGAAATTCATCACTGCCGACATGGTCAAGGAAGGCGCCGTTGTCATTGACGTGGGCATCAACAGGACCGAGCAGGGCCTGTGCGGCGATGTGGACTATGATAATGTCCGCGGCAAGGTACGGGCCATTACCCCCGTGCCCGGTGGTGTCGGCCCCATGACCATAGCCATGCTCCTGCAGAACACCATGCTGTCCTGGCGCAGCCGCCTCGGACTGTAGGGGGCTGCCGTCTCCCGCAAAACAGGTCCCGGGAACACGCTCGCCTGGACGCAAGCCTTCCGGAGGGCGTCCTTCCGGAAGCGTTTCTGGAACAGTCCCATTCCCTTTTCATTCAGCCTTTACCCTCGCAAGGAAGTCTTGAACCCCTGTATTGTGCAGGGCGGCAGAGCTTCCAGGTCTCTCTGGAGAACATGAATGGCAGAGACTTCATACCGGAATGCCAAGAATGTTGGCCATGTCATGATTGGCCAAGGATCCATCTCCCAGCTTGAGGGCATCATTGCCCCGCACAGGGAAAACGGAGAACCTGCAGTATGGTTCTTTGATCACTTCTTCAAACACAACGATCTGCCGGATCGTTTGCCCATTGCCGGGGAAGATATCGTTGTCTTCGTGGACACGACGGAAGAGCCCACCACAGACGGCATAGACATGTACACGGAGCAGGTCAGGAAGGAACTTGACGGTCGCACCGCTTCTGTCCTGCTGGCCTTTGGTGGCGGTGCCACCATGGACACCTGCAAGTGTGTCGGCAACCTGCTCACCAATCCGGGCAGGGCCGAAGACTATCAGGGCTGGGAACTGGTCAAGAATCCCGCCCCCTACAAGATCGGCTGCCCGACCCTGTCCGGGACCGGCTCCGAGTCCTCCCGCACGGGTGTGCTGTGCAACGAGGTCAAGAATCTCAAGCTGGGCATGAACAGCGATTTCACCATGTTCGATCAGCTTGTCCTAGATCCCGACCTGCTTGTCACCGTGCCTAGGGAACAGTTTTTCTATACGGGCATTGACACCTACATGCACTGCTTCGAGAGCCTGTCCGGTTCCTACCGCAATGTCGTTGTGGATGCCCTGGCCGAAAAGGCCATCGACCTGTCCAGACAGGTCTTCCTCTCCGATGACATGATGGCTCCCGAAAACAGGGAAAAGCTCATGATTGCCTCCTACCTGGGCGGTCTTGCTGCAGGCTTCGTGGGCGTTGTCCATCCTCTGAGTGCCGGTCTCTCCATGGTACTGCACATGCACCACGGCATAGCCAACTGCTACGCCCTGTCCGTGCTGGAAGACATCTATCCGAAGCAGTACACGGAAATGATGGAGATGATGGACAAGCAGGGTGTGCAGCTGAAGAAGGGCATCTGCCAGAATCTGACCGAGGCTCAGTACGAACAGCTCTATGGCGCAAGCATTGTGCACGAAAAGCCGCTTACCAATGCCCTGGGACCGAATTTCCGTTCTGTCCTGACGCTCGAGAATGTCACTGCCCGCTTCAAGCGCATGTAATTTGTATCTGAAGAGCATATCTTGCTTCCCGGCACAGGCTTCTCGCAAAAAGCCCGCGCCGGGGGCAAGTTTTTCTGTTTTTTCTGGCAGGGAAAAACAGGAGAGCAGGCATACGCCGTTTGCATGACGCAGAGCCCCGATGCTTGCTGCGTTTCATGATGTGGAGTTCAAAGACCATGGATCTTCGTATCAATTTCAGCGGACGTTCCATCCGTTATACAGAAGAAGAAATAGCTGTCGTGGTAGAAGCCATGCGCACTGCCGAGCCTCTGACCCAGGGGCGCTACATGCAGGAATTTGAGGCAGCCTTTGCCAGATACCAGAATGTGCCTCAGGGCAGCTGCTTTACCATGATGAACGGCGCTTCGGCCCTGGAGCTGTCTGCCCAGCTGTGCTGCTTCAAGCCGGGCGACGAGGTCGTCATGCCCTCGCATACTTTCACGGCCTCTGCCTACCCCTATATCAAGAAGGGCGCCCAAATGGCCTGGTGCGATGTGGATCTGCACACCCACGTGGTGACGGCCAAGACCATTGAGAAGGCCATGACGCCGCGGACCAGGGCCGTGGTTGTGGTGCATCTGTACGGCTATGTGGCCGACATGCCTGAAATCGTGGCCCTGTGCCGCGAGCGCAAGGTGATCCTCATCGAGGATGCGGCCCAGGCCATCGGCTCCGAACTGAACGGCCAGAAGGCCGGCAGCTTCGGCGACATGGCCACCTTTTCCTTCCATTCCCACAAGAATCTGACCACCCTTGGCGAAGGCGGCATGCTCTATGTCAGGGATCCGGCCCTGTGGCCCGTTGTGCCCATGGTGCGCCACAACGGCCACTGCGCCTACAATTTCGAGCGCAAGGACTACTGGAAGCCTGCCATGGGCAATGTGGACATGCCCATGCTGGACGGCATGATGCTGCAGCCCAACAACTACAGCCTGGGCGAAGTGGAATGCGCCCTGGGCACCAAGCTTCTGGAGCGCATTGATGCCATCAACGATGCCAAGAGGGAACGCGCCCTGCGCTTCATCGACGGCATGGCGGATTATCCGGAACTGGAATTCTTGCGAGAGGAGAGCCGCAGGCACAACTACCACCTGCTGGTTGCCCGCATGACCTCGGGCCAGGAAAAGCGTGATGCCTTCATGCGTGCCATGTACGAGGAAAAGGGCATCAAGTGCGTGGTGCAGTACATTCCCCTCAACCGCTACGACTACTATAAGCGGCTGGGACTGGGCAGCGCCGACTGCCCCAACGGCGATCTGTTCTACGATACCATGGTTTCCTTCCCCTTCCATCTGTGGATGAGTGACGAGGACTTTGACTACATGCTGACCTCTGCCAGGGAAGTCATGGCATCCCTTGCCTAGAAGGCGGAGCGAGTATGTCCAAGCGCTGTATCATCATACCTGCCATCAAGAAGAACGCGGTCATTCCGGATCAGCTTGTCAAGAAGCTGGCCGGAGTGACGCTCATTGAGCGCGGCATTGCCACTGCCCGGGCAGTGGCCCCCAAGGAAGACATCTATGTTCTGACAGACAGTCAGGAAATCTCGCTCATCAGTGAGCGGGCAGGAGTCCAGTACAGGCGCAACAAGGATCTGAAGTTTCGTACCCTGAACATTGTCGCCGAGATGCGGGAGGTCCTGAACGAACTGGCTGTGCGCTACGAGCACTGCCTGATTCTGCGGGCCTCCTGCCCCCTCATTACCTGGGTAGATGTGGAGGATGCCTGGCACAAGTACGAACAGGCACAGTGCGACAGCCTTGTGACCGTCAAGAGCGTGCATCAGCGCGTCTGGAGCGTTCAGGGCAAGAACCTGGAACAGCTTCTGAACGAGGATGTGGGCGAGCGGGAAGTCGTGGTGGAGAGCCGTGCGCTCATCATTCTGCGCTCCGAACCTCTGCTTCGAGCCCTCAATTCGGGCTATTCCGCCCGTATGAACAATGTCATCCCCTACTTCCTCAATGATAGGGCCATAGAGATCCAGTCCTATCAGGACTGGTGGATTTGCGAGCACCTGCTCAGGCGCAGGCATATTGTCTTTGTCGTGGCCGGCTGGCCGGCCATAGGCATGGGACATATCTACAGGGCGCTTATGCTGGCCCACGAAATCGTGGACCACAAGATTTCCTTTGTCTGCACACGAGAATCCGAGCTGGCCGTGGAGAGCATAGCCCAGAAGGACTATCACTGCACAAGGCAGGGCGAGGAGAATCTGGAAGACACGGTGCTGCGCCTGCGTCCCGATCTGATTGTCAACGACATCCTCAATACCGATGCCCAGTACATGGGGGCCCTGCGCAAGGCCAATGTCCGCTGCGTCAACTTTGAGGACGAGGGCGAGGGCGCAGACCTCGCCGATCTGGTCATCAATGCGGTCTACGATGCCTCATCGGGCACGGAGCACTGCTTGTGCGGGCCTGACTGGTTCTGCCTGCGCGACGAGTTCGTCAATGCCTCCCGCAATACCTTTCGCAGCGACATCAGGACCGTGCTCATCACCTTTGGCGGCACGGATCAACGCAACTTCTCCCTGCGCGTGCTCAATGTGGTGGAGCCCATCTGCCGAAAGCTTGGCATAGCCATCCGCATTGTGGCCGGTCCCGGCTACGTGCACAGATACGAGATGGAGCAGCGCCTCAGAGAGCTGGACAATCCGGCCATCAGCTTTACCTGGGCCACCAATGTCATGAGCCGCATGATGGAGGGCGCGGACCTGTGCCTGTGCTCGGCAGGCCGGACCACCTACGAGCTTGCCCACATGCGCGTGCCTAGCATGGTCTTTGCCACCCATGAGCGGGAAGCCCGTCACTCCTTTGCCAGACCTGTGAACGGCTTTGTCTTTATGGGGCTCATGGATAAGGTGACGGACAGGAAGATAGATCATGCCTTCCGGGCCATGCTCAGGCCCGAGGTGCGCAGCCGCTTTTTCGAACGCATGAGCCGTCAGGATTTTACAAACAACAAGGCCAAGGTTATCAAGCGCATCTGCGACATGCTGCCCCTCGAAAATCCTGCTGCAGCCCTGCTTTCCGATACGGGCAGGGATGCAGGGGAGACTCGGGATGCACAGGAACAGGAGAGGACAATCTAGTGAACACCGTAGCCATCATACAGGCCAGGCTTGGCTCGAATCGCCTGCCCATGAAGTCCCTGCTCTGTCTGCGAGGACGAGCGCTCATAGACTGGGTGGTGCAGAGGGTGCGCAGTGCGCAGACACTGAACAGGGTGGTTGTGGCCTGCCCGCAGACGCCCAGGGATGCCGTCCTGGCCGCGCATCTGCGCAGGCAGGGCATTGAGGTGGTGGAAGGATCCGAGACCGACGTGCTGGACCGCTTCCTTGTGGCCGCCCGCAGCGTGCACGCAGACCGCATCGTCCGTGTCTGTGCCGACAATCCCTTTATCTGGGGCGAGGCCATAGACAGGCTTGTGCGCTTCTACGAGGCCGGCAGCCACGACTACTGCTACAACCACATTCCCAGGGAAAATCTCTGGCCGGACGGCCTGGGCGCAGAAATCCTCAGTCGCGAGCTTCTGGAAGATATCGGCCGCAGGGCCACGGAACCCTCCCAGCGCGAGCACTGCCTCAATTACATCTGGGACAACAGGGAGCAGTTTGACATTGCCACCTTTGACCCCGAGGAGGAGTGGCTGCGCAGGCCCGATGTGAAGCTTGACATCGACACGGCCGACGATTTTTGCCGGCTGGCTCAGTTGCCTGTTGATGTGGACGCAGACGCGCAAACCATCATTGCTGCAGCGGATGCAGCGCGCAACAGGGCCGAGTAAGCCCAAAGACTGTAAGGAGACAAGGATATGCCCCAGGAACAGGAGCAGTTCAAACAGGCCATTCAGAGCATGCTGGATGCCATCATCTTTGAAAACTGGATTCGTTTCTACTTCCTTATGGAGGAAGAGGAACAGGCCGGCAAGGAAGCCAGGATCTATATCGGCATTCCGGATCAGGCCATGTCGCGCATCCGTGAGAACTACGGCGCCCTCATTCACATGGCCGAACAGCTCAACGGCAAGGAAGCCACCCTTGAAACGTCGCGCAATGCCGTCTGTGACTTCATTCGCAGGGAATACGAAGGCAACATCATCCCCCAGGGCAGCGTTGCGGCCTATTTTGACACGCATAGCTTCCAGATAGAGCTGCAGCTTTTCAACATCTGGGTACAGGGCTCCGAGACCTTCCTGGAACAGCAATTCATGGATTTCAATCAGTGGCGTGCCAGCTTCAGAAACTGGTGCAACAGCGAGCACGGGCAGCAGATCCGCACGCAGCTGGAAGCTGACATCAAGAAGCTGGGCCACTAGTGTCTAAATTGATAAATTCGTCTACTTACATCTAGTTGAAATTACTACATTTCATTGTCTAGATATCATGACATAATTTTAAAATTAGACACTAGACAGACGTTTGCGAGGCCAGGGAGGAGACATGCGGACAAGTATTCAGAAAGCACGCGACTACAGAGAAAAGCAGAACAGGGAACAGGAGTTGCCGCCTCTGCCGGAAAAGCCGGAAGACATGCGCTACGGCATCATTTTCCTGTACGCAGCCTGCTGCGTGTCCCTGATGTTTCTCATCATCACCGGTGATGTGCACTGGATCGAAGCCTCTGCCGCAGGCAACGGCATCATGCAGACCGTGCTGGTGCACATGGGGATAGCCGCCCTGCTGGAAGGCCTGCTTGCCTTCGCCCTGAGCCGCTGTCTTGCCTGGCCCTTGTGGGGTGTCCTTGTCCTGACCGCTGTCAACATCGGCTTCCTTGCCTACGGTGCCCTGAACTTGCTGGAACACTCCCAGGGGCTTTTTGTCTGCCGCACCCTGGCCGTGCTCATGGACTGTGCTGCCATCTTCTTCCTGACCCGCACACCGTCCAGGGAATGGTTTGCCCTGCTGCGCAGCCGTTAGGCTGCATGTCCCTTGCAAATATCCCCTGCAATTGTCCGTGCATCAGGAGAAGGCATGCTTGCATACGAATCTTTGCTGAATTCAGCCCAGTACAAGGTGGTTTCCTCGCCCAACGGCCCCATGCTCGTCATAGCCGGCGCTGGGACAGGGAAGACCAGAACCATAGTCTTCCGACTAGCCTGGCTTGTGGAGCACGGCGTTGCTCCGCACAACATCCTCCTGCTCACCTTCACGCGCAAGGCTGCCCGGGAAATGCTGGACCGGGCTACGGATCTGCTTGGATCCGAGCTCAATGGCCTCTATGGAGGAACCTTTCACGCCTTTGCCTACAGGATTCTGCGCAAGTTCAAGCCCTTCTGGCTTGAGGAACGTCCTTTCAGCGTCATGGACAGCACGGATCAGCAGGAAGCCGTGAAGCGCTGCCGGGAAGAGAGCGGCATAGGCAAGGGCATACGCGGCTTTCCCAAGACGCAGGCCATAGTGAGCCTGTTCAGCAAGGCCAGAAACAAGGAACAGTCCCTGCAGTCCATCCTGCAGAACGAGTCGCCCCAGATCCTCCCCTATTCCATGGAGCTTGACCAGATCCACAAAGCCTATCAAGACTACAAGCGCAAGGCAGGCCTGCTCGACTATGACGACCTGCTCTACGAACTGGAGGATGTCCTGCAGAAGGATCCCGAAGCCCTGCGCTATGTGCGATCCAGATATCTGCACATCCTGGTGGACGAATACCAGGACACCAACCTCGTGCAGGCGCGCCTCATAGAGTACATGGCCGGCGGACTCACGGACGATCGCTCGGTCATGGCCGTGGGTGACGAAGCCCAGTCCATCTATGCCTTTCGCGGAGCAACGGTCCGTAATATCCTGGACTTTCCCAAGCGCTTCCTCAACACCCGCATCGTGGCCCTGGAGGAAAACTACCGCTCCGTGCAGCCTGTGCTGCAGGTGGCCAACAGGGTCATGAGTCATGCCACCGAAGGCTATGCCAAGGTGCTCAGGGCCGTCCGCACGGGCGGCAGCCCGGCCAGGGTGATCTGCTGCGGATCGGACGTGGAGCAGGGCAAGTGCGTTGCCAGGCGGGTGGAAGCCCTGCTCAAGGACAACGAGCCCTCGGACATTGCCGTCCTGTTCCGCTCGGGCTACCAGTCTTACCAGGTCGAGGCGGAGCTGACGGCCCTTGGGATCAAGTACAAGAAATACGGAGGGCTTCGCATTCAGGAAGCGGCCCACGTCAAGGATCTGCTGGCCTATTTGCACCTCATCATCAATCCCAGGGACTATGCCTCCTTCAGCAGGGTGGCGCTCATGCATGAAAAGATTGGCCCAAAGACGGCAGAAAAGATTTTTGCCGGGCTCGGCCTGCCCGAGGCGGAGAGCCGGTTCCGTACAAGTCATCCTCGTCTTTTCGAGGAACTGGATCTGCTGAAGCGGCTTGCCGGGGAAGAGAAGAGCGTTGCCGACACGGTGCGCGAGGTCATGGAGGTCTATGAACCGCATCTGCAGGAGCTCTACCCCGAAGACGCTCCCGTGCGCTGGCTGGGCCTGCAGGAAATCGCATCCCTGGCAAGCACGGCCGAGGAGCTGGATCTCTTTGTGGCAGAACTCCTGCTGGACAGCGTGGATCAGGAAGGGCAGGACGAGGACTTTGTGACCCTCTCCACCATCCATTCCGCCAAGGGCCTGGAATGGAAGCATGTCCTCATCTTGGATCTTGTGGAAGGCCGTCTGCCTTCGCGCTTTGCGATCTTGCGTCAGGAGGCCATGGAAGAGGAACGCCGGCTCATGTATGTGGCCTGCACCAGGGCCAGGGACAATCTCGAGCTCTACTGGTACAGGCGTTCGGAAAGCGCGGCCAGCTATGGCGGCGATTCGTTCTGTTCTGTCAGTCCCTTTTTGGACGAACTGGAGGAAGAGGATCGCATACTCTGCAAGGGCAGCGCCACGGGGCGGATCGTCCCGACCTCTGGTGCGAGCCACAGTGTCCCTTCGCCCATACCTGCCTGGCGCAGACGGCCTGCACAGGGCCAGGGCGAACAGGATCAGGCTGCAGGCGGACAGGACAGGAAAGAGGCCCCGGACCGGAACAGGGGCGAGGAAGACGGTCCGCTCGTTTCGGCCCTTGAGGTACTGCCGGCCATCAGGGCCGGGACCATCAGGAAATGCCAGCACAGCATCTTTGGTGAGGGCCTCATTATGGGCGTGCAGGACAACAATGTCCTGCAGATCAAGTTCCCTGTGCTGGGGATCAAGAACATCATGGCGTCCTTTATCAGATGCGTCGAAAAGCCCCATCCGTAAGAGTGAGGATGAAAGGCTCGCATTGTCCCTTGACGAATTCCAGGCTAAGGAAGTGTCATGAGTTCTCGTTACAAGGCATATTTCTTCAAGCTCAAGCCAAATGGCGCGCAAACCAGGGATTTTGCAGGCTCTTGCGGTTGTGCACGTCTTGTCTGCAACAAGGGAATTGAGTGGTACAACGAACAGCGCAAGCAGAATCCAGAGTTTCGGTTTTCCTGCACTGCCCTGGCAAATCTGTTTTCTCAATGGACGCAGGAGGAGGATAAGAAGTGGCTTGCCAAAGGCCACAGCCAGATGTGGCAGCAAGCATTCAAAGACCTGGAACGGGGATTCATCAACTTTTGGGAGGGGAGGACAAATTTCCCAAAGTTTCACAAGAAGTTCCAGTCAACGAACAATTTTCGCTCTCCGCAAGCCTTCAAGATCGATGAGGGCGGTCGGCAGCCCTCCCTTCCAAAGAGGCTGGGTGAAGTATCACAGGAAGTCGCTTCATTGAGGGCACGGCAAGGAGCGTCACTGTCAGTCGCAAAGCCGGCGGCTGGTCTGCTTCGATTCTGACCGAGCAGGAAGTGGACGAGTCCAGACACCCTGCAAGTGACATCGAAGTCGGACTTGATGAGGGTGTGCCAACACGGTCACGCTCTCGGACGGCACTGCCTGGCCCCCGATCAACGCGCTCAAGGATCATCTTGAGAAGCTTGCCAAATTGCAAAGAAGACTCAAATATAAAACAGGTTCTCAAGGAACTGGAAGAAACTTCGGGCAAAGAGTGCCAGGCTCCAGAAAAGGAGTGCCGATAGACGGCGCGATCATCTCTGCAAAATCGTCCCAAACAGACAGTTTTCAAGTGTGTGAACTGCGGATTTGCGAGGAATGCGGACTGTGTTGCCGCAATGAATATACTCGGGCGCGGGCAGCGCCTTAGAGCCTGAGGGGAGCTGAAGAAGATAGCTTCAGCTCAAGTGAGTCGGCGCAAGTCGTCCAGCAGCAGGAACCCGCCGAAGCGACTGACCGCAAGGTCAGCGCAGGAGGGAATCCTCCTGCGTAAGCGGGGGGGAGAATGTCAATTATGTCAAGTCGAAGTAGGGCCCGCATCCCGAACCGGTCTGAAATCCTGTCCGAAAACCCATGTCCGTTTGCCTGCCAGACGCAAAGCAAGGAGGCGGTGCATGCTCCGCAAGGAGCCCTGTGCGCCGAAAAGTGATGACAGCCCACATTGGAGCCTTTCATTCCGAGGACGATATCCTCAATACACTGGGACGCTATTTCCCCCTCCGAAAACCGGGCATACTGCTTGGCAGAGGCGATGACTGCGCCCTGCTGCCTGCGGGCAAGCCCCTTTCCGTCAGCACGGATCTCTTTCTGGAGGACGTGCACTTCCGGAGATCCTATTGCTCGGCCGAGGAAATAGGCCACAAGTCCCTGGCCTGCAATATCAGCGATCTCGCAGCCTGCGGCACGCGTCCCCTGGCCTTTACCCTCAACCTGGGGCTTCCTGCAGATCTGGACAATGCCTGGTTCAATGCCTTTCTTGGCGGCATGGGGTCCCTGGCTGCCAAGTACAATATGGCCCTGATCGGCGGCGATCTCTCACGGACCAGGGATCTGCAGATTTCCGTCACGGTCATGGGTGAGGTGATAGGCGAGGGGGGCTTTCTTTCCCGCGGCGGCTCCATGCCCGGAGACGTGCTCTTTGTGGTCGGCGCCCTGGGGCTTGCCCGGGTTGGCCTGATGGAACTGGAGGCCCATGGTCGCGAGGCCGTCCAGGAATGGCCCAAGGCCTGCCAGGCACTGCTCAAGCCCGAACCCAAGGTGGACGCAGGGCTCATGCTGGCCAGGGTGGGCATGAATGCCAGGCCTCCGGCACTGATGGATGTGTCCGACGGTCTTGTGCGCGATTTGCCGCGCCTTCTAGGGCAGACCGGTGAAATGGGCGTCTGGGGCAAGGAAGGCAGCGGCCTTGGCGCAGAGCTTATCATACCGGCAGGGCTTTTGCAGGCGGAGCTGCTCGAATGGAGCCGTCGCAACAGCCGCAATCCCGTACACGAGGCCCTGATCGGGGGCGATGACTATGCCCTGCTCGGCAGCTGCGCGCCGGACATGCTCTCGGCCCTGCATGCGGCCATTCCGGATTTTTGGGAAATAGGCGTGGTGACCGAAGGCGAGGCCATCTACTGCAACAGGGAACCTTTGTCCTCCCTCAAGGGCTTTGATCATTTCTCTTCATGAGGCCATTTGCCTGCGATCAGATCTGTACAGACAGAAGAAGGAGACGGTCATGAAACATCCCGAAGAACGCTGGCTTTCGTCCGTGGGCTGGACCCGAAAGGACCTGCAAAGATATGGCATGGACAGGGAAGAGTGCCGAAAGATTCTGACAGGCATGTTGACCACGTGCCGCGATGCCTGGACGTGCGGCTTTCTGCGTGGCTTCAACGGCAACATGAGCATGCGCCCCTCCGAGGGTTCGGTCTTCTTTGTGACCGGGACCGGTGTGGCTAAGGGCCATATGACAATCAGCGACATTTCCCTGGCGCGGACAGACGGAAGCTTGATCTGCGGGAGATCCCTGTCCAGCGAGACCGCCATGCATGCTGCCATCTATCGCAGGCGCAGCGATGTGAGCTGTATTCTCCACGTGCACCCTGCGGCCCTGCTGGCCCTGTCCCTGCGTGTGCCAAGAGAGCAGATGTTGGCCTTGTCCCTCTTCGAGGCCCAGGTCTGGCGCGACAGGCTGGGCTTTGTGGGTGCCATTACCCCTGGCGGAGCCATGCTGGCAGAACATGTGGCTGCCTGTCTTGGAGACGAGCACATTCAGGCTGTTTTCATGGCCAGGCACGGTCTGTGTGCTGCAGGCAACGATCCTGTGCAGGTCCTGGGTATCTGTGAGCAGATGGAGCATCTGGCCACAACGCAGCTTCTTTCCCTGCAGCAGGGGTGATCCTGCAGGTCCTTGAAAAAACTTGTCGTGTCGCTTCACAGGCGACACCTCTGACCCGGCTTTCTGCTAGTGAAGAGTGCATGCCCAAGGAGACAATGGACTGTTCCTTGAGGCATGCAGTGCACAAACACTCTTGCAGATACGGAGGCAGTTATGAGCCGGGATCTTTGTGAAATCGCTTTCATTCTGGACAACAGCGGATCCATGGCAGGCCTGGAAGGCGATACCATGGGCAGTTTTAACAAAATCCGCGGAATTCCCCACGCGTGTGGGATGGATAGAGGGGCCGAATGTCAATTCGGCCGCATTTGACCTCTGATATACTGCTCTATAATGGCAGTTGTGGCTCCATCTCCTACTGAAATAGCACAATAGCGTATCCGCTCAGGGGGTGGTTACCACATCCTTTGATTTTGGGTAGTTAGCAGACATGAGTAACCGAAGCTGCCAACCTGCCGGCCAGATGCCGAAGACACATCTTCCCGTGCAAATGACACCAGAGGAGATGAGAGCGTTCGCCTTACTCCGGAACCTGTAAAGGCTTACCTGGACAGGGGGGTGGCTGAAATTATGGAGCTCAAGGCCGACAATGCCAGGCTGCAGACTGAAAACATGAGCCTCAAGGCACGGGTCCGGCAATTGTTGGCCAGAATTGAGACACTGGAAAAAAACGGCAGCGGCAAGGGCAGCGGCCGCCCACCCGCAAACTCGGAAAATTTCAGTCGCGAGTACAGCCGGAAGAACATCCGCAGCATGATTGACGAGCAAAAGAAGCAGGGCTGGGAATTTGTCTTCCTGGGCGCCGATATCGATGCGGAGGCAGGCTGTGACGATCTGTCCCTGGACAGGCGTAGAGTCGTGGGCGTGCAGGCAAGCTTTGCCTTCCTGGCAGACGAGATTCCCCAGTTTCTGGCAGGGCGCGTTCCGGGCTCCGCGACGGACGACGGTGCTGCCGACGAAAAGGTCTGCTGGAGTGCTGCCTTTGATCGCTGGCAGGACGACACAAAGAGAAGCAGATAAGAGGAAAGAAGGTCTCTGCCCCGGAAAGAGATGGGACAGAGGCCTGCCTCTGTATGGTGCGGCCCTTTGTACACAATGTATCGGATGAACAGGGGCCGCAAAAAAGAGCTGGAAAGGCGGGCCTGGCTTCCCGGGACAGGAAGGGGGCCGGACAGGGCCTTGTGCTAGTCGCCGCAGGCCTTGAAGTTGTAGATGGGACGGATGATTCTGAGCACGTCTGCAGTGGGCCCGATATTATCGAGGATGTTTTGCATGCTCTTGTACGCCATGGGGCACTCGTCGATGGTCGAGGAATTTACGGATGTGGAGTAGACGCCGTGCATCTGGGCTGCAAACTCGTCCACGGTGAAGCTGCGTCTGGCCTTGTGCCGGCTCATCAGCCGACCGGCACCATGGGGTGCCGAGCAGTTCCAATCCTCGTTGCCCTTGCCGACACAGATGAGGCTTCCATCGCGCATGTTGATGGGAATGAGCAAAAGCTCGCCCTTGCGGGCAGAGACGGCACCCTTGCGCAGAATCATGTGCTCCGTGTCAAGATAGTTGTGAATGGTTGTGAACTGCTCTTCCACATGCAGGTTCATGCCGGAGAGAATTTCCTCCATCATGGCCTTGCGGTTGAGCAGGGCGAAGTGCTGCACGATCTTCATGTCGTGCACATATTGCTCAAAGAGATCGCCGCTCAGATAGGCAAGATCCCTTGGAACCGGGCAGCGGACGATTTCCTTGAGAGCCTTGAGCCGGGCCTGAATCTCCCTGGCCCGTCCTTCGGCCTTGAGGCGTTCCACCAGCGCTTTGCGGCTGGCCCCATCCGATCCGTTGAGGACCTGAAAACCTGTTTCCTGGTAGTGATGGGCCACTTCTAGCCCCAGGTGACGACTGCCGGAATGGATGACGATATAGAGCCTTCCCTCGTCATCCTGATTCACCTCGATGAAGTGATTGCCGCCGCCCAGGGTGCCTATGCTCAGTTCCGCACGCTTGCGGTGCACGCGATCGAGGCAGCACAGATCCTTGAGATTGATGTCCGCAAGCAGGGCGTGCGGTGTTTTTCTCGTATCAAAGCCTGCCGGTATCCTTTCGTGAATCAGGGCATCAAGCCTTGGCAAATCCAGGTGATCTTCGCTGATGCGCACTGTTTCCATACCACAACCGATGTCGACGCCCACGAGATTAGGCACGATTTTGTTGGTTATGGTCATGGTAGTGCCAATGGTGCACCCGGCACCGGCATGCACATCCGGCATGAGGCGGATGCGGCTTGCGGCGACAAATTCCTGATCGCACAGTTCCCGTATCTGGGCCAGGGAAACACTGTCCACGTCATCGGTAAACACCTTGGCAGTGTTGTACGTTCCCTTTACTTCGAGCATGTTTTCCTCGTTTTTCCATGGCCTGCTGTCTTCCTTCCTGCACAAGCGGATCAAACTTGTCAGGAATAGGACAGCTCAGGCCTGTTCTTCTACATGCAACGGAAGAAGTATCTCTTTATAAGAAAATGCATTCATTCTGTCAATACATCTTTGAAAAAAGCAGAGCAGTCTTTTTTATCTTATTTGCCGGCACCCATGTCGGCAAAGAGCCGGGATATGATATCATTGGACACGAGCATGCCTTCCGGTGTCAGGGTAAAGTGCATGCTGCCACTGTTCCGGAGACTTTTTTTATCAGTGTTGCCATCTCCTTCAGTATCTTGGCGGACAAGGACAGCCAGTCCGTCCCTGAGCAGAGCCTGCACAAGGGACCTGTTTTCTTCCAGAAAGTCCCGGCCGCAGGCCTGACTGTAGCTTGAGAGGCTGAGGCCTCTGGCCGTGCGCAGACTGAGCATGACTAGTTCTTCAGTCTTCGTGGACGGAGGCAGGACTTCTGTTTCGGGCAGAATGGCGCCCTGCTCCATGTGCTCAAGCCATAGACTGTAGTCTTCCGGCTGGGCGAAGCGTACATCCTTCAGTGTCGAGACAGCTCCAGGCCCCAGGCCAAGGTAGTCCTGCTGCTGCCAGTAGCCCATATTGTGGCGGCAGACATGACCTTGTCGTGCGTAGTTGGAAATCTCGTAGTGGCTGAAGCCTTCGGCGGCAAGCAGGGCATGGCCTTCAAGAAACATGGCTGTCGTCACCTCTTCCGAGGGCAGTTCGAGCCGTCCCCTGACAACAGCCTCGGCCAGGGGCGTGCCCTCTTCCAGGGTCAGGCTGTAGGCGGAAATGTGATCCGGGCCAAGCCTGCATGCGCGTTGCAGTACGCTGAGCCAGCCGTTCAGGCTCTGTTCCGGCAGCCCCCAGATGAGATCCATATTGAAGGAGCAAAAGCCTGCCGCATGAATGGCCTCGCAGGCCTGGCGGACTTCCTCGGGGCCGTGAATGCGGCCCATGATCCTGAGCTCCTCTTTCTCAAGGCTCTGCACGCCCAGGGAGAGTCTGTTGATGCCGGCCCTGCGAAAGTCCAGGGCGCGCTCTTTTGTGTGCAGGGAATCGGGATTGGCCTCAAGGGTGACTTCTACATTTTCTGCCAGGGAGAAGTTCCTCGCCAGAGCGTCCAGAAGACAGCCCACGTCTGCGGGTTCAAGCAGGCTCGGCGTGCCTCCGCCAAGGAAGATGCTGGTGACGCGCTGATCCGAAGGTTCTGGAACAAGGTCGGCCACATGGGTGCTCCACCAGGCCAGTTCCCTGTGCAGGCCTGGCAGATAGCCTGAGGGCACAGGCCTGTTGTGGAGAGCACTGGAATAGAAGGCGCAGTAGGCGCAGCGTTTGCGGCAGAAGGGAACATGTATGTAGACAAGCATGGCGACAGAAAGGATGGCAGGGGTGGCAGTCCGAAAGCTTTTGGAAAGGCTCGCGGAGTAGGGAGATCGTACAAGGCCGTGAAGACCAAGAAAAACGGCAAGGACAGGCAGGGACCGGAGTGGCAGAGCTGGCGGCAGGACAGGGGGCCAGGAGAGGCGGACTGACCGATCAACCTTCGGAAAAGACAGGCAAAGCAGGGGGGAAGCTTGGGAATAAGGCTTGGCAAGAGAGGCTTTGTGCAGGTATAGTCCTTTTCTCTGAAAAAAAGGAGTTTGACCTTTATGGATATTCGTTTTCAGGCAGGCGGCGAAGACAAGTGGTCTGCCGACATTGCCCTTGTTCCGCTCTGGGAAGGGGAAAAAATCCTCGAAACATGCCCGGAACTTGGTGAAGCTGCACCCTTTTTGCACATTGCTCCCGGCATGAGGGATGTGACGGGGCGCGACAAGGAGATCAGCATTGTCTACGGACATCCCGATCTGCCCTATTCCCGTGTCATGTTTATCGGTCTGGGCCGGCAGAAGCCCGGACAGGGCGTCGAGGGAGCGGTCCGGGAGGCCTTTGCCAGAGCTGTCCGCAGGGTCAGGGCCATGCATCTGACCTCGGTGCATATTCCTTTTTACTGCTTCATGCGTCTCGGCAATGGCATCCGTCTTCTGGAAGAGGCCGTCTATGCCAGTGTCTTGGCCAATCACGAGCTCACGCTGTTCAAGCAGACCACGAGGGACGAGCTGCTGCCCAAGGTCGAGTGGCTTGCTGTGGGCTTCAGAGACGAATTTGTGCCCAATCAGGCAAGGGAAGCGGCCAGACGTGGTGAAACAGCTGCCCTGGCAGTCAACAGGGCCAGAGATCTTGCCAATACGCCTGGCAATCTTCTCTTCCCGGATGCCTTTGCCAGCAAGGTCCGACTGGCGGCTCAGGAGAGAGGTGTGCGCTGCGAGGTTCTGGATGAACAGGACCTGGAGCGCGAGGGCTTTGGAGCCCATCTTGCCGTGGGCAGAGGCGGGGCCCATCCGCCCCGCTTGGTCGTTCTGGAGTATGCTCCCAAGGGCCATGAGGACGAACAGCCCCTGGTGCTTGTGGGCAAGGGCATTACCTTTGACTCCGGCGGCCTTTCTCTGAAGCCTTCAGCCAGAATGCATCTCATGAAGAGCGACATGACCGGAGCAGCCGCGACTTTTGCCGCCCTCATGGCTCTGGCCGAGGAGGAAGTGCCGCACAGGGTCGTCGGTCTGCTTGCTTTGGCAGAAAACATGCCCGATGGCAATGCTACCCGTCCCGGTGACGTGGTCACGGGCCTTTCCGGCGACAGGATAGAAATCATCAATACCGATGCAGAAGGCCGCCTTGTGCTCTGCGACGCCCTAGCCTACGCCCAGGAGCGCTGGAATCCCGCAGCTGTCGTTGACGTGGCAACACTCACGGGTGCCTGCGCCGTGGCCCTGGGTGATGAGGTGGCAGGACTCTTCTGCAATGATACGGCTCTTGCGGAACGGGTGATCAGCGCCGGACACTGCGCAGGAGAAAACTACTGGCAGCTGCCCCTGTGGCCGGGCTACAAAAAGAAGCTGGCAAGCCCTGTAGCCGACATCTGCCATACGGCTTCAAGCAGGGAAGGTGGCGCCATTACGGCAGCCCTGTACCTTGAGCACTTTATCAAGGACGACACCCTCTGGGCCCATCTGGACATTGCCGGAGTGGACTGGTCGGACGAGGGCTCTGTCCTGTGCAGCAAGGGTGCCACGGGTTTTGCCACACGCACATTACTTGAACTGGGACGCGGAGGCCTTGCATGAGCGGCAAAGTGTATCTGATTGGAGCAGGCCCCGGAGATTTCGGCCTGCTGACCCTGAAGGCCAGGGATGTCTTGGCCAAGGCTGACGTGGTTGTCTACGACGCACTGGCCAATGCCAGTTTCCTTTCTTTTGCCGGCAAGGACGCAGAGCGCATCTATGTGGGCAAGATTGCCGACCAGCATGCCCTGAAACAGCACGAGATCAATGCCCTGCTTGTGGCCAAGGCCAGGGAAGGCAAGATGGTGGCCCGTCTCAAGGGCGGCGATCCCTACATCTTCGGCCGCGGCGGCGAAGAGGCCCAGGAACTGCTGCAGGCAGGCGTGCAGTTTGAGGAAATCCCCGGCATTTCCTCCACCATTGCGGCTCCGGCCTACGCAGGCATTCCCCTGACGCACAGGGACTATGCCTCCTCCGTCACCATTGTCACGGGCCATGAGAATCCGGACAAGGCACAGAGCGCCATCAACTGGACCGCCCTGGCCCGCAGCGCCTCCACCCTGGTCTTTGTCATGGGCATGAAGAATCTGCCCTTCATCGTGCGCAATCTTCTGGCCGAGGGGCTGCCAGCCGACACGCCCGCAGCCCTTGTGTACAGGGGGACGACACCGCAGCAGCGCTCCCTTGTCTCCACCCTGGAACAGCTCCCCGAGGAGGCGAAGAGGCAGGGCTTTACCAACCCCTCTGTCATCGTGGTCGGCAAGGTGTGCCAGCTGCATGACGAGCTCAACTGGTTTGAGCAGCGTCCCCTGTTCGGACGACGCATTGTGGTGACCAGAGCCAGGGAGCAGGCCAGCGGCCTTGCTGCCAGGCTGCAGGAACTTGGTGCCGAAGTCATTGAATTTCCGACCATACGCATTGATCCCCTGCCGGACGAGAGCAGGCTTGATCAGGCCGTGGCCGAGCTTGGCTCCTATCAGTGGGTCATCTTCACCTCCGTCAACGGCGTACGCTTCTTCTGGAAGGCCCTGCGCAGGAAGGGGCTTGATGCCAGGGCCCTTTCCTCCTGCCGCCTTGTGGCCATAGGACCTGCCACGGCCAGTGCCCTGGAAGCCCACGGACTGCATGCGGACCTTGTGCCCAACAAGTATGTGGCCGAAGGCATTGTGGAAGCCCTGCGCAGGCAGGGACCGCTGGACAAGGCACGCTTCCTCCTGCCCAGGGCTGCCAAGGCCAGGGAAGTGCTGCCCGAGGCACTGCGCGAGGCTCATGCCGTGGTCGACGTGGTACCCTGCTACGAAACCGTGCCCGAGGAAGCTCCCAGACAGGAAGTCCTTGATCGCATCCTGGCCGGAGAAGTGGACTGTGTCACCTTCGGCTCCTCGTCCACGGTGGAAAACTTCCTTTCCCTGGTGCCGGCAGAGGTCATGAAGGAGCATCCTTCCGTTCTTCTGGCTGCCATCGGGCCCGTGACGGCGCAAACACTGACCCGGCATGGCCTTGCGGCGCAGATACAGCCCGAAAACTACACCATCCCTCATCTCGTGGACGCCCTGATTGCCCATTACGGCAAATAACAAAGGAGAGCCTATGTCTCTGCCCATAGCTATACTTGCCTCCGGAAACGGAACCAATGCCCAGGCCATGATTGATCTCATGCAGGCCGGCATCCTGGATGTGGACATACGCCTCGTGTTCTGCAACCGTCCCAATGCCAGGGTTCTGGAACGAGCCAGAGCTGCGGGTCTGCCCTGGAAGATGGAAGACCACACAAAGTATGCCAGCCGAGAGGCCTTTGATGCCGTCATGGTGCAGGCCCTCAGGGAAAGCGGTGCCGAGGTCATTGTGCTGGCAGGCTACATGCGCCTTCTGACCCGGGGCTTCCTGGAAGCCTTTCCCCAGAAGGTTATTAACATCCATCCCTCCCTTTTGCCGGCCTTTGGCGGCGGCGTGCACGCCGGTGCCGATGCCGTGGAGTACGGGGTGAAGCTCTCCGGCTGCACCGTGCACTTTGTGGACATGAAAGTGGACAGCGGTCCGGTCATCATTCAGGCTGCCGTGCCATGCAATGCCGAAGACAACACCGATGATCTCATGAACCGCATTCATGTCCTGGAGCACAGAATCTATCCCCAGGCACTGCAGTGGCTGGCTGAAGGCAGAGTCAGCGTGCAGGGCCGTCATGTCCACATAGCGACGAGGGCAGACAGGGAACTGGCTTCGGTGCCGGACAACTGCCTTGTCTGGCCGCCGCTGGAAAAGGGCTTCTAGTGTTTAACAAAATCCGCGGAATTCCCCACGCGTGAGCGTGGGGATGGATAGCGGGGCCGAATGTCAATTCGGCCGCATT